>CAVIES010000065.1:0-9768 GCA_963641675.1 Anaerovoracaceae bacterium
AGGTGACATTAAGTCACCTCCGGCTCATGCGGAATCTCGCGCGGCGCGGCACCCCCTTGGCCCCGGCTGACGTTGTTGAGACGAGATTTGATTTTCCCGTTCGGGTTCCAATTCATAACGTTCGCGAATCGTTACAAATCCTGCCTTGAATATTCATGTTCATGTGCTTTGATTAGGAACAACAAACTTTTTGTTTGGTGAACAAACAGAAAGTCGGCCAAGGCAAAGCAACGTGCGAATGGAGATCGACGTGAGCGAGAAGATCGAGTGGGCCGTTAACGAAATGCCGAAGAGCGACGATGCGTATCTGGGCATCATGTCGCTCGAGAACGTGGACAAGGCGCGCGCCTTCCACAAGAGCTTTCCGCAGTACTCGGTGACGCCGCTCGCGCGTCTCGATGCCCAGGCCGCCCGTCTCGGCCTCGGCAACCTTACCGTTAAGGACGAGTCGTACCGCTTTGGCCTCAACGCCTTCAAGGTGCTCGGTGGCTCGTTTGCCATGGCCAACTACATCGCCGACGAGACCGGCAAGGACGTGGCCGACTGCACCTACGACTACCTCACCTCAGACGAGCTCGCCCGCGACTTTGGCCAGGCGACCTTCTTCACCGCCACCGATGGCAACCACGGCCGCGGCGTGGCCTGGGCCGCCAACAAGCTGGGCCAGAAGGCCGTCGTGCACATGCCCAAGGGTTCCACCAAGCCCCGCTTCGACAACATCGCAGCTGAGGGCGCCACGGTGACCATCGAGGAGGTCAACTACGACGAGTGCGTCCGTATGGCAGCGGCCGAGGCCGAGGCCTGCGAGCGCGGCGTTGTCGTGCAGGACACCGCCTGGGAGGGCTACGAGAAGATCCCGTCCTGGATCATGGAGGGCTACGGCACCATGGCCTCAGAGGCCGCCGAGCAGCTGCGCTCCATGGCCATCAACCGCCCGACGCACGTCTTCGTGCAGGCCGGCGTGGGCTCTCTTGCGGGCGCCGTCGTGGGCTACTTCACCAACCTCTACCCCGACAACCCGCCCACCTTCGTGGTGGCCGAGTGCGCGCCCGCAGCCTGCCTCTACAAGGGCGCTGCCGCCGGCGACGGAGACCCGCGCATCGTGGACGGCGACATGCCCTCCATCATGGCCGGCCTCTGCTGCGGCGAGCCCAACATTCTTGGCTGGGACATCCTGCGCAACCACGTCGCGGCCTTCGTCTCCTGCCCCGATTGGGTGACGGCCCGCGGCATGCGCATCCTCGGCGCGCCCGAGAAGGGCGACCCGCGCGTCATCTCCGGCGAGTCCGGCGCCGTCACCACCGGCCTCGTCGCCACCCTCATGACCGACCCTGCCTATGCCGAGCTCAAGGAGGCCATCGGCCTCGACCGCTCGAGCTCGGTGCTCTGCTTCTCGACCGAGGGCGACACCGACCCCGAGCAGTACCGCCGTATAGTCTGGGAGGGCGAGTACGCCACCTGCTAGCGACTAAATACCTTGCGCAGGGCGGTTGATTCACGAGCACGACCAGCGCGACCTGCACCATCCGATCTTGGTAAACGTGGCCATCGAACAGAAAGGTTTGAACATGGCTAAGCAGCTCGATTACGACCTCATCAAGAAGACTGCCCAGGGCTACCAGGAGGACATGACCGCCTTCCTGCGCGCCATGATCAGCCATCCGTCGGAGTCCTGCGAGGAGGGCGAGGTCGTCGCCTGCATCAAGGCCGAGATGGAGAAGCTCGGCTTTGACGAGGTCAAGGTCGACGGCCTTGGCAACGTCATGGGCTTCATGGGCGATGGCGACAAGATCATCGCCATCGACGGCCACATCGACACCGTCGGTGTCGGCAACATCGAGAACTGGGAGTTCGACCCCTACGAGGGCTTTGAGGACGACCAGCTCATCGGCGGCCGTGGCGGCTCCGACCAGGAGGGTGGCGTTGCCGCCGCCACCTACGCGGCCAAGATGATGAAGGACATGGACCTCATCCCCGAGGGCTACAAGGTCATGGTCGTCGGCACTGTCCAGGAAGAGGACTGCGACGGCATGTGCTGGCAGTACATCTACAACGTCGATGGCATCAAGCCCGAGTTCGTCATCTCCACCGAGCCCACCGATGGCGGCATCTACCGTGGCCACCGCGGCCGCATGGAGATCCGCGTCGATGTCCACGGCACCTCCTGCCACGGATCGGCGCCCGACCGCGGCGACAACGCCATCTACAAGATGGCCGACATCATTGCCGATGTCCGCGCCCTCAACAACGACGGCTGCACCGAGTCCACGAGCATCAAGGGCCTCGCCAAGATGCTCGAGCCCGAGTTCAACCCCGACCACTATGAGGACGCGCGCTTCCTCGGCCGCGGCACCTGCACCGTCTCGCAGATCTTCTACACCAGCCCCAGCCGCTGCGCCGTGGCCGACTCCTGCGCCATCTCCATCGACCGTCGCATGACCGCCGGCGAGACCTACGAGTCCTGCCTCGAGGAGGTCCGCAACCTCCCCGCCGTCAAGAAGTACGGTGACGACGTCAAGGTCTCCATGTACATGTACGACCGCCCCTCCTGGACCGGCGAGGTCTACGAGACCGAGGCCTACTTCCCGACGTGGATCAACAAGGAGAGCGCGCCGCACGTCAAGGCCCTCGTCGACGCCCACAAGGCCCTCTTTGGCGACGAGCGCATCGGCTGCGAGAAGTCGATGAGCAAGCGCACCGGCCGCCCGCTCTGCGACAAGTGGACCTTCTCCACCAACTGCGTCTCCATCCAGGGCCGCTACGGCATCCCCTGCGTCGGCTTTGGCCCCGGCGCCGAGTCGCAGGCCCACGCCCCCAACGAGGTCACCTACAAGCAGGACCTGCCCACCTGCGCCGCCCTCTATGTCGCCGCGCTCAACCTCTACGAGCCCTCTGACGAGATGAACGACGCCACCGCGTTCCGCGCGACGCTCACCGACAACGATATCAAGTAGTTGGCTTTCCCTGGCACCCGCCTAGGTGCTAGGGAGCCTTAGTTTCGTAAGTCTCCGGACGCTCGGCCCCAGCGGTGGGACCGAGCGCCCGGGCCAGGTTCCAAGCCATGCGGCGGGGGAGCGGAACCTCCCCGCCGCGCAGACACCAACCAATATCCAGGAGAGGAATTTACATGAGCGAGATCCAGCAGTACCTCGACCAGCTTTCCGGCCTCGACTTCAAGGGCCTCTACCAGAGCGACTTCATCCACACGTGGGACAAGACCACCGACGAGCTCCGCGCCCTCTATGCCGTGGCCGGCGCCCTGCGCAACCTGCGCGAGCGCAACATCTCCACCAAGATCTTCGACTCCGGCCTTTCTGTCTCGCTCTTCCGCGACAACTCCACCCGCACCCGCTTCTCCTTCTCCAAGGCCTCCAACCTGCTCGGCCTCGAGCTCCAGGACCTCGACGAGAAGAAGAGCCAGATCGCCCATGGCGAGACCGTCCGCGAGACCGCCACGATGATCTCGTTCATGGCCGACGTCATCGGCATCCGCGACGACATGTACATCGGCAAGGGCGACGCCTACATGCAGGAGGTCTCCGAGTCCGTGCAGCAGGCTTACGCCGACGGCGTGCTCGACCACCGTCCCACGCTCATCAGCCTGCAGTCCGACTCCGACCACCCCACGCAGTCCTCGGCTGACCTCCTCTACCTCATCGAGGAGTTTGGCGGCCTGGAGAACCTGCGTGGCAAGAAGGTTGCCGTGACCTGGGCCTACTCGCCCTCCTACGGCAAGCCCCTCTCGTGCCCGCAGTCGCTCATCAGCCTGCTGCCGCGCTTTGGCATGGACGTCACGCTGGCCCACCCCGAGGGCTACGACCTCATGGGCGACCGCGTGGAGGCCGCCAAGGCCTACTCCGCCGAGAACGGCTGCACCTTCAAGCAGGTGAACACGATGGAGGAGGCCTTTGAGGGCGCCGACATCGTCATCCCCAAGTCCTGGGCCCCCTACGCCGCCATGGAGCGCCGCACCAACCTCTACGCCGAGGGTGACGACGCCGGCATCGCCGCGCTGGAGAAGGAGCTCCTCGCCCAGAACGCCACGCACCAGGACTGGTGCTCCACGACCGACCTCATGGCCAAGACCGCGAACGGCCAGGACACCATCTTCATGCACCCGCTGCCCGCCGACATCTCCGGCGTCTCCTGCGAGCACGGCGAGGTCATGGCCGACGTCTTCGACATGCACCGCGTGGGCATGTACAAGGAGGCCTCCTACAAGCCCTACGCCATCGCGGCCATGATGTTCCTGCAGAAGGTCGCCGACCCCGCCGCCACGCTCGAGGCCCTCGAGGCCGCGGCAACCCCGCGCTGGTACCAGGCCTAATCCCTGCCGGGGCTTAAGGCCCCGGCAAGGCCTGTCCTCATAGAGCCGGCATGGCCGGCGCTGGCGCGGATGTGCGCAGGCCATCTCCAGTGGTAAATCTGCTGCGCGCCCATAACCAGCACTTTCTCGCCCGCCCGGGCAACGTCCCGGGCGGGTTGGGACTTCCTTTTTCATTTTTCGAGCTCGACGGGCGCCGCCCCTCTCACCGCCGGCGACGCCGACCGAGCCCGAAACCCACGGAAACGGAGCAGAAGATGTCGAAGCGCATCGTCGTCGCCCTCGGTGGCAACGCCCTCGGCAAGAACCTTCCCGAGCAGGCGATCGCCGTCCGCACTACGGCCAAAGCCATCGTCGACCTCATCGAGAGGGGAGACGAGGTCGTGCTCGTCCACGGCAACGGCCCTCAGGTGGGCATGATCGCCAACGCCATGACCGAGCTCACGCGCTCCGACCCTGCGAACTACATTCCCTGCCCGCTCTCCGTCTGCGGAGCCATGAGCCAGGGATACATCGGCTATGACCTCCAGAACGCCCTGCGCGAGGAGATGGAGGAGCGCGGCATCACCACTCACGGCGTGGCCACGGTGCTCACCCAGGTGGAGGTCGACCCCAAAGACCCGGCCTTTGAGAACCCCACCAAGCCCATCGGCTCGTTCATGACGCTCGAGGAGGCAGAGGAACTCAAAGCTACGCGCGACTACGACTTCGTGGAGGACTCCGGCAGGGGGTACCGCCGCGTCGTCGCCTCGCCCAAGCCGAAGCGCATCGTCGAGCTGGACACCATCAGCTCGCTCGTGCAGGCAAACCACGTGGTCATCGCCTGTGGCGGTGGCGGCATCCCGGTGGAGCCCACTGGGGGCCACCACCTCAAGGGCGCGGCCGCCGTCATCGACAAGGACTATGCCGCCGAGCTTCTGGCGGAGTCGCTCAACGCTGACGCGCTCGTGATCCTCACGGCCATCGAGAAGGTGGCCATCCGCTTCAACACGCCCGAGCAGAAGTTCCTGGATTCTCTCACGCCTGCCGAGGCCCGCGAGCTTGCGGCGGCCGGAGAGTTCGGCAAGGGCTCCATGGAGCCCAAGGTCTTGGCCTGCGCCAAATTTGCCGAGAGCAAGCCCGGGCGCTCCGCCCTCATCACCCTGCTCGAAAAGGCAAAGGACGGCCTTGACGGCAAGACGGGAACCACCATTCGAGCGTAGAATGAGCGCATGAGACCAAACGTCAGGACATACCTGGTTGACGACGACGGCGAGCGCGTCTTCGGGCCCGGCCCCGCCGAGCTCCTGCGCCGCGTGCGCGAGCACGGCAGCCTCCGTGCCGCGGCTATCAGCATGGGCATGGCCTACACCAAGGCGCTTGCCCTCATACGCAACGCCGAGAACGCCCTGGGCTCGCCCTTGACCACCCGTGTGGTGGGCGGCGCCGGCGGTGGCGGCTCCACGCCCACGCCCGAGGCGGACGCCCTGCTTGCCTCCTACGAGCGCTGGACCGCCTCGGTTAACGCCACCGCGCAGGCGCAGTTCGCCGCAGCCTTTGGCAAGGGCGGCACGGTTGCCGCAAATGCGCCTGAGCCCCTGAGCCGCCGCGTTGGCGTGGCCGTGCTGGCCGCGGGCCATGCGCGCCGCTTCGGGCGCAACAAGATGGTGGAACCCCTTTTGGGCGAGCCCGTGCTCTCCCGCACGCTTGGCTGCGCTCCGCTGGGGCTTCCCATCGTCGTGGCGAGCGCCACGCCCGAGGTGGACGCCATCTGCGCCGCCCGCGGCATCGACGTCGTGCGCCCAGAAGGCCCCGAGCAAGGAGACTCCGTGCGGGCGCTTGCCGCCTATGCCGAGGCCCAGGGCTGGGACGCCTGCCTCTTCGTCCCCGGAGACCAGCCGCTGCTTGAGCGTGAAAGCCTCCAGCTCATGCTCAGCGTGGGCGAGGCGCGCCAGGACGCCATCGTCCGCCTTTCGTGGCGCGGTACGCCCGCAAGCCCCGCGCTCTTCCCTGCGAGCGCGTTTAAGTCCCTTCAGTTAATTTCGGGAGACTCCGGTGGCAGCGCCGCTGCCACCGAGGGTATAGACAAGCTGTCGGTAGAGGCCACGTGGCCTTGGGAGCTTTGGGACATCGACACGCCCGACGACCTTGCGCGTGCGCGCCAGATCATCGAGGCGGGCCTTGGAAGAGGAGGGAGTGCTTAAGCATGATCATCATCCAGGGAGGAACCCTCGTCACCCCCGAGGGCCTGCGAAAGGCAGACCTCGCGCTCGACGGCGACAAAATTGCAGGCATCGCGCCCGCGCTCAAGCCCTCGGCCGATGACGAGGTCTATGACGCAAACGGCTGCTGGGTGTTTCCGGGCTTCATCGACGCCCACACGCACATGCAGTGCTGGACGGGCATGGACTGGACGGCCGACAGCTTCGAGACCGGCACGCGCGCCGCTGCCTGCGGCGGCACCACCACCATCGTCGACTACGCCACGGCAGACCGCGGCGTCTCCATGCCCGAAGCCCTTGCCGAATGGCACAAGCGCGCGGACGGCACCTGCACCGCAAACTACGCCTTCCACATGGCGTTGGCCGAGTGGAACGACCAGAACAAGCAAGACCTCGCCCTCATGCGCAAGGAGGGCGTCTGCAGCTTCAAGACATACTTTGCCTACGACCACCTACGCCTGGACGACGCCGAGACGCTTGAGGTGCTCGAGGCACTTAAATCCCTCGACGGCACCCTCTGTGTGCACTGCGAGAACGGCACCGTGGTGAACGCCCTGCAACAGCGCGTCTTCAACGAGGGCGTGACCGGCCCCGAGGGCCACCCGCTCAGCCGCCCGGCCGAGTGCGAGGCCGAGGCCATCTCGCGCCTGCTTTATCTCGCGCATCTTGCCGGGGACGCCCGCGTGAACGTCGTGCACCTCTCTACCAAGATGGGGCTCGACGCCATCCGCGCCGCCAAGGCCCGCGGCCAGCAGAACATCTTCGTGGAGACCTGCCCGCAGTATCTCCTGCTCGACGACACGCGCTACCTAGAGGAAGGCGACGACGGCTTTGCCGGCGCCAAGTACGTGATGAGCCCGCCCCTGCGCAAGCCCGAGGACCGTACCGCGCTTCGCGAGGCCCTCTGCGCCGGCGAGATCGACACCATCGCCACCGACCACTGCAGCTTCAACCTGCACGGCCAGAAGGACCGCGGCCGCAACGACTTCCGCAAGATCCCGAACGGCGGCGCCGGCGTGGAGCACAGGCCCGCGCTCGTGGCCACGAGCTTTGCCGAGACCCTGGGTCCGGTGGAGCTTTGCCGCCTCATGAGTGAGAACCCAGCCAAGGTCTTTGGCATGTGGCCCAAGAAGGGCCAGCTCGCAGCCGGTGCCGATGCCGACATCTGCGTCTGGGACCCAGAGGTGGAGTGGACCATCACGGCCGCGACGCAGCACCAGAACGTCGACCACACCCCCTACGAGGGCTTTGCGTGCAAGGGCCGCGCCAAGCTCACCTTCGTGAACGGCGTGCTTGCCGCGAGCAACGGCGAGCCCACGGGCGCCCAGCCCGGCCGCTACGTGAGCCGCTAGGGGAGAAGCAGCAAACCGACGGGCCGCCAGGCCACGTCTTAGGAAGCCCGCATGGGCAGAACCGCCGCATATGCGGCAGCAAAGGAGAGAAGCATGGCTATCGAGGCTATCGTCACCGAGAAGGCGCCCGCCGCCGTGGGCCCGTATTCCGCCGCGACCAAGGCCGGCAACTGCATCCACGTCTCTGGCCAGCTGCCGGTTGACCCGACCACCGGCGAGTTCGCGGGCGATGACATCGCCTCCCAGACCCGCCAGAGCCTCACCAACGTCAAGAACGTGCTCGAGGCCGCCGGCGCCACCATGGCAGACGTCGCCGAGACCACCGTCCTCCTCGACTCCATCGCCGACTTTGGCGCCATGAACGAGGTCTACGCCGAGTTCTTCGAGGCTCCGTACCCCGCCCGCGCCGCCTTTGAGGTGGCCGCACTTCCCAAGGGCGCCAAGGTGGAGATCAAGGCCGTGGCCTATCTGTAAGGCTTACTAGCACTAAGAACGCTGCGGGCCGGGTCCTTCGGGGCCCGGCCTTTTTGTTTGGCTACTGGCGTGCTGAACGCGCACGAGGCCCATGAGGTCGCGCTCGATTGAGTTTCACAGCAACTACCATCGGGCCGCCCATCGGCGCCGTTCGCGGCAAATAGCGCTCGCCGAGGGGCAATTTACGTTTTTCGAGCGTTTCCGCAGCTTTCTAGGGTATCCTAGCTAAGTGGCAATTTTGCCGCGTATCGTTCAGCGCGCAAGCGCACCAGCGTTGCCCCCGGAGGGGCAAACGAAAGAAAGGCACGTCATGGCTCAGGGTACTGTTAAGTGGTTCAATCCGGACAAGGGCTACGGCTTCATCTCTCGCGAGGATGGCGACGATCTGTTCGTCCACTACTCCGAGATTCAGATGGATGGCTTCAAGACCCTCGACGAGGGCCAGGCTGTCGAGTTTGACATCACCACCGGTCAGAACGGCAAGCTCCAGGCCTCCAACGTCCGTAAGAGCGCTTAATTAACGTCTTACATACGTTTGGAACAAAGAGGGACGTCCTTCGGGGCGTCCCTCTTTCTGTTACTGCACATGGGTTGCGAAGTTCAGGTACTGGACCCTCGCAAGCTTTAGGTAGGCGTCGCGGGCGCGGGCGGCGGCGTCTCCGCCTGGGTCTGCGCCAGCTGTGGTCTTGAGCGCGCCCGTGGCGTGGATGCGCTTGTCTTGGTCGGTGTAGTAGAGCGCGTCGATCGTGGGCATCTGGAGGCGGGCTCCGAGCTGGGCCTCCTGGTAGTTGGTGAGGGGGGCTCCGCAGGCGCTGAGCGCCAGCGCCGCAAGCGTGGACGAGCTCGCGAGCTCGGTGCGCATATCGCCCGCACCTTCCACGTCGTAGTTGGCCCACACCACGTAGTCGGTGAGGTAGGTTCGGGCACCATGGGTCTGGTCGCCCTCGTCGGGGAAGAGCGCGTCGTTCACGGCGGCGGAGACGCTCGCCTGGTGGTCGCCGAAGAAGACGAGCACCACGGGTCGGTCGAGCTTCTTGAGCTCCCCCATAAACCACTCGAGGTCTGCGTCTGAGGCGTCGATGCAGGCGAGGTACTCGTTGAGCTCGGCGGTTTGCTCCTCGTCCAGATAGCTAGGCGTATAGCCGCGCAAGAGGGACTCGTCGATGTTTCCCTGGTCGTAGCTGCTGTGGTTCTGCATGGTGACGTCAAAGACGAACTGCGGGTCGTCGGAGCTCTCCAGAAGCTCGAGCACGCGCTCGTAGGTGGCCTTGTCGGTGACGCCGCTGTGGAACTGCGGGGCATCGGCGAAGTCGTCGATGGTGAGGAAGCTCTGGAAGCCAAACTTGGCGTAGATTCCCTCGCGGTTCCAGTTCGTGCCGAGGTTGGGGTGGATGGCCGTGGTGTCATAGCCAAGCGC
>CAVIES010000066.1:0-9635 GCA_963641675.1 Anaerovoracaceae bacterium
CGTCTACGCCTCCGCCGTGCGCTCCGAGCACCCGCGCGCCCGCGTGCTCGGCATCGACGCCGCGAAGGCGCTCGCGCTCCCGGGCGTCATCGACATCCTCACCGCGGCCGACGTCCCCGTAAACCAGGTGGGACACCTCATCCAAGACTGGGACGTCATGATCGCCGTGGGCGAGGTCACCCGCTGCGTGGGCGATGCCATCTGCCTCGTGGTGGCCAAGGACCGCGCCACGCTGGAGAAGGCCAAGAGGCTCGTGAAGGTTTCCTACGAGGTGCTCGAGCCGGTGCGAAACATCGACGAGGCCGCCGCCCCGGGGGCGCCGCTCATTCACGAGAGCTTCAACGCCTTCGGCAACCACGTGGAGCTCAAGAACAACATCTGCCAGCAGCGACACGTCACGAGGGGCGATGCGAAGAAGGCCCTCGAGGAGTCCGCCTTCACCGCAACCGAGACCTTCACCACGCCCTTTACCGAGCATGCCTTCCTGGAGCCTGAGTGCGCCGTGGCCGCGCCCTACAAGACGGGCGTGAAGATCTGGTCCACCGACCAGGGGGCCTACGACACGCGCAAGGAGTGCGCCCACATGTTCGGCTGGGACGCCGAGCCCGAGCGCGTGGTGGTGGAGACCATGCTCGTGGGTGGCGGCTTTGGCGGCAAGGAGGACGTCTCGGTCCAGCACCTGGCCGCCCTTGCCGCCTACCACCTCGGCATGCCGGTGAAGTGCTTCCTCACGCGCGCCGAGTCGCTCGCCTTCCACCCCAAGCGCCACTACATGCGCGGCACCTTTACGCTCGGCTGCGACGCCGAGGGCCACTTCACGGGCCTCGACTGCGAGATCAACTTCGACACGGGCGCCTACGCAAGCCTCTGCGGCCCTGTGCTCGAGCGCGCCTGCACGCACTCGGTGGGCCCCTACACCTACCAGAACACCGACATCCGCGGCTTTGGCTACTACACCAACAACCCGCCTGCGGGAGCCTTCCGCGGCTTTGGCGTCTGCCAGTCGGAGTTCGCGCTCGAGAGCCTCATCGACGTGCTGGCCGGCAAGGCGGGCATCGACCCGTGGGAGATTCGCTACAGAAACGCCATCGAGCCGGGAAAGGTCCTGCCCAATGGCCAGATTGCCGACTGCTCCACGGCCCTCAAGGAGTGCCTCGACGCCGTGAAGGACGTCTACTACGAGAACCAGGGACGTGCCGGCATCGCCTGCTCCATGAAGAACGCCGGCACGGGCGTGGGGCTTCCCGACAAGGGCCGCTGCAACATCCGCGTCGAGGATGGCGTGGCCGTGGCCTACGCCGCCACCTCAGACATCGGCCAGGGCTGCAACACCGTCTTCATCCAAGACATCGCCGAGGCCACGGGCCTGCCCAAGCGCCTCATAGCAAACGGCGAGTGCTCCACGGAGAACGCGCCCGATTCCGGCACCACCTCGGGCTCTCGCCAGACGGTCGTCACCGGCGAGGCCGTGCGCGGCGCGGCGTTTCTCCTGCGCGACGCGATGCTTGCCGTCGAACGCGGCGAGGACGTGCCGGATGGCCAGGTGCGCGCCGGCGGCGACGGCAAGACCTTCCGCTTTGAGGACGGCCGAGAGTACGTCGTGCCTGCGGCCGAGCTCACGCCCGGCCACGGCCACTGGCCCAAGGACCCCGCGGCCGCCCTTGCCAAGCTCGAGGGCCGCGAGTTCTTCTACGAGTACTTCGAGCAGACCGACAAGCTCGGCGCCGACGTGCCCAACGCCAAGAGCCACATCTGCTACGGCTTTGCCGTGCACGTGTGCGTCTTGGACGAGGAGGGAAAGGCCGCAGAGTTCTACGCCGCGCACGACTCCGGCCGCGTCATCAACCCCATCGCCATCCAGGGCCAGATCGAGGGCGGCGTGCTCATGGGCATGGGCTATGCCCTCACCGAGGACTGGCCGCTCGAGGACTGCATGCCCACGGCCAAGTACGGCACGCTGGGCCTTTTCCGCGCCGACGAGATCCCCCAGATCCACGCCCTCTATATAGAGAAGGACGAGCAGCTGCCCGTGGCCTACGGCGGCAAGGGCATCGGAGAGATCGCCACGATCCCGGCCGCGCCCGCGGTGCAGAACGCCTACCACGCGCTCGACGGCAAGCTGCGCCCCACGCTGCCGATGCGCGACACCTACTACTCGCGCAAGAGGGGGAGAGATTAGTTGAAGAAGCGAAAAACTTAGCCTCCCGCAGCATGCGGGAGAATGCGCTGAACGCAGGCTCTTAGCAGGGAACTAACACGTTTGGTTAGGCTTCCTGCCAAATAGTGGTAACAGAGGTGCCCGATTTCGTTAATAGGTTTGACACCAAACTCGGGTTATCCTGTTCCGCGTCGTGGTACGGGTAAAGCCACGAAAGTATGAATTTAACGTACGCCCTTGCCAGCACAGAGGCAAGATCGAGCCCGCTTAGGCGGCAGGGGCAATCGAGGGGAGGGCGCCGGCTCAACCGGCGCGTAGGCGGGGTACGTCGAAAGGTGGTACGCATGGCCGAACTGCTGCGTATGGACAGCATTAGCAAGGCCTTCGGTTCGTTTTACGCGAACAAGAACGTGAACCTCGAAATCGAGCAGGGCGAGGTGCACACGCTTCTGGGAGAGAACGGCGCGGGCAAGTCCACGCTCATGAACGTTCTCATCGGGCTCTACCAGCCCACCGAAGGCAAGATCTATATGCACGGCGAGGAGGTGCACATCACCAACCCCGGCGTTGCCGTCGAGCACGGCATTGGCATGGTTCACCAGCACTTCATGCTCATCGACGACATGACGGGCCTGGAGAACATCATCCTGGGCGACAAGCGCCACAAGTCGCCGCTCCTCCAAATCGCGGAAGACCGCAAGACCATCGAAGAGCTCATGGACCGCTACGGCATGGAGATCGACCTCGACGAGAAGGTCGGCAACATGTCCATCGGCATGCAGCAGCGCGTGGAGATCATGAAGGTCCTCTTCCGCGGCGCCGAGCTGGTCATCCTGGACGAGCCCACCGCCGTCCTCACCGACCTCGAGGTCGAGGGCCTCTTCGACATCATGCGCTCGCTCACCGCAGAGGGTAAGTCCATCGTCTTCATCTCGCACAAGATGCGCGAGGTCATGCGCATCTCCGACCGCGTGACGGTGCTCCGCCGCGGCGAGACCATCAGCACCCTCAAGGTTGCCGACACCACCGAGCAGGAGCTCGCCGACCTCATGATCGGCCAGAAGTTCCAGGAGAGCACCTACGAGAAGGTCGAGGGCGCCAGCGAGGCCGCCTTCGAGCTCAAGGGCGTCTCCTACAGGCCCGAGATGAAGCACGGCGGCCTCAAGGACGTCTCGCTCACCATCCACAAGGGCGAGATCCTGGGCGTCGCCGGCATCGATGGCAACGGCCAGAGCCAGCTCGCCGCCCTCGTCACCGGCCTCATCAAGCCCGACTCCGGCACCGTCATCGGCGTCGACGGCAACGAGATCGGCCTCTACAGCCCCAGCGCCTTCATCGAGAGCGGCCTTGGCAACATCCCCGAGGACCGCAACAAGATGGGCCTCGTGGGCGACATGACCATCGCCGAGAACCTCGTGCTCAAGGCCACCCAAGACGAGCGCTTCTCCGCCGGCCACGGCGCCTGGCTCAAGCTCGACGCCATCCGCGAGCACGCCGAGCGCCTGCGCGAGGAGAACGACATCCGCTGCACCTCCGTCAACCAGACGGCCCGCTCGCTTTCCGGCGGCAACCAGCAGAAGGTCATCCTGGCCCGCGAGCTCGACGCCCACCCGAAGCTCCTCGTGGCCGTCTACCCGACCCGCGGCCTCGACATCGGCGCCACCGAGTTCATCCACGACCAGATCATCGCCCAGCGCGACGCCGGTTGCGCGGTGCTTCTCATCTCGGCCGACTTCGATGAGGTGCTGAAGCTCTCCGACCGCATTACGGTCCTCTTCGAGGGCGAGATCATGGGCACGTACCCCGGCGCGAACCCTCCCATCAAGGAGATTTCGCTCGCCATGGCAGGAAAGTAGGAGGGGAGGAACCGTGGCAGAAACCAAGAACGTCGCCCCTACCGAGGGCAACAAGGAGAGCAAGCGCGCCTGGCGCGCCGGCATGTACTCCGAGGAGCAGCGTGAGAAGCGCCTTATGGTCATCACGCCCGTCGTCTCGGTCATCCTGGCGCTCATCGTCGGCGCCATCATCATCGCGTGCCTCGGCAAGAGCCCCATCCAGGGCTATGCCGCCATGCTTCAGGGCTCGCTCGGCGACCTGAGCAAGCTCGGCAAGACGCTCGAGCGCGCGTGCCCGCTCATCTTCACCGCGCTTGCCGCCGTCTTCGCCTATAAGTGCGGCGTCTTCAACCTCGGCGGCGAGGGCCAGTTCATCATGGGCGCCACCTGCGCCGCCTTCGTGGTCTTGAAGCTCGGCCTCACCGGCGTCCCCGCCGTGCTCGTGGCCATCGTCGTCGGCATCGTCGCCGGTGGCGTCTGGGCGCTGCTTCCCGGTCTCATGAAGATCGGGCGTGGCCTCAACGAGATGATCACCACGATCATGTTCAACTACATCGCGCTCTACTTCATGGAGTTCCTCTACAAGAACGTCTACTCCGACGAGGGCCTGCCGCAGACGCCGGCCATGCCCAAGAGCGCCCACCTCGTTGACGTGGGCGTGGCGCACGTCGGCGTGCTCATCGCCATCATCGTGGGCGTCGCGCTCTGGTACCTCATCTTCCGCACGTCCTTCGGCTTCAAGATCCGCGCCGTGGGCATGAGCCCCGAGGCCTCCCGCGTGAACGGCTTCCCGGTGCGCAAGCTCATGATCCTCGCCTTCGTCATCTCCGGCGCCATCGCCGGCATGGGCGGCGTCATCGAGCTCTTCGGCAAGACCCCCTTCCGCCTCACCGACGGCTTTGGCTCGGGCTTTGGCTTTGACGGCGTGGCCATCGCGCTCATCGCGCAGCTGAACCCCGTCGCCTCCATCGTGGTCGCCGTGCTCTTCGGCATGCTCGCCACCGGCGGCACCATGATGCAGTCGGTCATCGGCGTGCCCACGGCCATCGTGGACATCATCCGCGGCCTCATCATCATCTTCGCCGTCGCCGGCATGGCCATGGTGAGGCTCCCCAAGGTGAAGGCCTTCATCTCCGCCAAGTTCTCCAAGTCTGCCAAGAAAGCCGAGGTGAACGCGTAATGGACATCATGACCGTTCTCCCCACCATCATTAAGGCCATGGCCATGGGCGCCGTGCCCATCCTGCTTGCCGCCTTGGGCGAGGTCTTCTCCGAGCGCGCCGGCATGGTCAACATCGGCCTCGAGGGCATCATGGCCGTCGGCGCCTTCGTCGCCTTCGCCGTGGGCAAGGCCACCGGCAACCTCTGGGCCGGCCTTCTGGTGGGCATGCTCGCGGGCGTGGCCATCAACATGATCTACGCCTTCTGCACCATCACGCTCTGTTCCGACCAGACGGTCACGAGCATGGCCATCAACATCCTGGCGCCCGCCATCGCGCTCTTCGGCTTCAACCTCTTCGTGGGCTCCAACTCCGAGAACGCCACCAGCGTCGTCATGGACACCATCGCCATCCCGGGCCTTTCCTCCATCCCGGTCATCGGCAACGGCCTCTTCAACCAGAGCCTTCTGGCCTACCTGGCCTTCCTGCTGGTGCCCGTGGTGAGCTTCTTCTTCAAGCGCTGCCGCGCCGGCCTCTCCTTCCGCTCCGTGGGCGAGAAGCCCCAGGCGGCCGAGACCCTCGGCATCAACGTCATCCGCGTGAAGTACATCGCCTGCGCCCTCTGCGGCGCGCTGGCTGCCGCCGGCGGTGCCTTCCTCACCATCTGCTACACGCCCATCTACACCGACGGCATCGTGGCCGGCCGCGGCTTTATCGCGCTCGCCACCGTCATCTTCGGCCGCTGGAGCGCGGTGGGCGTCATGGGCGCCAGCCTGCTCTTTGGCTTCTTCGACGGTCTCAACGTGGCACTCCAGGCCCAGTTCCAGAGTGCGCCGGTGATGTTCTTCAAGATGATTCCGTACGTCTTCACGCTCGTGGCCCTCATGTTCTTCGGCTCTAAGCACGCCGGCCCCAAGGCCTGCGGCCAGCCGTACAACCGCGAGAGCCGCTAGGCCCCGCACGCCTCTCGTGCTCCCCGACGGGTAGGGGAGCACGACCTGCTCTGGCGCGGCCTATGCCGCGCACAGGCGGAAGCACGACCCGCGCCCCAGGCGCGGCCAACCTTGGTACAAGGCGCCGGGTGTTCGGCGACCCTCACCCGGCGTTACGTAACCTGCCTTTCCATGGGCAGGAAATAGAAATCGCGGGAGCTCACCCGCATTACCGAAAGGGAAGATACATGGCTAACCTTAACCTCGACCGTCGTCAGTTCCTCGGCCTCTCCGGCTCCGCTGCTGCGGCCCTCGCCCTCACCGCCTGCGGCGGCTCCTCCTCCGACGAGTCCTCCTCCGACGACTCCTCCTCCGAGAAGACCAGCTACAAGGTCGCAATGATCATGAGCGGCACCATCACCGACGGCGGCTGGGACCAGGCTCACTACGAGTCCCTGAAGCGCGCCGTCGAGGCCCACGAGGGCTGGGAGATGCTCGAGCCCAAGGAGAACGTCGCCTCCGCCGACAACGCCTCCGCCGCCGAGTCCTACGTCGACCAGGACGTCGACCTCATCGTCGGCAACGGCAACCAGTTCGCCTCCTCCTGGGCCGAGGTCGTCTCTGACGCCGCCGAGAGCCACCCCAACGTGCACTTCCTCATCACCAACACCGACCCCGATCAGGAGCTCACCGACTACGAGAACACCGACAACGTCGAGACCGTTCTCCCGAACTTCATCCAGCTCGGTTCCCTCGCCGGCGTCATCGCCGGTCTCCAGACCCAGACGAAGTCCATCGGCTTCATCGGCGGCATGAAGCTCCCCTCCACGCTCAACAAGTACTCCGCCTACCTCGCCGCTGCCCAGAAGATCGACTCCTCCATCCAGGGCCAGTACAACTTCGAGGCCGGCTTCTCCGACGCCGCCAAGGGCACCCAGCTCACCGAGCAGTGGATTGCCTCCAACAACGTCGACGTCATGTGGGGCGACGCCTCCGCAGTCGATAACGGCGCCCGCCAGGCCCTCGAGGCCGCCGGTGCCGACACCCACTTCGACATTTCCCAGCCCATCGACATCCTCGGCGACTCCCAGCCCACGGTCATTGCCTCCACGGTGACCGACTGGAAGATCGACCAGGCCATGGACGAGATTGAGGAGGGCACCTTCGGCGGCGGCAAGGGCATCACCGCCGACATGGACAACGGTGGCGTCTCCCTCGGCCAGTTCTCCGACAAGATCAGCGCCGAGAACCAGGCCAAGATCGAGGAGTACGCCGAGCAGATCAAGGCCGGCACCTTCCTCACCGACGAAGAGGTCGAGGCCATCAAGTCCACGCTCTAAGCTGAACTGACATAGCCTAGTGAAGGGTCCGGGGCTAACGGCTTCGGGCCCTTTTCTGTAAAGAGCGTTGTTCTTGCTTGTGAATAACGTGCTGGTAGATGGGGTTGTTTCCTCTTGCTAAACTTGCCGCCTGCGCCTTGGGCGTTGCCGCTCGCCGCCAGTAGAATATGGAGCGCGGTTACTGGGCATACCATCTTCCAAATATGGGATTTCTCGAGCCGCATCGCTTGCAGAGGAGGACGCTATGGAGCAGCTGAGGGAGGTCGGTAGGCCGGTCGCGCGCGTGGACGCCGCCGACAAGGTCACCGGCCGTGCCAAGTTCACCGACGACCTCTGTCCCAAGCCCTGCCTCGAGGCAAAGATCGTTCACTCCACCATCGCCAACGGGCGCGTGCTCTCCATCGACGCGTCCGAGGCCCTGAAGGTGCCGGGCGTCGTCGCCGTCTACACCTGCTTCGACGTGCCCGACTTCACCTATCCCGTCGCCGGCCACCCCTGGTATGCGGATTCCGCCGCCGCCAAACGCGACCAGGCCGACCGCCGCCTGCTCGACGACCGCGTACGCATCTATGGCGACAACGTCGCCGTCGTGGTGGCGGAGGACTCCGTCGCCGCCGACCGTGCCGTGCGCCTCGTGCATGTGGAGTACGATGAGTACCCCGTCGTCTATGACGCGCTCGAGTCGCTCAAAGGCACGAACCCGCCCGTGCAGGAGAGAAAGCCCGACAACGTCGTCACCCACACCTGCGCCGTCACGCCCGAGGACAAGCTGCATGAGGCGGGCTACAACACGGTGGAGGAGGCCCTGGAAGACCCTGCCTACCACCACGTCTCCATCCACTGCGAGAGCCGCGAGCAGAGCCAGGTGCACATCGAGACCTGCGTCTCCTACTGCTACATGGAGGCAGGAAAGATCGTCTGCGTCTCATCCACGCAGATTCCGCACGTGGTCCGCCGCGTCATCGGCCAGGCCCTCGGCATCCCCTGGGGCGACGTGCGGGTCATCAAGCCCTACATCGGCGGCGGCTTTGGCACCAAGCAGGACGTCCACTACGAGCCGCTCAACGCCTGGATCTGCAAGCAGCTGGGCGGCCGCTGCGTCAAGCTCGAGCTCTCCCGCGAGGAGCTTTTCTGGGACACCTCGGGCCGCCAGCCCAAGACCTTCGACATCGAGTGCTCCTACGATGACGACATGAACCTCCACGCGCGCAAGATCGTGGCCTACTCCAACACCGGCGGCTACGTCCACCACGGCCACGCGCTTGTGCTGAACTCGGTCAACTCCTTCCGCTGGCTCTACCACACCCAAGAGGTGGCCACCCATTCGGAGGCCTACACCATCCACACCAACGGCCCGCACACCGGCGCCATGCGCGCCTACGGCGTGCCCGAGGGCAACTGGGCGGCCGAGTGCCTCATGGGAGACATCGCCTACGACAACGGCTGGGACGGCGTGGAGTTCCGCCTCAAGAACGTCTACACCGACGCCTTCGTCGACGAGTTCACCCCGGGCGGCGTCATCGCGGCCCACACCTGCGCCATCCCCGAGTGCGTGGCAAAGGGCAAGGAATACATCGAGTGGGACAAGAAGCGCGCCGAGTACGCCAACGAGACCGGGCCCATCCGCCACGGCGTGGGCTGCGCCTTCTTCGTCTACAAGACCGCCGTCGCTCCCTTCGCGCTCGAGACGGCAACCGCGCAGGTGACGCTCAACCAGGACGGCACCGTGCAGCTCCAGATGGGCGCCACCGAGATAGGACAAGGCGCCGACACCGTCTTCTCGCAGATGGCTGCGGAGGCCATCGGCATCGACACGGAAGACGTCCACATCGTGAGCCAGCAGGACACCGACGTCACCCCGTATGACTCGGGCGCCTACGCCTCGCGCCAGACCTACGTCTCTGGTGCTGCCGTGAAGAAGGCGGGCGAGACCCTGCGCGCCAAGATCCTGGCGTTCGCGCGTAAGCTCTCGCCGGAGGCGCCGGGCGAGCTTGCCCTCCGCGACCATGCCATCTGGGACGGCGAGGGCAGCAAGGTCTGGGACCTGCCGGCCTTCGCGCTCGAGGCCTACTACAACCTCGAGGCGGCAGACCAGCTCTGCGCGCACGAGACCGTGAACGTCCACACCAACGCCATCGCCGGCGGCTGCACCTTCGCAGACGTCACGGTGGACATGCCGCTCGGGCAGGTCACGGTTAACAAGATCATCAA
>CAVIES010000067.1:0-9581 GCA_963641675.1 Anaerovoracaceae bacterium
CTTCAAGTACGTGGCCTACACGCCACGCTCCATCCGGAGCGACGACGAGCTGCTGTCGGTTCTCGAGAAGGTCCGCGTGGACGGCTATGCCACCGACATCAACGACCGCTACCAGGGATTTGGCAGCATCGCGGCACCCATCTTCGACTTTAGCGGCCGCTGCGTGGCCGCCTGTGGCATCGTCACCCTCGCCCAGGCGGTGGAGGACAACCTTGACACCTACGCCACCGACATCCGTGCCCTCGCCCACTCCATCAGCGCCGATTTGGGCGCGCAAGAGTAGGCTAACCCACGAGCACTTGGGCGACGCAGTAGTCTTCGTCGTGGTCGGTGTTGTAGCTGGTAGTGTCCAGCAGGCAGAAGTCGAAGACGTTGCCTTGCGGCTCGTGGCCCTGCTTGCGCGCCCAACAAAGCAGCTCGCCCACGAGCGGCATATCGTAGGGCATGCCCCAACGCGCGAGGCAGGCGTAGTCGCCGGCAGGCAGGGTGAGGCAGCCGGCAGGCGGGCGCACCCCCTGCGGCACCGTCACGAATGCGCCGGCGCCGACAAGCGTGCCCGCGCTCGCACCCTGCTCAGAGAGCATGGTGCCAAATCCTGAGACGGGCTCCACGCCCGCCCCGTCATGCAGGAGCTTCATGGCCCGCGAGAGCGTGGGGTGGAGCAGCTCGCGGCTCATCTCGAGCGCCGGGAAGGGCTCGAGCACCACGTGGCGCTCAGGAAAGTAGCGAAGCGTCGGCACGTTCTCGCGATCCTGCCAGTAGACGACGTCCTGGTAGAAGGCCATGCGCTGGTCGATGAAGTCGCGCTGGGCTCGCAGACGCCCGATTTGTCGCTCAAGCTCGGCGCGCTGCTCGGGCAAGCGCACGAGCAGCTTGGACGGGCTGTGCGCCGCCACGACGTCGGCAATCTCCTCAAGGGAAAGGCCCAGGTCGCGCATGGTGCAGATGAGACGCAGCGTGGGAATCTGCGTGGGCAGGTAGAGCCGGTAGCCGGCGCCGCTTCGCTCGGCGGGCGAGAACAGGCCGATCTTGTCGTAGTAGATGAGCGTCTGGCGGCTGAGGTCGAACATCGCCGCCATCTCAGAGACGCTGTAGTGCTGACCTTCTTCCATCTCTCCCCCCCCCGCCCTTCGTCTTCGCTCGTTCCAGATGATGGCCCGCTTGCCTGGCCTCGCAGGTGCGGGGCATGCCCAACAGGTCACGGCCGCTCCCGATTACGCCTTGCGCCCAGCTTGCACGGCAACAGCTCCGTATGACCGTAGCAGGGACGGCGCTGCCTCGCTCCCCTAGCCTTCCCAGGGACGGAAGGAGGCATAGTCGATGCCAAACTGCATGAGGGTCTTGCCCGTAATGTGTTCGACCTGCTGGGCCGTGGTCTCGCAGCCGTTGTAGAAGGTGAGCATGGGCGGCAGGATCGTGTAGCCATCCTCGGCACATTGCAGCAGGTTACGGCAGTGGGCGCGGTTCATGGGCATCTCTCGCGGCAGAAGCACCACACGGCGGCCCTCCTTCATGCAGACGTCGGCGGCGCGCACCACCAGGTCGCTGTCGTAAGCGTTGGCGATGGCGCTGAGGCTCTTCATGCTGCAAGGAGCCACGATCATGCCGTCGGTCTTGTACGAGCCGCTCGAGATGGGCGCGGCGAGGTCGCGATTGTCATAGGCCACGTCGGCCAGCGCCGCCACCTCGTCGTAGGTCTCGGGGCACTCGCGCTCAAGCACGAGCTTGGCACCCTCGCTCATCACGAGGTGCGTCTCCACGTCCTCCACGTCAGCCAGGGCCCGCAGAATGGCGATGCCCAGTTGCACGCCCGTGGCACCCGTGATGCCAACGATGATCCTACGCATGAGGTTCTCCAAACTGCTGCGGTCACTCGCAGCCGCAAACAAAGGCCAGACCTAGTACCGCGGCGCTCGGGCACGTTGCCCAAACGCCGCAGGCACGAGCCGCGACGTCCCTCGCAGGCACGCCGCGGCCGCACTCCCTACTTAAGCACCGAGGCCCACTTGTCCTTGTCGATCTCCATGAACTGGCTGCGGACGAAGCGCTCCTTCTGGGCAAACGGCACCGTGCAGTCGAAGATGGCCTTGCAGGCGATGCCGTGCTCGCGGATGGACGGGCTGAACGCCGGGTCGTTGGACGGGTCGAGCACGTGGCAGTGGCAGCCCGGAATGGTGATGAGGTCCACGTCGGCCTGGAAGCGCGTGGTCATGGCCCACATCACGTCGCTCATGTCGAAGATGTCGACGTCCTCGTCCACCAGGAACACGTGCTTGAGCTCGGAGAACGCCGAGAACGCAAGCATGGCGGCGTTGCGCTGGCGCCCCTCGTCGCTGGCGCTCGACTTCTTGAACTGCAGAATCGCCACGAACTTGCCGCCGCCGCAGGGCGCAGCGTGGACGTTCAGCAGGCGGCCCGGGATGGCCGTCTCGACCATCTTGTAGATGGAAGCCTCGGTGGGGATGCCGGCCATCGAGACGTGCTCGTGCGACGGGCCGATGCAGCTCTGCATGATGGGGTGCAGGCGCGTGGTCACGGCCGTGACCTTGATGACGGGGCAGATCTTGGCGCCGCCAGTGTAGCCGGGGAACTCCGGCATGGCATTGCCGAAGCCCTTGACGTCCTCGTTGACGGTCTCGTCGTGCATGAGGTAGCCCTCGAGCACGTACTCGGCGTTGGCGATGCATTTCTGCGGCACGCTCACACAGTCGGCCAGCTCCACGGCGTGGGCGCGAAGGGCGCCGGCTATCTGCAGCTCGTTGAAGCCAAGCGGCGTGGTGGGCGCCTCAAAGCCGCAGCACATGTACACGGCCGGATCCAGGCCGATGGAGATGGAGATGGGCATGTCCTCGCCGCGCTCGCAGTACATGTCGAAGAAGGCGCCGAGGTGGCGGCTGCCGGGCGTGATGAACATGGCAAGCTTGTCTTTGTCCACGCAGCTGAAGCGATGGATGGTGACGTCGCTCATGTCGCCGTCGGGGCTCGTTCCGTAGGCGAGGCCCATGGTGATGTAGGGGCCGCCGTCGACCGGCGTGTTGGTGGGCGCAGGAACGATCTTGCGCAGGTCAAAGCCCTCGTCGGTGGCCTTGTAGACGACCTCCTGGCAATCAATGTGCTTGGCGGGGTCGATCTGTGCAGGGGCGATGAGGTCGTCGAAACGGCGGCCGATCTCGAGGCCGAGGTGCTCCTCGTCCAGGCCTAGCAGCGCGGCCGTGCGCTTGCGGCTGGAGAGGATGCCGATGGCCACCTTGGCGTCGTCGAAGCCCTCGACGTTGTTGAACAGCATCGCCGGACCCTCCTTGGTGGGGCGCATGACGGTGCCGCCCGCCCCCACGTGGCGGTAGACGCCCGAGGCCTCGGCCTCCGGGCTCACCGGAACGTCGGTCTCGAGAAGCTGGCCAGGCTGCTCGCGCAGAAAATCGAGCGCCGAACGAAGGTCATGAATCTCTTCCACTTGCATAAGGTCTCCCATCGTCTGACATGCGGCGGGGCGGCTGGCATTGAAGACCTCGCGGCCGCCTGTGTGTGCTTGGCATACCTCGCATCAACACCCGCCCCGCCTATCGGGCAAGCAGCTGCCGCCCCGTTATCTTATGGTTGGGCTTAGTCTCAACTGTATAGCTCCTATACAGTCAAGCAGAAGATTGAGATTTTCGGAAGGGTTAGACAGCGAGGGTCGCCCGAGGTTTACGGCAATAGACAAGGAGCCGCGAGCTCTGCATACCGACGGGGAGCAGAGGCATGACGCCCTTTCGGCTATACCCTCGGTAGATACTTCTCCACGCAAGCCTCGAGTTTCTCGATAAGCTCGGCGTTTGCCTCGAGCATATGCTGGAGGTCTTGCTCGCTCGCGTCCTCCACGTGGTAGCCCGTGCTTGCGGCACAAGGCACGCCAAAGCTCGTGGCTAGCGCCGCGGCGATGTCGTGCGCAGGGACCTCGTCCCTATGGCAGGGAACGGCCAGGATGCTCACCGTGGCCGTGCGGCCAGGCTCGGGGCGAGGGATGGCCTGGGCCGTGGCGCCCACATGGGCAAACCCAGGCGAGAAGGCCGTGACCGTGATGCCGCGCTCCATCACGCACGCAACGGCCTCGAGCGCAAAGCGCCCCTCACCCGCCGTGACCTTCTCAACCACCGTCTCCATGTCTGTCTCCGTCCCTCGAACTGCCCTCTCCACTTTCTGCCGTATAGCTGCCATACAGTCAAGAGGCGCAATCGAGCCTGCCACCCCGTCTCAGCCAGCATAGGCGCCCTAGATCCCAAACCTGTTGAGGGCAAGCAGGGTGGCAACCCAAATGACGGTGCAGGCGATGAAGGCGAAGTCCATGGGACGAAGGCTCTGCTCGTGGTAGTGGGTGCGGCCCTCGCCGCCGCTTCCCCAAAACCTACGAACGCCGCCTACGGCCCTGCAACTTGCACATAGCGCGCACAGTGCTAGCCTAGAGGAGTCAGTTTCAGGGCGGGGTGAGATTCCCCACTGGCGGTAACTCTGCGCAAGAGGCGCGAGAAGCCCGCGACCCGCGAATACGCGGCTGACCCGGTGAGAATCCGGGGCCAACGGTTACAGTCCGGATGGAAGAAACGGAGGCCGCCATGGCCATTTCTACCAATCGCTCCTCTCACGCAACCACCGGCACCACGTCTAACGGCTGGTCCACCTCAAAGATCGCCGTCTGCGCGCTCTTCGTGGCCGTCGCCATGATCACGAGCTTCATGGAGATCCCCGTGCCGCCCGTGGCCTGGCTCAAGTACGACCCGTCGTTCGCCGTCTGCCTCGTTGCCGGCTTCGCCTTCGGCCCCGGCGTCGGCGCCATCGTGGGCGTGCTCTCCTGGCTGCCGCACCTGTTCATGGACCCCTGGGGCGGCCTCATGAGTATCGTCTGCGGCCTCGCCTTCGTGCTGCCCGCCTCGCTCATCTACGCAAGTAACCGCAGCACCAAGGGCATGGCTACCGGCATGGCCGTGAGCTTCGTGGCCGTCCTCGTCGTCTCTTCGCTCTCGAACATCGTCGTGACGCCGCTCTACACGCCCACGATGACCTCGGCCGACGTCATCGCGCTGCTCGTGCCGGCGCTTCTGCCCTTCAATGCCATGAAGGCCGCACTCAACTGCGTCATCTGCGCCATCGCCTACAAGCCGCTCTCCAAGGTCTTGGAGAGGTAGGGCGCCCGTCCCGGCAACGCTATGATCACGGAAGACTCCCCCATACAGGCGCGCCTTGAGAACGTCCGCCTCACCTACGACGGCGGCGCCTCTTGGCCACTCGATGGCGTCACGCTTAGCGTGTGCCGCGGCGAGCGAGTTTGCATACTCGGCCCCAACGGCGCCGGCAAGACGACGCTCGCCCAGGTGCTCTCCGGGCTCGAAGCGCCGGACGAGGGACGCGTGGAGCTTGCCGGCAGGCTCTGCTGCGACGGCGGCAAGCTTGACGCTGACGCATACCGCGTGGCGCGTCATTCCACCGGCCTCGTCTTCCAAAACCCCGAGGACCAGATTGTCACAAGCGTCGTTGCCGACGACGTGGCCTTTGGTCCCGAGAACCTCGGCCTTGCCCGCATCGAGATAGAGAGGCGCGTGGACGAGGAAATCGCCCGCGTGGCGCTTAGGGCTTACGCCCAGGCGGACCCGGCGCGGCTCTCTGGCGGCCAGATGCAGCGCGTGGCTATCGCCGGCGCGCTCGCCATGCACCCGAGCACGCTCGTACTCGACGAGCCCGGCGCCATGCTCGACGTTCGTGGCCGCCGCGGCATCATGCGCGTGCTCGGCCTTTTGCAGGAGGCCGGCACCACCATCGTGCACGTCACCCACTTTATGGAGGAGGCGCTCGCGGCCGACCGCGTGCTCGTACTCGCCAGCGGCAAGGTGGCGCTCGAGGGAAGCCCGCAGGAGGTCTTTGCCCACGCGCGAGAGCTCCAGGAATGGGGCCTCGACCTGCCGACGGTCACGTTCGCCTCGCTCGAGCTTGGCCTCAGGCCCTGCGGCACGGTGGACGAACTTGCCTCAGAGCTCGCAGCTCACCCCGAATGCGCGGCGGCACCCTCCACCGCGCCGCGCCAGCGCGTGGCATACGAGCCGCCGGCAGAGATTCTCCCCGAAGCGACCGAGCTAAAGGGCCCGGCGCTCAGGCTCAACCACGTGAGCTTCTCCTACGAGGGCAAACAAGCCCTCACTGACATCAGCCTCACCGTAGGCGCCGGCGAGGTGGTCTCGCTCGTCGGCCGCACCGGCTCCGGTAAGTCGACTATCGCGAGGCTCGCCTGCGCGCTCGCCGCCCCCGCCTCCGGTACGGTGGAGGTCTGCGGCATCCCGACCACAGACCGCAAGCGCCGCCGCGAGATCCGCGGGCGCGTTGGCTACGTTATGCAGCACCCAGAGCGCCAGCTCTTTGCCGAGACCATCCGCGAGGACATCGCCTACGGCCCCAGGAACCTCGGCGTTGGCGAGGACGAGGTGAAGCGCCGCGTCGAGGCGCTCCTCACCTACCTCGGACTCGAGGGCAAGGGAGACGTCTCGCCCTTTGAGCTCTCCGGCGGCCAGCAGCGCATGGTGGCGCTCGCGGGCGTGCTCGCCATGAAGCCCTCCATGCTCGTGCTCGACGAGCCGGTCTCGGGCTTCGACTCCGCAAGCGCGAGGCGTCTGCGCAGGCTCATCCGCGGCCTTCACGCGCAGGGCGTGGCCATACTCATGATCTCGCACTCCATGGAGGACGTCGCCAAGCTCTCCGACCGCATCGTCGTACTCGACCAGGGAAACGTCGCGCTCACGGGCGCCCCCGCCGAGGTCTTCTCGCAGGCAGAGAGGCTCCACGAGCTCGGCCTCGGCATCCCCGCGCCGCTCAAGATCGCCCGCGGGTTGGAGGAGGCAGGCGCCGTGCCGGAAGGCTCGCTCGGAAGCCCCCTCACCGTCACCCAGCTGCTGGCGAGCATCCGCGGCATTGGGGGCGATGCCGCATGCTAAGCTCGCCCATCGGCCGCTACCAGCCCGGCGGCTCCGCCATCCACAAGCTCGACGCCCGCGTGAAGATCGCCTGCACCATCGCGCTCGTCTGCCTCACGCTCGCCGTGAACTCTCCCGCCCAACTCGTGCTGGCGCTGGCGGCGCTCGCCGCACTCTGCGCGCTTGCGGGGGTGGCGCCGAGGACGATCGGCAAGAACCTACGCTTCATCGTGCCGTTCGTCGCCATCGTGGGCGTCTTCAACCTGTTCAGTGGCCGCTCCGGCACAGACCTCGTCGCCCTGGGCCCGCTTGCCATCAGCACCGGCGGCATCTGGGTGGCCGCGCTCTACGCCGCGCGCCTGCTCATGGCCGTTGCCCTGGGCGCGCTGCTTTTGCTCACCACCACGCCCACGGCGCTTACCGACGCCTTCGAGTCGCTGCTCTCGCCGCTCGCCAAGCTGGGACTCCCCGCGCACGAGCTCTCCATGGTGCTCTCATTGGCGCTGCGCTTCGTGCCGGTGCTGGCAGACGAGGCACAGTCCATCCTAGACGCCCAGACCGCCCGCGGAGGCAGCTACGAGGAGGGCGGCTTCGTCAACCGGGCGCGGGCGGCGGCAGCCGTGATCGTGCCCATGACGGCAGGCGCGATCCGCCACGCCAACAACCTCTCCCGCGCACTCGACGCCCGCTGCTACGAAGGCGGCAAGGGCCGCACCCACTACCACGAGCAGCGCATGGACAAGCGCGACCTCCTCTTTACCGCGGCAACCCTCGCCTACGCCATAGCGCTGGTTGCCCTGGGCAGGCTCGGAATATAGGCCGCAACGCGATGCCCATGCGGCCGAGGTCGCTGGTTCGCTCACGTGGAGTTGGTTTGTTTTGGCTTGTTTTGGGCTATCCTTAGCTAAGCAGAGTCGTCGACACGCAAACGCATTTCAATTGGAGCAGACATGTCGCGAACCAACACTGAGCCCCGCGAGGGCGAGCTTGTGCATAGCTTGCCGGCCGAGGCTGCCAATACATCCCACAACCTCATGACACGCCGCACGGCGCTCAAGGCCATGCTCGGCCTCTCCGTCGCCACTGCCGGCTTGCTCGGCTCTCCGCTCGGCGCCCTTGCCGCGAGCGCCTCGCAGGAGACCACCAACGCGCTGAACTCTGCCCAATCCCAGCTCGACGCCGCCCAAGCCAAGCTCGACACCATCGCCGCCGAGTACCAGGAGCTCAACCAGAAGCTGAGCGAGACGGTCACCAAGATCGACGGCGTGCAAGAGGACATCGACGCCAAGCAGGCAGAGATCGACGCCAAGCAGTCAGAGATTGAGGAGAACCAAGACCAGCTCTCCGCCCGCATCTCCAGCAGCTACAAGACGGGCAACTCAGACTTCCTCTCGGTACTCCTCAACTCCACGAGCTTTGAGGAGCTCACGAACAACCTGTTCTACATGGGCAAGATCAACGAGAGCGACGAGCAGCTCATCTCCTCCATCAAGACGGCGAAGGCCGAGCTTGAGTCCGCCAAGAGCGAGCTAGAGCAGCAGAAGAGCGAGCTCGAGGCCCTCAAGGCCGAGCAGACCGAGCAGCTCAAGGAGGTCAGCGCCAAGCAGCAGGAGGCCAACGACGTCGTCAACAACCTCTCCGACGAGGTCAAGGAGCTCATGAACAAGCGCGACGAGGAGATCGCTGCCGCTGCCGAGGAAGAGAAGCGCCAGGCTGCCGCAGCCGCAGCAGCAGCCGCGGCAAGGAAGTCCGGTAGCTCCGCTGGCAACGTCACCGGCTCGATCAACCCCAACGCCACCACCAGCGAGAAGGGTGCCGCCATCGTCGCCGCCTGCAACCGCGTGGGATCGCCCGGCCGTGGCCTCTGCGCCATGTGGGTGAGCCAGGTCTACCAGGCCGCCGGCCTCGGATACCCCGGCGGCAACGCCTGCGACATGTACTACAACTACTGCACGAGCTCCAACAAGAGCAACCTCCAGGCGGGCATGATCGTCGCCGTCTCGTCCCACAGCAGCACCTACGCCGGCCGCATCTACGGCCACGTTGGCATCTACATCGGCGGTGGCATGGTGATGGAGAACGTCGGCTACATCAACACCCAGAGCCTCGACTCTTGGATCGCCAGCTACGGAGACACCGTGACCCCACGCTGGGGCTGGGCCTTCTCAGAG
This sequence comes from Anaerovoracaceae bacterium, assembly GCA_963641675.1. Classification (GTDB taxonomy): domain Bacteria; phylum Actinomycetota; class Coriobacteriia; order Coriobacteriales; family Atopobiaceae; genus Parolsenella. Next base: position 9,107 of record CAVIES010000067.1, read on the forward strand.
TAGGTCGAATGCCACGCAAGAGACCCGGGCGGGCTGCGCGCAGGCGCGGCCCGCTTCTATTTTGCTTGCGAGGACAGGACGGCCAGTGGAAGCCGGCGCCCGTGCAGGTGCGCCACTCAACCGCGCACCCTCAATAGCGGCGCGCCCCGCTACGCCACGCAACCACGCGCCTCTCAGCAGCAGCGCACGCCGCTACGCCGAACGGCCGCATATCCCCTCGCAACGCCAGCGCGCTCCCCATGCCGCTCATCATGTTGTTTTCGCAGCTTGGCGACAATTGTTAACGTACTCACAACGCACACTCGCCCCTCGCGCTATACTCTCCGTTGGTAATTTGCAGTTGCACGCCAAGGCGCAAAGGAGCCTCACATGAGCGAAGCGATCGATCCCAAGGACACCTGCGTTCTCGTTACCGGCGGCGCCGGCTTCATCGGCAGCCACACCGTCATCCAGCTCGTCGAGGGCGGCTACAGCG
>CAVIES010000068.1:0-9529 GCA_963641675.1 Anaerovoracaceae bacterium
CATGAGCGCCATCAGCTACATGAACACCGCCGGCATCATCTCCGTCGATACCAACTCGACCATCTACGTCATCGCCGACCTCGTCTCCGGCACCGCCTTCACCTTCCTGCAGGTCCTGATCGGCTACTCCGCCGCCAAGGTCTTCGGCGCCAACCCCTACCTCGGCGCTGTCACCGGAGCCATCCTCATCAACCCGAGCCTGCAGAGCGCCTACACCGTGGCCTCCGAGGGCGTCGAGAGGTATCTCTCCGTCTTTGGCATCTACAACATCGAGCTCATCGGCTACCAGGGCCACGTCATCCCCATCGTCATCGCGTGCCTGATCCTCGCCTTCATCGAGAAGCGCATGCACAAGATCGTGCCTGACATGTTCGACCTCTTCGTCACTCCGCTGGTCTCCGTCTTCGTGACCGCCCTCGTGACCATCTGCGCCGTCGGCCCCGTCTTCGTCTACCTCGAGAACGCCATCCTTGGCGGCATCCAGTTCCTGCTCACCATCCCGTTCGGCATCGGCTCCGCCGTCATCGGCTGCCTCTATGCTCCCACCGTCGTCACCGGCCTGCACCAGATGTACACCGCCATCGACCTCGGCCAGATCGCCCAGTACGGCGTCACCTACTGGCTGCCCATCGCCAGCGCCGCCAACATCGGCCAGGGCGGCGCCTGCCTCGCCGTGGCCCTCAAGACCAAGAGCGCCAAGACCAAGGGCCTCGCCACGCCTGCTGCCCTCTCCGCCTTCATGGGCATCACCGAGCCGGCCATCTTCGGCGTGAACCTGCGCTTCTTCAAGCCCTTCCTCGCTGGCTGCGCCGGCGCCGGCGTGGGCGCCTGGATCTGCGCCATGACGGGCCTCGCCGCCACCGGCACGGGCGTCACCGGTATCTTCGGCATCCTGCTCTGCCTCTCCCAGCCGGTGCAGTACTGCGTGATGTTCGCGGCCACCGCCATCGTCGCCTTCGTCCTCTCCTACATCCTCTACAAGGACCCGGAGGACGCCGAGTAGGCACCTGCTAGCAACACCCTGCGCCGGGGGACTCCGACCCCCGGCGCGCCCTTACCCTTTTGGCCCGGCGCCCTCCATCGCCCGGGCCACACTTCTAAAGATTGAGGAACTTACATGAGCACCGATCCCTGGAGAATGGGATTTCACCTGATGCCGCCCGCCGGCTGGCTTAACGACCCGAACGGCCTTTGCCAGTTCCGTGGCACCTACCACGTGTTCCACCAGTGGAGCCCGGAATGGCCCACGCCCCACGCGCGTCGTGGCTGGGGCCACTATGCAAGCCGCGACCTCATTCGGTGGGAGCACTACGGCATGGTGCTCGACCAGGACACGCCCGCAGACGCCAACGGCGCCTACTCTGGCGGTGCCGTCGTGGTGCCGGGTGCCGCCGCCGACGGTGGAGACCTGCTGCGCCTCTACTACACCGGCAACGTGAAGGAGCCGGGCGAGCACGACTTTGTCTACGAGGGCCGCGGCGCCAACGAGATCCTGGTGGAGTCTGAGGACGGCTTTGCCATGGGGCCCAAGCAGACGCTGCTCACCAATGCCGACTACCCCGGCTACTGCAGCTGCCACGTGCGCGACCCAAAGATCTGGGTCGAGGGCGGCGTCTACTACATGCTGCTGGGTGCCCGCACCATGGACGACCTTGGCCAGATGCTCGTCTACAAGAGCATGGACGGCCTTGCCTGGGAGTTTGCCGGCGCCGTCACGAGTGACGAGCCTGTGGGCTACATGTGGGAGTGCCCCGACCGCATCGCGCTCGGTGGCCGCGAGTACGTGAGCTGCTGCCCCCAGGGCGTGCGCGAGTTTGCGTGGTCTGACGGCGTGGACGACCACTCCGGCTACTTCCCGGTGCCTGCGGGGGAGCGTGTGGCCGCAGGCGATGCCGTGGTGCACGCGGCGGACTTCGTGCGTTGGGACCACGGCTTTGAGTTCTACGCGCCCCAGACCTTCGTGGACGAGCAGGGCCGCGCCATCCTCATCGCTTGGATTGGCATGCCCGAGGCGAGCTGGATTGGCCAGCCCGAGCAGCTCGACTGGATCCACTGCCTGAGTGTGCCGCGTGAGCTTTCGTGCTGCGACGACGGGCGTATTGCGCAGTGGCCGGTGGTGGAGCTGGAGGAGCTCCGTGGTGAAGAGGTCACGTGGGCGGACGGTGCCTGCGAGCTTTCTGAGCACCGTGCCGACCTTGTGTTCACCAAGATCGAGGACACGCTTGAGGTGACGCTCGACGGCGTGTTGCGCGTGAGCGCCAGCAAGGTCGGTTGCAGCATCGCCTTTGCGGGCGAGAACGCCGAGGCGGTCGGTTGCGGCCGCACGTCTCGGAGCATTGAGCTCGAGGCCGTGCGAGACCTGCGCGTGCTGGTGGACTCCTCCGTGGTGGAGGTCTTCGCCAACGGCGGCCGCATGGTCTTCTCCACCCGCTGGTTCCCCACGGCCGAGAAGCTAACGGTTAAAGCCATCGGCGCCTGCAAGGCCGCGGCCTACCCCATGGCAGATACCATGAGCAAGCTTTACTAGCTAGCGCTCCACAAACAAGAGAAGGCCCCGGCGGACGTTCTCCGTCGGGGCCTATTTGTTTAGCTGTGCCTCTGGGCAATTAATATTTCTAGCTGCTGGTTTGCCTCATGTTTGATTAGAGGACTTAACTGATGGTGGTGAAGTAGTGCTTTACCGTATTTTCCTCGTAGAACCACTCAACGCCGCACTTTTCGCACTTGTAGGAATAGCCGTACTCCTGGCCAATGGTAAGTTTGGGAAGCGTCTCGGTCACGAACAGGATCTTGCCGCCGTCCTCCGTGTGTATGTAGTTGGTGGCTTCGTAGGCGTACTCCGAGGTGAACCAGTTTCTTCCACCGTTGGCCTCGTCGAGCTGGGAATCGCTAAGCTGGGCCTCGTTCTTCTCATCTGCCATGGTGGCTCCTCTCTCTTGTAAATTAGGTCGCATGTGTGGCTAGAAGCAAGTGGAGAAGTTGGCCTGGATTTTTTCGTCGTCGAGCTCCCAGCCAAAAGTCTGGCCACACTTTTGGCACATGTAACACATGCTTTCTCCTCCACCGCAAAAGGCGCCGTAAATCTCAGTTTCGATAACGATTTTGCCGCCGTCGGTCAGGTGGAGGTACTTGGTGTCCTCGTACTTGTATTCCGGATAAAACCAGTTTCTTCCGCCGTTGGCATCGTCAAGCTCGGGCTCGCTCAGCTGGGCCTGGTCCTTCTCTTCTGCCATGGTGGCTCCCCTCGTCGTGGGTGGTCGTTGCTGTCAGCAACCTCACTGTGCGTATACCCGCCGTGCGCTTCGCAATATCAAACTCGCGGCATCCTAAGCCTGCCGTTTGCCGATTGGCTGACATAAGAATAAGCCCCGGCAAGCGACTGCTTGCCGGGGCTTGGTCGCTGCTATATGCGCTGTCTTACAGGCCGGGATCCGTGTCGTCTTCAGACTCGGAGGTCGTGGGCGTGGTCTGCGTCTCGGGCTGGGTGGTCACAGGCGTGGCCTTGGGGCCGCTGGAGACGTTGAGCGTGATCTGCGTGTCCTTGTTCACCTTACCGGAGTTGGGGCTCTGTGAGACGACGGTGCCCTTGTCCTCGCTGCTGTTGTCGACCCAGTTCACGGTGACGTTGGTGAAGCCGGCGTTGGCGAGGTTGGCCTGGGCGGTGGTGTAGTAGCTGCCGGAGTAGTCGCTGATCTCCACAGAGCCGACGCCGCTGGAGAGGTGGTAGGTGATGGTGTCGCCCTCCTTGGCCTCGCTGTTGGCTGCCTGGTCCTGCGTGGCTACCTTGCCGCTCTCGATGGTGGCGTCCTCAACCGAGTCACCCACGGCGCCCTTGAGGTTCACCTTGGCGAGTGCCTCCTCGGCCTCGCTCGGCGACATGCCCTTGAGGTCGGGCACCTTGACGGTGGCCGCGGGCTCCTTGCCCTTGGAGAAGACGAGCTTGACCTTGGTGCCCTTGGCGCACTGCGAGTCGCGCTCGGGGTTCTGGCTGATGAGCAGGCCCTCCTCCACGTCGTCGCTGTACTCCTCGGAGGTGCTGACCACGAAGTATCCGTCGCCGTACTCGGCGAGCTTTGCCGTGGCCTCGTCCTTGGTCATGCCCTCGAGGTTGGGCATCGCCTGGGTCTCGGTCTTCTTGCCGGTAAGCGCGAAGACGGCGCCGGCCACGAGCGCGATGGCGACGATGACACCAATTACGATGGCGGCGATCTTGCCCTTGCTCATGCCGCCCTTCTCCTCCTCCTGCATGTGGGAGCTCTGGGCGGTGGAGATGCGGCCGGTGGTGGCGGCAGTGGCCATGGGCGTGGCGGTGCGGGGCATCGCCTGGGTGCCGCCGGAAACCTGCGTGCGGTTCATGGCCGTGGTGGGGGCGGCGGAGATGAGCGAGGTGGCCTCGCCGAGGTTGACGATGCGGCCGGCGAGGTAGTCGTTCAGGACGCGGCGCAGCTCGTCTGCGGTCTGGAAGCGCTCGGCCGGGTTCTTGCGCATGCACTTGAGGATGATGCCCTCGAGCGTGGCGTCGATGTTGGGGTTGACCTGGCTGGGCGGCACGGGCTGCTCGTTCACCTGCTTGAGGGCGACCGAGATGGCGTCGTCGCCGTCAAAGGGCACGCGGCCGGTGGCGGCCTCGTACATCACGACGCCGAGGGAGTAGAGGTCGGAGGTGGGGCCAAGCTCCTTGCCCTGCGTCTGCTCGGGCGAGACGTAGTGGGCGGTGCCGAGCACGGAATTATCGGCCGTGAGGTGGCTGTTCTTGGCGCGCGCGATTCCAAAGTCCATCACCTTGATGTTGCCGTTGGGCTGCACCATGATGTTCTGCGGCTTGATGTCGCGGTGGATGATGTCGTGCCTGTGGGCCTCGGCCAGCGCCTGGCAGATCTGGGAGCCGATCTGGGCCACCTTGCGGCAGTCGAGGGCACCGTGCTTCTTGATGCCGCTCTTGAGGTCGGTGCCGCGCAGGTACTCCATGACGATGTAGTAGGTGTCGCCGTCCTGGCCCCAGTCGTAGATGCCCACGATGTAGGGGCTCTGGAGCGCGGCGGCCGCCTGGGCCTCCTGCTTAAAGCGGGCAGCGAAGGAGGGGTCTGCCGCGTACTGCGGCAGCATCATCTTAATGGCGACGGTGCGGCCCAACACCTGGTCGAGGCCGCGGTAGACGGTTGCCATGCCGCCGATACCGATCTTGTCCTGGACGGCGTAGCGCCCTCCGAGAAGCTTGTCTGCCATTCTTGCTCCCATCAAATTCTCGCGCCGCGGTGGCGCGTTCTTTCAATCATGCCATCAATCTCGCCGCCTGTGGGCGACGCATCTGTTCGTCTACCTCATCACTCAGACCCCGATGCTTGGATGTTGAGCGACTTGGAGAGAACCTGGCCGGCAAGCTTGGCCGCCAGGCCGTTTACGTCGTCGGTGTCGGAGCCCTCCACGCAGACCGAGATGGCGAGCGTGGGGCTGTCATACGGTGCGAAGCCGATGAACGTGGAGTTGATCTGGCCGCCGGAGACCTCGGCCGTGCCGGTCTTGCCGGCCACGCGCGCACCGCTGACCTGCGCCGCCGCGCCGGTGCCGTTCTGCACGACCTCCAGCATGGCCTCCTTTACCTGCTGCGCCACCTCTGACGAGATGGCCTGCCCAAGGCTCTTGGGCTTGGTGGTGGAGACGGTCACGCCCTCGGCCGAGAGCACGTGGTCGACCACGTAGGGGTTCATGACGGTGCCGTTGTTGGCGATGGCCGCGGCGATGACGGCGTTCTGCATCACCGTGGTCTGCGGGCCTGCGGGGCTCTCGTGCTCGCCCACGGGCTGGCCCGCGCCTGCCCAAGCGGTTTCCCACTCGGTCATCTCGCTCGCGTCGGGCATGAGCGAGGCCGCGGTGGTGAAGTCCTGCCCGAGCGTGGTGCCGTAGCCAAAGGCCTTGGCGTAGTCCACGAGGGTGGAGGCGCCCATCTGGGTTGCGATCTGGCCGTAGGCGGTGTTGGCGCTCACCACGAGCGCCTGGCGCAGGGTGATGGTGCCGTACTCGTTGCCGTTGACGTTGGTGACTGCGGCGCCGCCGATGTCGATGGAAGAGGGCGCGTCCACCTCGGTGTCGAGCGTGGCCGTGCCGGAGTCGAGCGCGGCGGCAAGGGTGACGACCTTGAACGTGGAGCCCGGCGTGTAGAGCGAGCTGGTGGCACGGTCAACAAGCTCGCCGTTGCTGTCGCCGGAGGAGAGGATGTCGCCGATCTGGTCGTAGGAGTAGGTGGGTGCGGAGGCCTTGGCCAGCACGGCACCGGTGCTTGGGTCGAGCACGACGATGGCGCCGGTGTGGCCCTCGAGCGCCTCCTCGCAGGCCTGCTGGATGCGCGAGTCGATGGTGAGCACGACCGAGTTGCCCGCCTGAGAGACGCCCGCCAGCGAGTAGAGGGCGTTGGTCCAGTTGGAGTAGTCGGCGTGTCCGGTAAGCGACTCGTTCATCGAGGCCTCGATGCCGGTGGCGCCGTACTGCGTGGAGAGGTAGCCCACGGTGTGCGCCGCGAGTGAGCCCTGCGGGTAGGTGCGCACGTAGGTGCCGTCCGCCTGCTTGAGCGACTCGGCCAGCGTCACGCCGTCGGAGGTGAGGATGGCGCCGCGCTGCACGTAGGCGCTCTTGGCGATGGTGTGGTTGTTGTTGCTCATCTGCTGGTAGTCGGAGGCCTTGATCACCTGGATGTAGGTGAGGTTGGCGATGAGCGCGGCAAAGAGCAGCGTGAAGAAGGTCACGAGCAGGGTGAGGCGGTTGCCGAGTGCCACGCGGCCGAGGACTCCGCCCTCGGAGGTGCCGAGGCCGAAGTGAGCGCGGGCGTGGCGTCCCTGCACCACGGGCTGGGCGTTGGTGGCGCCGGGGGCCAGCAGCGGGCTGGGGTTGGCGCTCGTGCCCTCGCCGGCGGGAAGCTCGGCGCGGCCCGTGCCCTCGTCGCCGGCACGAAGGAGCAGGCCGACGATGATGAAGCTCGAGAGGAGCGAGGAGCCGCCCTGGCTCATGAAGGGCAGGGTGACGCCCGTGAGGGGCAGCAGGCGGGTGACGCCGCCGACGATGATGAAGGCCTGGAACGAGAGCGAGGCCACGAGGCCCACGGCCGTGAAGGCGCTCATGTCGCTCTTGGCGCGCGCCGCGGTGGTGAGGCCGCGCACGGCAAGCAGCATGAAGAGCAGCAGCACGGCAGAGCCGCCCAGAAGGCCCATCTCCTCGCCGATGGCCGAGAAGATGAAGTCGCTCTTAACGACCGGGATGAGCGTGGGCATGCCCTTGCCGATGCCTGCGCCCACAAGGCCGCCGTCTGCGAGAGAGAAGAGCGACTGCACGATCTGCAGGCCGCTGCCCGAGGCGTCCTGGAACGGGTCGAGCCAGATCTGCACACGCACGCGCACGTGGTTGAAGCACATGTAGCAGAAGACGCCGCCCACGGCGAGCAGCGCGATGCTCACGACCACATAGCCGATGCGGCCGGTGGCCACGTAGAGCATCACGACGAAGAGCGTGAAGAAGATGAGGGCGCTGCCGAGATCGCGCTCGAACACGACCACGAGCAGGCACATGCCCCACATGACGAGCATGGGCAGCAGCATGCGCAGGCGCGGCAGCGTGAGCGGGCCCACCTTGCGCGACGAGGCGGAGAGCAGCTCGCGGTTCTCGGAGAGATAGGCCGCGAGGAAGAGCACGATGAGGATCTTTGCGAGCTCGCCCGGCTGGAAGGAGAAGCCACCGATGCGGATCCACAGCTTGGAGCCGTAGATCTCCGTGCCAAAGATGGCGGGCATGAGCAGCAGCGCCACGCCGGCGAGGCCGAGCGTGAACTTGTATTCCTTGAGGCGATCAAGGTTGGGGACGAACACGAGCGTGGCCACCATGGCCGCCACCGAGACGAAGAGCCAGACCACCTGGCCCACCGCGTCCTCGGGCGCGAGGCGCGTCACGAATGTGATGCCAATGCCCGAGAGGATGAAGACGATGGGCAAGATCGCCGGGTCGGCGCCGGGCGCGAGCAGTCGGATGGCGATGTGCGAGGCCACGAACGCCGCGATGAGGCCGATGGGCACGGCAAGCGTCTCGAGCGAAAGCTCGGCGCCTGTGTTGATGACATACATGGAATAAAGCAGAAGCACCGGCACCGCTCCTGCGATGAGCAGCAGCAGCTCGGTGGTGCGGCGAGAGCCTCCAACGCGCGTCATGGCTACTCGCCCCCTTCGGTTGTGTTCGTGGCCGCGGCTGTTGCGGCCGCCTCGGGGCCGGAGGCGCCGTCGGCATCGCCCACCTGGCCGTCCGTGCTCTCAGACTGCGCGTCTGAGGCGGCCTTCTCGGCCTTGGCGTGCTCTTCCTCGATCTGGGCCTTGTAGGCCGCGACCGTGCTTTGGGCGTCCTCGAGGGAACTGACGGTGATGCCGGCCGCCAGCTGGTGCTGCGTGGTCTCGGGCAGGTCCTTCAGGCTCACCGAAGTGGTCTCCTCGAGGCTGGAGAGCTGGATACCCATGACGGAGCTGTGGATGCCCTGGTAGATGGCGACGTTTCCGGAGGAGGTGCCGATGTACCACGAGCCGCGCACGATGAGGCCAAGCACGATCATGACCACGAGCAGCAACGCCGCGATGCCGGCAAGCCAGCCGAGCACGGCGCGCCTGCGGGCGCGGCGGCGGAGCTCCTCGCGACCGTCGCTCACGACGTCGACCGTGATGACGGTGACGTTGTCGTGGCCACCGGCGGCGAGCGCGGCCGCCACGAGGTGGTCGGTGCAGTCGATGGGGGTGGCCGAGCTCACGGCGAGCGACTCTATGGTGCTGTCGGGCACCATAGAGGAAAGGCCGTCGGAGCAGATGATGACGCGGTCGCCCTTCTCCACATCGAGCGAGAAGTGGTCGGCGTACATGTCTGGGTCGGAGCCGAGGGCGCGGGTGATGATGGAGCGCGAGGGGTGCACGCGCGCCTCGTCGGGCGTGATCTCTCCGGCGTCGACAAGCTCCTCCACATAGGAGTGGTCGTGCGTGACGCGCACGAGCGTGCCGGCGTGCAGGAGGTATATGCGCGAGTCGCCCACGTGCGCGATGGCCATGTGGGTGCCCTCGAGGATGCAGCAGCTTGCGGTGCATCCCATACCGGCCTTGCCCTCACCGTTGGCGGCACCGTTGATCACGGCCTCGTTGGCCGCCTCAACAGCGGCGCCGAGCAGGGCATCGTCTGCGGAGGTAGGCGCGGTGTTTGCGATGGTGCGCACGGCGATGGCGCTCGCGACCTCGCCGGCGGCGTGGCCGCCCATGCCGTCGCAGACGCCAAAGAGCGGGTTTCTTGAGAGGAAGGAGTCCTCGTTGTGGCCGCGGACCAGGCCGACGTCGCTGCGCGCCGCCCACGAGAGGCGGGTGTCGGCGCCCATCTCCACGCTGGCGCCCTCACGGGCGTCGAGGTCGAAGGGCAGCGGGTGCGGGTCGGGCGAGGCGGCGCGACGGTGGGCGCGCACGTGGATGCCGCCCGGGTGCGGCAGGCGCGACGCGAGCGGAATGGGGCCCGTGGACTGCGGGTT
>CAVIES010000069.1:0-9527 GCA_963641675.1 Anaerovoracaceae bacterium
ATCCCGGCAGGCTCAGCCAGGCGGAGCCATAGCGGGCCTGAACGTACATGCCCATGCGGAGCTTGGCGAGGGCGTCTTTTTCGGTGACGGATTCGTGGCAGCAGCCGACGCCGGCGGCGGCGTAGGCCGAAAGCCCGCGGTCGCATTCTGCCGACGAGTAGTGGCCGGTCACGGCCTTGCCGGCCTTGAGGGTCTCGCGCACCTCGTCGAGGGCGTTTTGGTCGCCGGCGAGGATGCCGGGGAAGTTCATCATCTCGCCCAGGCCCACGACGTCGGGCCAGGCCATGGTCTCTGCCACCTGGGCGGCGTCTATTCTGGCGCCGCAGTCGTCAAAGCCGTTGACGGCCGGAACGCAGCTGGGCGTGGTGAGCATGGCCTTGAGCGGGGCGCGCTTGGCGTCGTCGAACATCTCGCGCACGCCGGGGAGACCCACGACGTTGGCGCACTCGTGCGGGTCGGCAAAGATCGCGGTGGTGCCGCGCGGCACGACGGCGCGCGCATATTCGGCCGGGCCCACCATAGAGCTCTCGATGTGGATGTGGGAGTCGATGTAGCCGGGCGCCACGTACTTGCCCGTGGCGTCTACGACCTTCGTCTTGGGCCCGATGCAGTGCTCGGCCGTGTAGCCGCCGATGCCCAGGTAGGCGATGCGCCCGCAGGCAACGGCGATGTCTGAGTCCTCAAGCACCTCGCGCGTGGCGACGCTCACGAGCCTGGCGTGGCGGATGACGAGGTCGGCCGGCCTCTTTCCCTGTGCAACCTCCGCAAGCTCCCCGTTGCACTCCCAAAGCGGCATCTTGCAGAAGTTGTTGATCATGGTCGGCCTCCGTCGTGGGGCTAATCGATTTGAGAAATCTTAATTCCTCAGGGCCGCCGCAGGTAGTACCCACCCTGCAAACGGCGGGCTTTTAACGTGGTTGGAACCTTTAAGTTAGCCGCCTATAATCGGGAAGGCTAACTATTTGTAAGGCCGCCGGGCCCGTCCATATAAGGCGAGCTTAGCGGCCAAAAAAGGAGGAATGCATGGAACGCGAGAACGCCTGGAAGAACTACGACGAGGCCCAGCTGGCCGAGCTCGAGGCCCTGTGCGGCCGCTACCGCACCTTTATCAGCGAGAACAAGACCGAGCGCGAGTGCGTCTCCACCTCCGTCAAGCTCGCCGAGGCGGCTGGTTACACGAACCTTGCCGATGCCATTGCCGCCGGCAAGAAGCTCGCGGCGGGCGACAAGGTCTACGTGAACACCCGCGGCAAGGCCCTCACGCTCTTCAACATCGGCACCAAGCCGCTCTCCGAGGGTCTGAACATCCTCGGCGCCCACGTGGATTCCCCGCGCCTCGACGTGAAGCAGAACCCCGCCTACGAGAAGGCCGACATGGCCTACCTCGACACCCACTACTACGGCGGCCTCAAGAGCTCGCTCTGGGTGGCCACTCCGCTCGCCGTCCACGGCGTCATCGCCAAGAAGGATGGCACCGTGGTGCCCGTCGTCATCGGCGAGGACGCGTCCGACCCCGTCTTCTGCATCTCCGACATCCTCATCCACCTTGCGGGCGAGCAGATGAAGAAGACCCACGCCGAGGCCGTCGACCCCGAGAGTCTCGACGTCATCGTGGGCGGCAAGCCCGTGAAGTTCGACGGCGACGACGCCGATGCCCCCAAGGACCCGGTGAAGCAGCTCATGCTCGACCTCCTCGCCGAGAAGTACGACGTCGTGGAGGAGGACCTCCTCTCCGCCGAGCTCGAGATCGTGCCCGCCGGCCCCGCCCGCGAGATGGGCCTCGACCGTTCGATGGTGCTCGGCTACGGCCACGACGACCGCGTCTGCGCCTACACCTCGCTCGAGGCCATGCTCGACGTGGCCGAGGTGGAGCGCACGAGCTGCTGTTTGCTCGTTGACAAGGAGGAGATCGGCTCGGTGGGCGCCACCGGCATGCAGGCCCACTACTTCGAGAACGCCCTTGCCGAGGTCATGGCCCTTGTGGGCGAGGGCACGTCGCTTGAGCTTCGCCGCGCGCTCGCCAACTCCCGCATGCTCTCCAGCGACGTCTCCGCGGGCTTCGACCCCGCCTATGCCGGCCAGTTTGAGGAGAAGAACAGCGCCTTCATGGGTCACGGCCTCTGCTTTAACAAGTACACCGGCAGCCGCGGCAAGAGCGGCTCCAACGACGCCGACGCCGAGTACATGGCGCTCGTGCGCGACATCATGGACGAGGCCGGCGTGAGCTTCCAGACCTGCGAGCTCGGCCGCGTGAACGCCGGTGGCGGCGGCACCATCGCCTACATCATGGCCCGCTATGGCATGGACGTCATCGACTCCGGCGTCGCCGTGCTCTCCATGCACTCTCTCTGGGAGGTTGCCAACAAGGCCGACATCTTCGAGGCCTACCGCGGTTACAAGGCCTTCCTCAACCGCGCCTAGCTCACGCGGGGAATAAGCGAACATGTAAAGCCCCGCAGGTCAAGCGGCCTGCGGGGCTTTTGCCTGTTTGCTGCTGCTTTAAGCGAGGAGCGTCTGCGCGAGCTCTTCGGCCGACGTGTATATCTGCGTTGCGCCGGCTGCTGTGAGCTGGACCTCGGTGCGGAACCCCCAGGCTACGGCCATGCAGGGGAGGGCGGCGTTGGCTGCTGTGGCCACGTCGACCTCAGAGTCGCCGACGTAGACGGCGGGCACGTCCTCGGCGGCGCCCATCTCGGATAGCGCCAGCCTTACCATGTCGGGCGCCGGCTTCTTGGCAATGCCCTCGCGCACGCCCACGACGGCCTTGAAGGCGCCTGGGAAGTGCGTGTCCACGAGGCTCGTCACGGCGTATTGCGTCTTGTTGGAGACCACGGCCGTGCGAATGCCCTCTGCGTGCAGACGCTCTAGCAGCTCTGGGACGCCGGGGTAGGGGGCCGTGTGGTCGTTGCAGTGCTCGGCATAGTGGCGGTCGAACTCCGCCAGCAGCTCGTCTACGACCTCTGCGGGCGTTCCGGCGGGAGCCGAGCGCTCGACGAGCTTGCGGATGCCGTTTCCCACATAGGCACGCGTGTCTGCGTGGCTCTGGGTGGGCAACCCCGCCCACTCCAGCGTGTGGTTGATGGAGAGATGCAGGTCTTCGAGGGTGTTCAGCAGGGTGCCGTCGAGGTCGAAGATGACGACCGGGCGCTTACCCGCGCTCTTCGCCTGGGCGGTTTTCTCTGCCGCCGTGGCCGTATGGCCGCCTGCCGTATTCGTCATCTCTCCCATGCCTCTCCCTAGAAGAACTGGCTCACCAGGTTTGCGAGCAGCAGCACCAGGACCACGATGAGCATGGGACGGATGATGCCGGCGCCGCGCTTGAGCGCGATGCCCGCCCCGATGGTGTGGCCGGCCATGCAGAAGAGGGCCGTGGGGATGCCGATCGCAAAGTTAACCTTACCAGCCATGAGCATCACCGCGAGCGAGGCGTAGTTGCTCGCGAGGTTCAAGACCTTGGCGTTGCCGCTGGCGCAGCGCAGGTCGTAGCGGAGCGCCATGTTGAAGGCGATGATGGCGAAGGTGCCGGTGCCGGGCCCTACGAGGCCGTCGTAGCCGCCGATGAAGAAGCCGATGACGCAGGAGATGACGAGGCGCCTTGGGAGCGCGATCTCGCTAGAGCGGTTGCTCGAGAGCTCGTCTGACTTGCGCGTGAGAATGACGAAGGCCGCCGCGGGCAGCACGCAGATGACGATGATGCGAAAAACGTCGTCCGAGATGTAGAGCAGGACGCTGCTTGCGAGGGCGCTACCGGCAAAGGCGCCGAGCGCGGCGAGCACTGCCGTGGCGACGTCCATCGCGCCCGAGCGGAAGTAGCGCGCCGTGGAGACGGTGGTGCCGATGGAGCTCGAGAACTTGTTGCAGCCAAAGGCGACGTGGGAGGGCAGGCCTGAGGCCAAAAACGCCGGTAGCGAGATGAGCCCGCCGCCCCCGGCCACCGAGTCGACGAGGCCGGCGAGAAACGTCATGCCGCACAGAAACGCCATGGTGAGCGGCGGAAGGGGGAGCGCTGCGAGCAGGTCCACGGGGTTTTCCTCCTTCTATATCCGTCTACCGATGCGAGCTTACGTTTGCCCAACCGCCTCTTGCGCGAGAACGTTTGCGGCGTTACGCGCGCGTTACAGAGCGTTAACCATGGGCGGCACCTGCTATGATGGTACTTACGTGTCGCGCCGCCCTAGGCATGCGGCACCCGAGTTTAGGAGGCATCTTGGCAGGAAATGATTCGCGCGAGCGTGTGCGCGCCGCCGCCCAGGCGGAGGCAGCGGCCACCTTCGCAGACGTCGACCTACCCCAGAGCCTGCGCGACAACCTCGAGCTCTTCCTTCGCCTTTTGCGCGAGGTCCTGAGCGAGTACTCGCCCAAGCTCCGCTCCACCTTCGACGAGGTCGTGGCAAACCTCATCGCGGCGGACGAGAAGGGCGTCACAAGCGCCACCGGCGCCTCCGACGAGGACGAGCGCTTCCGCGCCGCCTACGAGATCGTGCGCGAGCTCGACGTGGAGGAGCAGACCATGCTCACCCGCGCCCTCACCGCCTACTTCCACCTCGCTAACCTCACTGAGGAGAACTTCCGCGTAGAGACGCTGCACAACCGCGAGCGCCAGGTGACGCTGGAGAGCGAGACCGACGAGTCCAACGCGCTCGCCATGGCCTACCACCAGCTCATTGACGAGATGGGCCAGGAGAAGGCCGACGAGCTGCTCGGCCGCCTGGAGTTCCACCCCGTCTTCACCGCCCACCCCACCGAGGCCCGTCGCAAGGCCGTCGAGGGCAAGATCCGCCGCATCAGCCGCCTTCTGGAGGAGCGCCCGCGCCTGGGCGGCTCCGACTTGGCGGAGAACGAGCGCCACATGCTGCAGGAGATCGACGCCCTGCTGCGCACGAGCCCCATCGCCATCAAGAAGCCGACGCCCGACGAAGAGGCCGACACCATCATCGACATCTTCGATAACACGCTGTTCGACATGGTGCCGCAGGTCTACCGCCGCTTCGATGACTGGGTGCTTGGCGAGGAGGCCGGCAAGGTCAAGCCTGTGTGCCCCGCCTTCTTCCACCCCGGCTCTTGGATCGGCTCCGACCGCGACGGCAACCCCAACGTCACCGCCAAGGTGAGCCGCAACGTCGCCTACAAGTTCTTCACCCACATGGTGGGCACGCTCGAGGACAAGTGCCGTCGCGTCGGCCGCAACCTCACGCTCGACGTCGAGCACGCCACGCCCTCCGACGAGCTCGTGAACCTCTGGAACCACCAGGTCGAGATGAGCGAGATGCTCACCTCCTCCGCAGAGATCATCAGCGACTCCGAGCCGCACCGCGCCGTGATGCTCGTCATGGCCGATCGCCTGGCCGCCACCGTGCAGCGCAAGCACGACACCATGTACAAGAGCTGCGACGAGTTCCTCGCCGACCTCTACGTGGTGCAGCGCAGCCTCGCCGCCGCCGGCGCCAAGCGCGCCGCCTACGGCCCCGTGCAGACGCTCATCTGGCAGACGGAGACCTTCGGCTTCCACATGGTGGAGATGGAGTTCCGTCAGCACTCGCTGGTGCACACCCGCGCCCTCAACGACATCCACGAGCACGGCCGCAACGGCGAGCGTGGCCCGCTCGACCCCATGACCCGCGAGGTGCTCGACACCTTCCGCGCCATCGGTTCCATCCAGAAGCGCTACGGCGCCAAGATGGCCCGCCGCTACATCATCTCGTTCACCAAGAGCGCCCAGCACGTGGCCGACGTCTACGAGCTCAACCGCCTGGCGTTCGCCCATGCCGAGGACGTGCCCACCCTCGACGTCATCCCGCTGTTCGAGCAGCTGGAGGACCTCGAGAACTGCGTGGACGTGCTGAACGACATGCTTAAGCTCCCCGAGGTGCAGCAGCGCCTTTCCGAGACCGGCCGCAAGATGGAGGTCATGCTCGGCTACTCCGACTCCTCCAAGGACGCCGGCCCCACCACCGCCACGCTGGCGCTTCACTCCGCCCAGGAGCGCATTGCCAAGTGGGCCAAGGAAAACGACATCGACCTCGTGCTCATGCACGGCCGCGGCGGCGCCGTGGGCCGTGGCGGCGGCCCGGCCAACCGTGCCGTGCTGGCGCAGCCCGCGGGTTCGGTCAACTGCTTCTTTAAGGTCACCGAGCAGGGCGAGGTCATCTTTGCCCGCTACGGCAACCCGGTGCTGGCCCAGCGCCACATCGAGTCCGTCGCCGGCGCCACGCTGCTTCAGAGCGCCCCCTCGGTGGAGGAGACGAACACGAGCATGACGGCCAAGTACGCCGACCTTGCCCAGAAGCTCTATGACGCGAGCCACGAGCACTTCGTCGACCTCCTGAACACCGAGGACTTCACGCCGTGGTTCTCCACCGTGACGCCGCTGGTTGAGATTGGCCTTTTGCCCATCGGCAGCCGCCCGGCCAAGCGCGGCCTGGGCGCCAAGTCGCTTGACGACCTGCGCACGATTCCCTGGGTCTTCAGCTGGAGCCAGGCGCGCATCAACCTCGCTGCGTGGTACGGCCTTGGCACCGCCTGCGAGAAGCTGGGAGACCTTGAGCTCCTGCGCGCCGCCTACAAGGAGTGGCCGCTCTTCAACACCTTCATCGATAACATCGAGATGTCCATCGCCAAGACCGACGGCCGCATCGCCCGTCACTACCTGGCACTCGGCGACCGCGACGACCTCAACAACAAGGTCCTGGGCGAGATGGCCCTCACGCGCAAGTGGACGCTCGCCATCGTGGGCGACGAGTGGCCGCTGCAGCACCGAGCGGTGCTGGGCCAGGCCATCCGCGTGCGCAACCCCTACGTGGACGCCCTCTCCATCTCGCAGGTGCGCGCCCTCACGGCGCTGCGCGAGCGCGAGGCCGAGCTCACCCAGGAGGAGCGCGAGCGCTACATCAAGCTGATCCTCTCCACCGTGGCTGGCGTCTCCGCCGGCCTCCAGAACACGGGGTGATCGCCGCGGGCTAAACCCGCCAGCGCTCTTCCCAAACCAAACTGACTCTACGTTATTTGCAGTTATCGGCCTTCAGGGGGCCGATAACTGCATTTTTGTTAGAGCAAGTTTGGGGTTGGGGGATGTTTGCCATGGGTGACAATTCCCATAAGCATTGCAACTATCTCTGCAGCTCAGAGGCCATATTTGGGCTGAATTGTCAAGAAACGGCGGAGTTTCCATGGGAATGAAACTGAAATCGAGTTTTCAGGGGGGGGGCGACTCATGGCGCGGAGTAGAATTACCTGCGGTTTTTCTGATATTAACGCACCCGCTTCGGGCATTGCCCGGGCGGGTGCTGTTGTGTGCGGGAGCGGATCCCGCCATGGTGCCCTTGCGTGGCGGGGAATCGCGCGAGGGGGAGAGGAGAGTGCATGCTCTCGAACTTCAAGCCCGGCATGCGCCGCATTTCCGCGGCCGCGCTCGCCATCGCGCTCTTGGCGCCGGCGGCGTACGCCATGCCCGTCCAGGCCGTTGCCGCCGAGGCCGCCTCGAGCGAAAGCTCGGTTCTCGTGCGCGGCGCCGACGCGCTCAGCTGGGGCGACTCCTTTGAGTGCGCCACGGTGAGCGGCCTAGGCGGCTCCACCCTCTACGCCGACGTCACCGTGGGCGGCAAGGTGGTCACCAAGGACATGACCTACGCCTACGACAGCGCGACCGACACCTTTGGCGTGGTGCAGCTGAACGCCGACGCCTCCTACGTGCTCGAGCACTCGGGAGACATGCAGCTTAGCTTCTACGCGGCCAAGACGGCCGAGCGCGACGGAGCCTCGCCGTTGCTTTCCGCCAACGTCTACGCCGTGTGCATGCAGGTTGACGGCCAGGCCGTCGAGGGCGGCATGATCGGCATCCGCACCGCCCGCGAGAGCGAGGCCACGCTTGCCATCGAGGCCCCCACCCAGATCGTGCGCGACGGCGCCACCTACAGCCTCGTGGGCGGCAGCAAGGTAGCTCCCAAGCTCATCGACGGCGTCCTCTACGTCTCCTACGAGAAGGTCGACGAGGCCGAGGGCGTCTCCGCCGCGGTGGTATACGTCGACGAGCAGGGCAACGAGCTCGCCCGCGACTCCTATACCCTCGCCTCCGGCGAGAAGAAGAGCGTGGAGCTTCGCAAGAGCGTCGAGTCTGGCGAGAAGGTCTATACCCCGTGCGCCAAGACGGCCCAGGTGACCCTCACGGCCGATGCTCCCGAGACCCGCGTCTACTGCCTCGAGCACGCCAAGGCCGACACCTCCACCCAGGAGGTCGAGCTCGCCTACGTCTCCACCGAGGGCAAGCAGCTCATGGTCGACCGCGTGAGCGTGGGCGCCGGCGGCTTCCTCTATTCGCCCGCCACCACGTTCTCCCAGGCCCACGAGGCCGAGGTCGCAAGCTATACGCTCACGGGAGCCACCGATAGCCTGGGCAACACCTACACGGCTGACGAGGCCAAGGCTCTCACGCTCTCCCGCGAGGGCGCCAAGAAGTACACGCTCACCTACGAGCCCGAGGCCACCGAGCTCACCTATGCCGTGAACTTCGCGCTCGTGAGCGCCGGCAAGGGCGGCAACACCAACGTCTCTATCGCGAAGACCGAGAAGGCCACGCTCACCTCTGCGAGCGCCGCCACGGTCGAGCTGCCCGAGACGCTTGAGGCGGACGGCACCACCTACACGCGCTTTGGCTCCACGTCCTCTCTCAGCTATGCCTGGGAAGACCTCGAGGCTGGCCGCGAGCTTACCGACACCGTCTACTACGTCGCCGCAGACGTCGTTACGCCCTCCTCCTATGAGGTGGAAGTCCGCTACGTCGACGCCGTGAGCGGCACGCAGATCGGCTCTGCGACGCTTACCTGCGAGCCCACGGGCGAGGCCCTCTCCATCACTTCGCCCGAGAGCGTGACCTACGAGGGCGCCGAGTATGAGCGCCTCGGCGGCCAGAGCGCCCCGATCACGCACCGCTTCTATGCGCCCTACCGCACCTACACCGTCTACTACGCGCGTCCCGGCTCCATGAGCGAGGGCGACACCACGGTCACTCGCACCGTGGTCGTCGACGGTGGCGTGCGCTACTACACCATCGCCGCCGACGGCACCGTTACCACGGGCGACGCCTCCTCCGCGGACGGCACCACGGCCGGCGGCCTCGTTGCCACGGCGCCCTACACCACCGTGGAGACCACCAGCGCCGACGGCGCCGAGACGAGCGCCACCGACGTCACCGCCCCCAGCGGCGACACCGCCTATGAGGAGCGCATCGCAGACGAGCAGACCCCGCTTGCCTCTGGTGAGGAGGGCGGCCAGACGCTGCCCTACGCGGCCATCGTCGCCGGCATTGCCCTGGCTCTCGCCGCAGGCGCCATCATCCTCGTGCTGCTTCGCAAGAAGCGCAACTCGGCAGACGACGTGAAGGGGGAGTAGAGAGATGCAGAACCTGAACAACGACTCTCGCCACAACAGCGGCATCGCCAAGCTCCTTGCCGCCATCTGCGGCACCGGCCGCGCCGTTGCGCTGAGGGCGCTCGTCGTCATCGTCACCCTTGCCCTGGTGCTGGAGTCCTCGC
>CAVIES010000070.1:0-9464 GCA_963641675.1 Anaerovoracaceae bacterium
GTCGCAAAGCGTGCACGCGGCGGGTGCCAGGTTGTTGTAGAGATTGGCCGCCATGACGGCGACGTCACCCGCCTCTAGCGCGGCGCAAACCTCGTCATAGCTGGCAGGCGCCTCGCCCGAGCGGTCGAACTCGTCGTAGGCCTCCTTAGTGGAGACGCCACCCGCGGCAGGCATCACGAGCGCCACGGGCACGGAGAAGCGCGGGTAGGTCTTCTCGAGCACGTCGCCCGCACCAAGGTAGAGGCCGGGCTCGGGGTTAAGGAAGAAGGCAACGTCTGCGCCCACGCGGCGCGCGACAGAGACGACGCGCTCATCGGTGGCGGAGACGCCCCAGCGCTCGGCAAGCGCGCGGAGCACGGCGCCGGCGTCTGCGGAGGAACCGCCAAGCCCTGCCTTTTCGGGTATGCGCGCCGTAACCTCCACGCGCACGCGGGGCTCCTCGCCCAGAGCCTCTGCCAAAAGGGTGGCCGCGCGCCAGACGGTGGTCTTCTCGGGCGCAACCTCAAGTGCCGGCTCGTGGCAGACCTCGAGCGTGGGCGCATCGGTGACGACCACGGTGTCGCAGAGGCTCACGGGCACCATCACAGAATCGACGCGGTGGTAGCCACGCGCGTCGGTCTCGTGGTGGATGCCCAGGTAAAGGTTGACTTTGCAGGGGGTCTCTACGACCTGGCGCGACATATGCGCCGCTTACTCGCCGTCGGTCTCTTCGGCGACGTAGTCGAAGAGGCGCTCGCCGGTCTCGCTGTTGAACAGCTCGACGGTGCCGGTGAGGACGTCCACGTACTGGTACGACTGGCGGGCGGTGCGGCCGCGGCGCTCCTCGACCTCGAGGACGAACAGGGACGGGTGGGCGGTCACGAGGGTGCCGGTACGCTCCACGATGCGGGAGCGGCCCATGTTGGCCCTGACCTTCAGGCGCTCACCCTTGAGGCCCTCGAGCTTCTCGCGAATATCATCAACCCTGCTAACGGAAGGGACTTCGTTCTCCATGCCATGCTCTCTATCCCGGCCGCGAACGCGCTTTATTTCCAAAAGTTAACAAAGGCATACTGCGACCACTGTGTTTCACGCGAACGTCTATCGTAATGTGCGAACAGGTGTGCCTCAAGGCCTTACTGAAAGGAACGCAGAATGAACATGGAGCAAGAGGGCGTCGCCGCCGGCACGCTCAACACCGAGCGTGCCGAGCGCGTGCTCGCAAACCTCGAAGAGCTCGGCATGAAGCAGGTGCTCGTGGCCGACCCGATGTCGATCTGGTACCTCACCGAGTACTGGAACGTCCCCTACGAGCGCTTCTATGCCCTCTACCTCGCCCGCACCGAGGGCGGCATGCGCGCCGTTATGTTCTGCAACCGCCTCTTCCCCGACGCCGCAGGCACCGGCTGCGAGGTCGTGGTCTTTGACGACACCGAGGACCCGATGCCCATGGTTGCGGGCGTGACCATGCACGACGAGCCGCTTGGCGTGGACAAGGTACTGGCCGCCCGCTGGCTGCTGCCCCTCATGAACCTCGGCGCTGCGAGCGAGTTCCGCCTGGGCTCGCCCGCCATCGACCTCGCCCGCTCCATCAAGGACGAGGCCGAGCTTAACCTCATGCGCGCCGCGAGCGCCACGAACGACCAGGCCATGGCGTGGCTGCGCGCCCAGCTCCACGAGGGCGTGACCGAGCAGGAGATCGCGAGCGGCCTGCTTGGCGAATACCGCCGCCTAGGCGCCCAGGAGCACAGCTTCACGCCCATCGTGAGCTTTGGCGCCAACGCCGCCGACCCGCACCACGAGCCCGACGGAACCGAGCTCCACAAGGGCGACCTCGTGCTCTTTGACGTGGGCTGCAAGCGCGACTCCTACTGCTCTGACATGACGCGCACCTTCTTCTTTGGCGCCGAGCCGAGCGAGCGCGACCGCGAGGTGTACGAGACGGTGCGCCGCGCCAACGAGGCCGCCGAGGCCATCGTGCGCCCGGGCGTGACCTTCGCAGAGATTGACCTCACCGCCCGCCGCATCATCGAGGAGGCAGGCTACGGCGAGTACTTCACGCACCGCCTGGGCCACCAGATCGGCCTCGAGGACCACGAGCCGGGCGACGTCTCCTCCACCCACGACGAGCCGGTGCAGGCGGGCCAGTGCTTCTCTATCGAGCCGGGCATCTACCTGCCGGGCGAGATGGGCGTGCGCATCGAGGACCTGCTCATCGTGACCGAGGACGGCTGCGAGGTCATGAACAGCTACCCCAAGCAGCTCACGGTGATTGAGGCGTAAGGGGCGCAAAGCCACGCAAACGCAAGAAGGCCGGGCCGCAGTTACGAGCTGCGACCCGGCCTTTTTTGTGGCTATTTAGCTTACGGGCTTAGTAGAGGCCCTCGCAGAGGGAGAGGGCGTCCTCGTCAGCGACGACCACGCAGTTGGTGTGAAGCTGCAGGATGGAGGCGGGGCACTCGGGCGTGACCGGGCCGAAGCACATGTCGTGGACAGCCTGGGCCTTGTTGGCGCCGCTCACGATCATGAGGATCATGCGGGCGTACATGATGGTCTGGACGCCCATGGTGTAGGCCTGGCGCGGGACGTCCTCCTCGTGCTCGAACAGGCGGCTGTTGGCCTTGATGGTGCTCTCCGTGAGGTCGACGCAGTGGGTGCCGCAGGAGAAGTGGTCGTCGGGCTCGTTGAAGCCGATGTGGCCGTTGTTGCCCAGGCCCAGGAGCTGCAGGTCGGGGTAGCCGGCGGCGGCGACCATCTTGTCGTACTCGGCGCAGGCGGCCGCGGCGTCGGGGTTGGAGCCGTCGGGCACGTGGGTGTTGGCCGGGTCAATGTTGATGTGGCTGAAGAAGTTCTCGTTCATGAAGTAGTGGTAGCTCTGCGGGTCGTCGTGGGTGAGACCACGGTACTCGTCGAGGTTGTAGGTGCTGACCTCGGCAAAGTCGACGTCACCCTTCTCATACCACTTGGCGAGCTGCGTGTAGGCGCCGATGGGCGTGGTGCCGGTGGCAAGGCCGAGCACGCAGTTGGGCTTGAGGATGACCTGGGCCGACATGATGTTGGCGGCCTTGCGGCTCATGTCCTCGTAGTCCTTGGCTTTGATGATCTTCATTGCGCGTCCCTTCTCGAGATTGGAGGGACACCTCGTGCCCCTTCCGCCTGATGGGACGCCCTTTGCGCCCCACCTCTGACCTGCCGCTTGCAGGCCATGTGAGACGCGGCCACCAGGGCGAGGTCGCGCAGCTATGAGGGAGTCACGCCGTGTCGAGGCCCCTGCCCGTCCACAGCGGACTGGAGCCGGTGGCCCCAGACACTTCATATATTAACTCAGACACGCAGTATGGGCGGCTAATTTACACGCAATTCGGCAACCGCTTACACAGGGCGCAAAACGCCCGCCGGCCGATGTGGCAGGCGGGCGTTGGGTGCTCGAATGTGTGCGGGGGAGCAGGGCTGTGACATGAGCGGGACGAACCGCCGCTCGAGGCTCAGCACGAGGCGACGCGGGCCGGACAAGCCGTCGGGCAGACTCACGTCAGGGTCGGCAGGCAGCCGCGCCTGGGCCAGCTTCTCCCCTAACCCAGCTGGCGGGCGAGGTCGGCCAGGGCGTGGGCTCGGTGCGAGATGGCGTTCTTCTCGGCGGGCTCGAGCTCTGCCATGGTGCGACCGGGGGTCTCGGCAGGCCAGAAGAGCGGGTCGTAGCCAAAGCCGTTGGTGCCGCGCGGCTCACGGCCGATGGTGCCCTCGCAGTCGCCCTCTCCGCAGGTGACGAAGCCGTCGGGGCGAATGAGCACGACGCTGGAGTGGAAGCGGGCGGTGCGCTCCTCGTCGGGCACATCCTCCATCTCATGCATGAGCTTGGCGTTGTTGCGCGCGTCGTCGCCGTGGACGCCCGCCCAACGGGCGCTCATGATGCCGGGCTCGCCGGAAAGCGCGTCCACCACGAGGCCAGAGTCGTCGGCGACGGCAGCAAGGCCCGTCTCCTCGCAGGCGGCCTGGGCCTTGATGATGGCGTTCTGGGTGAAGGTGTCGCCGTTCTCAACGGGATCGGGGAACTCGCCCAGCTCACCCAGGGCATAGAAGGAGACGCCGGGCATGACGGGGGCGAGGATGGCCTCGATCTCCACCACCTTGTGGGCGTTGCCGGTGGCGACGACCACGGTCTTCTCGGGGTCGAGGGTCTTGATGTCGATGGTTGCCATGGTGGCTCCTTTTGGTCGTGGTTGGGAGAGTGGGTGCGCCCCGGGCAGGGCGCGAGGCGTGGCAGCGAGGTGTGGCGCCGCGCGGGCCGCTAGCCCGCATGGCACAGAATTCGCAACTAGGCGGTGAAGCCCGTGACCTCGTTCTGCAGGTCACAAAGGCGCTTGATGCCACCCTGGGCCATGTCGAGCAGGCAGTTGAGCTCCTCGCGCGAGAGGGTCGAGCGCTCGCCCGTGCCCTGGACCTCCACGATGCCGCCCTCGGCCGTGCCAACGAGGTTGAGGTCGACGTCGGCGTGGGAGTCCTCGGGATAGTCGAGGTCGAGCAGGGGCACGCCGCCGACGATGCCGCAGGAGATGGCCGCGACCTGGCCGGTAAGCGGCAGGCGCTTGATCTTTCCCTGCTCCACGAAGTTCATGAGGGCGTCGTGCAGGGCCACCCAGGCGCCGGTGATGCTGGCCGTGCGGGTGCCGCCGTCGGCCTGGATAACGTCGCAGTCCACCGTGATGGTGAACTCACCAAGGTGGTCGAGGTCGCAGACCGCGCGCAGCGAACGCCCGATGAGGCGCTCGATCTCCATGGAGCGGCCCTTGCGGCCCTTGTACTCGCGCTTGGTGCGGGTGTTGGTGGAGGCAGGAAGCATCGCGTACTCGGCGGTGACCCAGCCCTTGCGGCTGGCCTTGCGCCAGGCGGGCACGGCCTCCTCGATGGTGGCGGTGCACATCACGCGCGTGTCGCCAAACTCGGCCATGCACGAGCCGTGGGCGTTCTTCATGACGTCGCGCGTGAGGGTGACGGGGCGCATCTGGTCGTTCGCGCGACCCTCGGGGCGGCGCTCGTTGTTCATAGGCATTGGTACTCCTAGCTGTGAGTTTGTAGGTTACTCCTTGGCGGCGAGCAGGCCTCGCATGGCGGCCACCCAGCCGTCGGTGGCACGCTCGGTGGAGATGAGGATGTTGTCGCGGGCGGCAAGCTCCTCCTCCGCGCGGTCGTGGCCGAGGCCGTTGCACATGAACAGGAACGTGCCCACGGCGTCGGCGATGACGCAGTCGGCCGGCGAGTCGCCCGCGCCCAGGACCTCCTCGGGCTTGAGGCCGGCAAGCTCAACGAAGCGCACGATGCCCGTGCCCTTGCTCACGCCTGCCGGGGTGATGTGGTAGGTGTGCATGCCCTTGGGGTGGTCACGGTCGACCACGAGCGTGGTGGCGCCCGAGATGTGGTCGATCATGCCGTTGTCGGAGAGATAGAGCGGAAGCCCGCAGGAGTCGAGCATGTCCTGCATCTCGTCCTCGGGAGCGTCGCCGCGAAGGGCCACCGTGACCTCGCGATACTCGTAGCCGATGCCGTTGTCGTGGTAGGTCTCCAGGTGCCCCGGCCAGCGAGCGAGCATCTCGTCGATGACACCCGTCTCGCAGATGACGTCGTGGGGCGTCTTGCCGCAGCCCTCCTCATAGGGCATGCGACCGGTGAAGTAGTGCCACTCGGGCTGGCTTGCCTGCTTGGTGCAGAGCACGCCGCCCATCTCGGCGATCCAACCGGGAAAGCCCAGCACGCGGGCATCCTCCATGATCATGGCGCGGTTTCGGCCCGTGCAGGGGATGACCGAGACGCCGGCCTTGGTGAGCTCCACAAGGGTCTGGACGAGCTCCGCGCAGGGCTGGCCCGCAGTGTTCACCGTGGCCTTGGCGCCCGTGAACATGGTGCCGTCGGCGTCGGTGATGACATAGCGGATCTTGCGCAGGCGCTCGGCGAGCTCGCCGGTGGGCTTTGCGGGAAATACGGGGTGGCTCGTTGCCATGCGTTCCTCCTGGTGGCTGGCGTTTGGCGAATGGCTGAGATGGGCTTGCGGGCGTGGTGGGCGGTGTGGGGCGCGGGCGGGTTGCCGGCAGGGCGGGCGCGGGCCTTACGCGTGGGCGGCGTCGTAGGCGGCGACGTGGCGTGCGGCAAGGCTGGAGTCGGTCTCCACCGCGTCGTAGCCCGTGGCCACGTGCTGCGTGGCGTCGGAGCCCTTGGCGAGCAAGAGCACCACGGCGCGGCGGCCGCAGGTCTCCGCGAGCTCAAATGCGCGCGCGGCGGCAGCCTCGCGGTCGAGCACCGTCTCGTGCGGGAAGCCCGCCGGCAGCGACTCCTCCATCTCGCGGCAGATGTCTGCCGGGTCCTCCGTCCAGGGGTCGTCGGTGGTGAGAACGATGCGGTCGACGTATTGCGCGGCGACCTCGGGCAGGTCGTGCCTGCGCTCCACCGCCTTGCCGCCCACGGCGCCAAAGACGGCGATGAGCTCGGAATCGGCATATGACTTGCGCATGGCGCCCAAAAGCGACTCGAACGCCATGCGGTTGTGCGCGTAGTCCACCACGGCGGTGAGGCGACCGTTGGCGCTGCGATAGAACTCCATGCGGCCGGGCACGCGCGTGACGGCGAGGCCGGAGACGACCTGGTCGATGGAAAGGCCCACCTGCTCGGCGCAGATGGCCGCGCAAAGGGCATTGCTCACACTGAAGTCGCCGGGGAAGGGAAGCGTGCAGGGGCGTTCCTCGTCGCCCAGGTGCAACGTGAAGCTCACGCCAAGCTCGGAGGTCTCGATGCCAGAGGCCCAGGCGTAGGCATCCGGACGCTCCAGGCCAAAGGTGAGGACGCGCTCGGCGCTGCCGACCTTGGCTGCGGCGAGAATCTCCCCCGCGTGGTCGGAGTCGAGGTTCACCACAGCCTGGCGGCACTGCTCGAAGATGCGGAGCTTGGAGCCGAAGTAGTCGGCGAAGTCCTTGTGCTCCACGTCGGAGATGTGGTCGGTGCCGATGTTCAAAAAGCAGCCGAGCTCGAGCGCCACGCCGTAGCTGCGCTCGTACTTGAGTGCCTGGCTCGAGACCTCCATCACGAGCGAGGCCAGGTGAGAGTCGCGCGCGTTGGCGAGGTGGCGCCAGAGGTCGGGGGCCTCGGGCGTGGTGTTGCGCGAGGCGCCGTCCTCGACGCCGTCGTAGGTCTCAACCGTTCCGATGATGCCGCAGCGGCCCTCCCCCAGGGCATGCTCCACGATAGAGCGAATCATGTAGGCGCAGGTGGTCTTGCCCTTGGTGCCAGTGATGCCGATGAGGGGAAGCGCCTGGTCGGGCCTGCCGAACGCGGCGGCGGAGATGACGGCCATGGCGCGGCGCATGTCGCTCGTGACGACGGCCGGCACGCCGGGCGCGGCCTCGGCGAGCTCGGTGGCGTGCTCGGGCTCGCAGACATAGGCGACCGCCCCTGCCTCGAGGGCTGCCGTGAGGTAGGCGGGCTTGAAGGCGCGGCCCTTGCAGAAGAACACGTTGCCGGCCGCCACGTGGCGCGAGTCACAGGCAGCGCCGGTAACCGGCACGTTCGAACCAGCCGGGGCGGAGACAAGCGCGCCCTCGCGCTCGAGCAGCTCGCAAAGATTTGCCAAGGTAATGGTGGGAGCGCAGGTCATGGCGCGTCTCTCCTTTGGGTTTGCGGACCAGTGCCCGCCGTTTAACCTCTCTAGTATACGCAGCCGATGTGGCTTTCTGGCCTGCCGCGAGGCTGTGATACACTCAACAAGCCTGCGGGCGATTGGCGCAGTGGCTAGCGCAGGTGCTTTACACGCACAAGGTCGGGGGTTCGAATCCCTCATCGCCCACCATGAACTTGCAGGCCGGGGACGTATCCCCGGCCTTTTTCTTTTTTGCGGCCGCGCGCCGCGTGCGGGAGGAGCGAGTATGAGCGTACTCAACGACGGGTTTGACCCCTCGGTCGTCTCCCCCGCCACCAGCGTGCCGGCATCGAGCAGCAAGCCCATCGGCATCTTCGACTCCGGCATCGGCGGCCTCACCGTGGCCCGCTGCATCGCCTCGCTGCTCCCCGCCGAATCCATCTACTACGTGGGCGACACCAAGCGCTGCCCCTACGGCCCCCGCCCCCAGGCGGAGGTGCGCCTGTTCGTGCGCCAGGTGGGCAGCTGGCTCGAGCACCACGACGTCAAGCTCGTGGTCATCGCCTGCAACACCGCCACCGCGGCCGGCCTCGACGTCATCCAGCGCGCGCTCGACGTGCCGGTCATCGGCGTCATCGAGCCGGGCGCCCGCGCCGCCATCCAGGCCACGCGCTCGCGACGCGTGGGCGTGCTCGCCACGCAGGGCACGGTGGACTCGGGTGCCTATGAGCGCGCCATCCACAACCTCGACGCCGGCGTTCGCGTGACGCAGGCACCCGCCGGCAGCTTCGTAGACTTCGTGGAGCGCGAGCTTGCAACCGGCGCGTACCTGCACGAGGACTGGATCGAAAACCCGGCCGTCTTTGACCTGCCCGAGGTCCGCGAGCTGACGCGCACCAACGCACGTCCGCTTCTCGACAAGGGCATCGACACCGTGGTTATGGGCTGCACGCACTTCCCGTTGCTCGAGCACGAGATTGCCGAGGCACTTGGCCCCGGCGTGCGCACCGTGAGTTCCGCCGAGGAGACTGCCCGCGAGGTGCGCGAGATCCTCGAGCGCAGGGGCGAACTCGCAGACCCCAACGCCCCCGACCTCGGCGCCGGTGGCGAGCCCAAGTACCGCTTCGCCACCACCTCCGACGACATCACGTCGTTCGCCGTGGCAGGCAAGTTCATCTTTGGCCACCCGCTGGATTCCATCGAGCACATAGAGCTCGAGACCCTCGAGGCGCTGGCATAACGACGCAAATGAAAACGGGGCCCGCGAAGGCCCCGTTTTTCGGTTCGAGCATGTTTAGCGCGTGCGGTTGCGGCCCTTACGCCGTATAGACGGCCTCCGCGGCGGCGACGCCTGCCGGGATGTCGACCGCGACACCGGCGTCGAGAAGCGCCGAGCCCAGCGCGAGCAGACAGGTCATGACGCAATCCTTGCGGGCGTTGCAACCCATGACACCCACACGCCAGATGCGGCCCTTGAGCGGGCCAAACGAGCTCGCGATCTCCACCGCGTACTTCTCCAGCAGCGCCGAGCGCACCTCGTCGGTGGCTCCCTCGGGAATCACGATGCCGATGACGTCGTTCATGCGCGTGTCCTGGTTGCCGTAGAGCCCGAGGCCCATGGCGGCGGCGCCGGCGGCAAAGGCGGCGCCGTTCAGGCGGTGACGCTCGATGACCTCGTCAATGCCCTCCTCGCAGATGAGGCGCAGGGTCTCGTGCGCGGCGTAGAGCATGTGGGTGGCCTCGGTGTGGTGGTTGATGCGCGCCGGGCCCCAGTAGTCCACGAGCTGCGGGAAGTCGAAGTAGTTGGAGTGAATGCGCGCCTCTGCCGGGAGCACCTCGTCGGGCGAGTTGGCAATACCCTCCT
>CAVIES010000071.1:0-9374 GCA_963641675.1 Anaerovoracaceae bacterium
ACTATGCGGCCGGGCTCCGCGGCAACGCCGCCTCCGCGCCGGCGGGCTCGCGCTCCCCTAGCAGGGGATGCAGACGAGCTCGTGGGTGCTCTGGGTGAAGGGCTCGTAGCCCTCCTCGGTCACCAGACCGAAGTCCTCCAGGCGCACGCCGAACTTGCCCGGCAGGTAGATGCCCGGCTCGATGGTGATGACGGCGCCCGCGGGGATGGGCTCGGTGTTGCGGCGGTTGAAGTTCGGCTCCTCGTGAATCTCTACACCCACGCCGTGGCCGAGGCCGTGCTTGTAGTAGTCGCCGTAGCCGGCGTCCGCGATGACCTTGACGGAGTGGTCGTAGACGTCCTTGCCGATGACGCCCGCCTTGGCCATGGCGGCGCACTCCTCGTGGGCCTGGCGCACGACGTCATAGACGTGGCGCTGCTCCTCGGAGGGCTCGCCCAGACAAACCGTGCGCGTCATGTCGGAGTGGTAGTCGGCCACGCAGCAGCCGTAGTCCATGACGATCATGTCGCCCTTCTCCACCGGGCGCGGGCCGGGCTGGGCGTGCGGGTTGGCGCCGTTGGGGCCGCCGGCGATGATGGTGTCGAACGAGAGCGCGGAGGCGCCGTGGGAGAGCATGTAGTTCTCCAGCTCGGCGCGGATGTCCTGCTCGGTCATGCCGGGCTTGATGAAGCCACACATGTGCGTGAAGGCGTCGTCGGTGATCTTCTGAGCCTGGCGCATGAGCTCGACTTCCTCGGCGTCCTTGACGGCGCGGACCTTCACGAGGTCGCCGTGGAGGCGCGGCAGGGCCGGCGCCACGGAGCGGGCGGCCAGGGCCACCTTGAAGGCGTCGTAGAACTCGAGCGTGGCGGTGTCCTCGATGGCGACGACGCGGGCGCGGGCCTCGCGGACGCGCTCAGCCGCCCAGTCGGCGTGGCCGACCATCGTCTCGTCGAGCTCCCAGGCGGTGTTACCCCCCAGGCGCTCGCAGAAGGTGTTGTAGTAGCGAGAGTCGGTGTGGAGCATCTGGCGCGTGGCCGTGACAACTACGGTGTGGGCGGTTTCGTCGTCAAAGGTGCGCTCGCAACCCGTGAGCCAGCGAAGGTCGGGGTTGTTGCGAAGGACGACGGCGTCGTAGCCGCGCTCCTCCATGATGGCGCGCAGGCGCGCGATGCGCCCGGCACATGCCTTTTCATCAGCCATTAGGTTCCTCCCTATTGGATGTTTGTAAGCGAAGCTATTCGGCCTGGTCGGCAGACTCGGCGTCTTCCGCCGGCTGCTCGGGCGATCCGTCCCGGGTGGCCGCGGAGGCGGCCGCCTTGGCGCGGCGGCGCGCGAGCTTCTTGCGGGCGCGGCACCAGGCACCGAGGTGCTCGGAGAGCATCTCGTCTTCGACGGTGTTGAGCCTCACGCGGCCATAGCCCAAAGGCAGGGCCAGCATGAAGCGGTTGGAGTGCGAGAACTCGTCGGCGCGCAGGGCCTCGATGAGGCGCTCGGCGCTCACGTTGCAGGCAACCTCGGGCAGGCCGAACTTCTCAAGCAGGCCGTCCTGCGCGAACACGAGGTCGACCACGCTCTCGTCGGTGGCCTGGCGGGCGGCGGCGAGACGCGCGGAAATGCGCAGGCCCTCGGCAAGGAGGCGCGCGTCGGAGACCTCGGTCTCAACGGCCAGGCGGGCGTCAGCCGCATCCTGCTCGGCCAGGCAGGCCTTGAGCGCGCGGCCGACGGAGAGGCCGTAGAGCACGCCCTGGCGCATGGCGAGGGCGGTAGAGGAGGCGACGCGGGTGCGAGCCTTGGTGATGTCGAGGATCTCCTCCACGAGGGTGGCGGCGTCGCCCTCCATAATGCCGTCGGCGCGAAGCGCGAGGTCTGAGAAGTTGGCCTCGCCGGCGGCCATGGCACCGGCCACCATCACGGCGTTTGCCATGAGGGAGGTCTCGGAGGTGGGAGCCGGCAGAAGGTCGGTGTCGCAGATGGCGTAGCGGAGGTTGCCGCGGGCGCGAAGCACCTCGGGCGTGGTGGCGGAGTCGAGCGGGCGCGGCGTCACCGTGACGTCGACCATGCCGTCGAGCGTGGTGGGAAGTGCCACCACGGCGGCGCCGGTCTGCCAGGTGGAGCCCACGAAGACGGCGAGCGAGAGCACGTCGGCGTCTCCTACGACGACGATGGGGTCGTCGGGCGTGATGTTGGCGCTCGCGAGCTCGCCGTAGAGCTTGCTTGCCTCCTCCAGCGTGCGGGCGGCGCGGCCGGCCACCACGCTCTGGATGGCAACCTTGGAAAAGCCCTGGTCAACCAGGGAGCGGCGCACAGTCTCGACAACGTCATCGCTCACGTCCTCACCGTGGAGCAGCATGACGGAACCCGGCTTGCCGGCGACGGTCTTTGCGGCGTTGCCGATCTGATCGATGACGCCCGGGCCCACGCGCATGTCGCAGGCGCCGGAGCGCAGCACGATGGACTGGCGGCGGACGGCCACGACGGGCTTTGCGTCCTCCTCGGGCTCCTCGGCGGGAGCGTCGGAGTCGGCGCCTTCCTCGAGAGCGGTCTCGGGGGCGTCAGAGTCGTCGTCAACGGCTGCAGCCGCCTCGGGGACGGGGCCGGCCACCTCAGGGGCGTTCTCAGAAGCCGCAACCTCGGGCGCGTTCTCGGAAGCCGCAACCTCGGCCTCAGGCTCAGCCACGGCCTCGTTCGTCTCTTCGCTCACAGCAGTCCCCTCTCCCAAAGGAGCCCGCCCACGTCGTAGGCGACCTCCTCGAACGTCTTTCCGGAAATGACAACGCGGTAGTCGCAGGCCGCCTCGTAGAGCGGACGGCGGTGTTCGTAGAGCTCACGCGCGTGCGCGGCGTCACCGAGGTCCGGTCGCTTGTCGGGGCGCCTGATCTGGCGAAGCGAGTCCTCAAGCGTTCCGTCGAGGTAGACGATGCTGCCCATCTCGTGCATGAGACGGGCGTTCTCCTCGCTCTCGATGATGCCGCCGCCGCAGCTCACCAGCAGGCTCTTGCGCTCGCGAAGGCTCATGAGCTGGCGCGTCTCGGCCACGCGGAAGGCTTGCTCGCCGCGGGTCTCGAAGATGCTCGTCACGCTCGCGTGCAGGTCGCGCTCGACCATGCGGTCGACGTCGACGAAGCTCCTGTGGAACATGTTGCCGAGGTTGCGGGCGACGGTCGTCTTGCCTGCGCCGAGAAACCCGATGAAGAAGATGTGGTCGCAGCCGCGGCGCCCAGGCGTCTCGCCCGGACCGTCAACGACAATTCGCAGCTCGGCCATGTCTCCCCCTCTCGAATCGCTTGGCACCCTCGTGCGGCGTACCTAAGCGATTCTAGCAGCAAGGGGGATTTATCGCAGGATGCAGGCGAGGATGAGCGTCACAACGAAACAAGCCGTGAGCCAGGGCGCATAGGGGAAGGTCTTCTCCTTGCGGTTGATGGCAAAGACCGCCGCCACGAGCGAAGCCACCATCCACGGCACGAGCATGAGGTCGCCGAGCACGAGCGCCCAGGCGGCAAGGAACTTGACGTCGCCGAAGCCCAGGCCCGCCTTGCCGCGGCGGCGCAGCAGGGCCTCGATGCCGTAAAGCACGCCAAGCACCACGACGGCGAAGAGCACGCAGTAGACGGGCTTGATGAGGGTGGGCACGGCCGAGGTGAGCTGGCGGACGACCTGGAAGAGAAGGCCCGCGACGGCGATGGCCGCACAGGCGACGTTCGGGATGGTCTTGGTCTTGGCGTCGCTCACGGCGGCCCAGACGGAAACGGTGATGATGACGGCCGCAAGGCCCCAGACGCCGACGGTTGCGATGACACTCATTACTTTCTCGCTCCAATCGCGCGCTCGAAGACGCGGAAGATCTGGGTGTACCAGAGGTCGGTGGTGCTCTGCGGCTCAACCAGGATGGGACGGACGCCGGCGAAGTTGCCGGCCATGACGTCGGTGAAGACCTGGTCGCCCACGAGCACGGCCTCATCGGCCGAGACGCCCATGAGCTTGAGGGCGCGGCGCACGGCGAAGGGCGCCGGCTTCATGGCGTGGTGCACCACCCGCATGCCGAGCTCGGCGGCGCTGGCCTCGACCTCCTTGGAGTGGAAGTTGTTGGAGACCATGCAGACCTTGATGCCGGCGGCGCGCAGGCTCGCAAGCCAGGCAAGCGCGCTCTCGGGCGCCTTCTTGGTGTCACGCGGGACCACGGTGTTGTCGCGGTCGATGAGCACGCAGCGAACGCCTGCGGCCACGAGCTCGTCCACGCTGATGCTCGCGACGTCGGCCGCGCGCTTCCAGGGTCTAACGACTGCCATTAGCGATTCTCCTCAATGGCCTGGAGGTGCTCGTCATAGGTCGAGCTAAACCACTCGTCGGTCTGGGTGATGTAGAAGTAGAGGTAGTCGGTGTCGTCAGGGGCGAGCGCCGCCTGGATGCTCTCCACCGAGGGCGTGCAGATGGGCGTGGGCGTGAGGCCCGTGTTGAGGTAGGTGTTGTAGGGGCTCTCCGTCTGGAGGTCCTCGGCCGTCACCTCGCCGCCCGTGACGTACATCATCGTGGCGTCGCTCTGGAGCGCCATGCCGATCTTAAGGCGGTTGTAGAACGTGGAGGAGACCTTCGGGCGCTGCTCGGCCGTCACTGCCTCGCGCTCGATGACGCTCGCAAGCTTCAGGATGTCGTAGTCGCTCATCTCGATGCCGTAGCGCTCCTTGATGGTGGCCTCACCGGAGGCGAAGTCGAGGCTGGCGACGTCGGTCTGGTACTGGTTGAGCATCGCGCGGATGACGGTGTCTGCCGTGAGGTTGCTCTCGGCGGAGAAGTCGTAGGTCTTGGGGCAGAGGTAGCCCTCGAGAGAGTCGTCGGAGACGTTTGCGAGGAAGCTGTACTCGCTCACGTAGTTGGAGGCCTTGGCCTGCGCGATGAAGTCGTCGGCGGAGATGCCGAGAGCAGACTCCACGGCGGCGGCCGTCTGGGTCACGGTGAGGCCCTCGGCGATGGTAAGTCGGTTACTCGTGGAGTTGGGACCGCTGGTGAGCAGCGAGATGATGTTGTCGTAGGAATCACCGATGGTGAAGAGGTAGGCGCCGCTCTTGAGCGACGAGTCGGCCCCCTGCTTCTGCACCTCGGTCACAAAGGCGTCGGCGTCGGCGATGACGCCTGCCTCCTTGAGCGTGGAGGCGATGGCAAGCGCGCCCGAGCCGTCCTCGATCACGACCTCGACCTCCTGGCCGACGTTTTCGAGCTCGGTCTCGCCGGAGCCGCCAAAGACGCGCGGGATCACGACGACGCCGGCCACGACCACCACGACGAGGGCAATGACGAGAGCGATGATGGGCGCCTTCTTGGAGTGGCCGCCGCGGTTGTCCTGCTTGCGCTGCTCGCGCGTGCGCGGCGTGGCCATGCGCCGCATGCCGGTGGCGCCAGCGTTCTGGGCATAGGCCGCCTGTTGGCCGTACTGCGGCTGCTGGGCATAGGTCCCCTGCGCGGGCTGGCCGTAGCCGCCCTGCTGGCCGTAGCCGGCCTGCTGGCCGTAGCCACCGGCCTGGCCGTAGGGGTTGTTGAGCGGCGTGGCGCTCCCCTGCTGGGCCGTGCCATATGTGGGCTGCGAAGACGCGGGCGCCGCATGGGCCCCCGTGTTGGGCTGTGAGCCACCCGTGGCAAAGTGCGCGCCTTGGCGGCGCCTCGGGGTGTCTGCCATGTCGTGCCATCCTATCCCGCCCGAGGGCGGCGTAGGGCTAGTTGCTGCGATTAGGGTGTGAGTCAAGCCATGCTTGCAGGAACAGGGATGCGGCAATCATATCAACCTTGCCGCGCATCTGCTTCTCGTTTAGGCCTTGCTCGCGCAAAATGCGCTTTGCCTCGGCCGAGGAGAGGCGCTCGTCGGCGAACTCGAGGGGCAGGTCGCATGCCTTGGCGATCTGCTGCGCCTGGGCCATGATGCGCTCGGCCTGGGGGCCGTCCTCGCCAGAGAGGGTCTGCGGACGCCCGCAGACGAGCACGTCGGGCTCGTAGTCCTCGAGGATGTAGCGAAAGCTCTTGGCATGCGCGAGCACCTCGGCGGCGGGTAGCACCTTAACGGGGCTCGCGATGCGGCCCGAGGCGTCACTCGCGGCGATGCCGATACGCACCTCGCCGATGTCGAGCGCGAGTGCCCTCATGAGAGGGCCTCCGCGCCAACACCGGCGAGGCGGCAGATGTATGAGAAGCGGCTGGCCAAGCGCTTAGGCCAGCATCTCGCGGGCAGCGGCGAGGGCGGCGTCGATGCCGCTCGCGTCCTTGCCGCCGGCCTGGGCCATGTTCGGGCGACCGCCACCGCGGCCACCGACGAACTCGGCGATCTTCTTGATGATGTCGCCAGAGCCAAAGCCGGCCTTCACAGCGCCGTCGGTGCCGGCGGCGAGAAGGGCGACCTTGCCCTCGGGCGTGGCCGTTGCGAGCACGCAGGCGACGTCGGTGCCGCCCACCTTGTCGCGGATGGCGTCCCAGGCCTCGCGCAGCTCGCCGGCCTCGAGGCCGTCCATGCGGGCGACGACAGCCTTGTAGGAGCCGAGGTCGATGGCGCCGTCCATGGCGGCCTGGATCTTGTCGGACGAACCGCCGAGAAGGGCGGCCTTGAGCTTCTGCTCGAGCTCCTTGGTGTTGGCCTTCATGTCGGCGATGCGACCGGCGGCGTCTTCGGGACGGCACTTGAGCTCAGCGGAGACCTCGTCGAGGGCCTCGACGCGCTCGTCGAGCCAGGCAAGGGCGCCAAGGCTCGTCACTGCCTCGATGCGGCGGACGTTGGAGCCGGTGGAGGACTCGGAGACGATCTTGAAGAGGCCGAGCTCGGCGGTGTTGCGGGCGTGGGTGCCGCCGCAGAGCTCGCGGCTAAAGGGCACGTCCTCGTCACCGCAGGAGACCACGCGGACGACCTCGCCGTACTTCTCGCCGAAGAGGGCGATGGCACCGGAGGCCTTGGCCTCCTCGATGCCGCAGACCTTGGTGACGACGGGCTTGGCGGCGAAGATCTCCACGTTCACCAGGTCCTCGACCTCGTGGAGCTGCTCGGCCGTGAGGGCCTCGAAGTGGGTGAAGTCAAAGCGCAGGCGCTCGTCGCTGCACAGAGAGCCGGCCTGGCTCACGTGCTCGCCGAGGACCTGCTTGAGGGCGGCGTCGAGCAGGTGGGTGGCGGTGTGGTTGCGGCGGGTGAGCTCGCGGCGGTGCGCATCGATGGCGGCGTTCACGCCGTCGCCGACGTGGAGCTCGCCCTCAGAGACCTTGGCGACGTGGGCGAAGATGCCGTTGTGGCCCTTGGTGTCGGTCACCTCAAGCTCGGCGGACGCGCTCTTGAGGGTGCCGGTGTCGCCCACCTGGCCGCCCATCTCGGCGTAGAAGGGCGTGCGGTCGAGGACGACCTCGGCCTCGGTGCCGGCGGCGACGGAATCGACCGACTCGCCGTTCGCGACGATGGCGACGACCTTGGCGCTAGCGACGTTCTCCTCGTAGCCCACGAACTCGGTGGCGGCAAGCTTGTCGGAGAGCTCGACCCAGACGTCGTTGAAGGAGCCCCAGGCGTCACCCTTGGCGGCGGCGCGTGCACGCTCCTTCTGCTCGGTCATGCAGGCGTGGAAGGCGTCCATGTCCACGTCGTGGCCGGCGGCCTGGGCAATCTCGACCGTAAGGTCGATGGGGAAGCCGTAGGTGTCGTGGAGCTTGAAGGCGACGTCACCCGGAAGCACGGCACCCTCATCGAGGCCGGCGAGGGCCTCGTCAAGGTAGGTTCGGCCGGTGTCAAGCGTGCCGGAGAAGCGCTCCTCCTCGGCGTCGACGATGCCCTTGACCAGCGCCACCTTGGCGAGCAGGTCGGGGTAGGCCTCGCCCATGAGGCGGTTCACCTCGTCGATGAACTTGCCGAGGAAGGGGCCCTCGATGCCGAGCAGGCGGCCGTGGAAGACGGCGCGACGCAGCAGGCGGCGAAGGACGTACTCGCGGCCCTCGTTGCCGGGCAGCACGCCGTCGGTGATCATGAAGTCGACCGCGCGGGCGTGGTCGGCGATGATGCGCAGGCTGCGGGAGGCGCCGGAGTAGTCCTCGGAGACGTAGGTCTTGCCGCTGATCTTCTCGCCCAGGGCGATGAGGCTCTGCATGAGGTCGCCGTCGTAGTTGGCGCTCTTGTGCTGCATGATGGCGGCCATGCGCTCGAGGCCCATGCCCGTGTCGAGGTTGCGGTGCGGAAGCTCGGGCATGGAGCCGTCTTCCTGGCGGTCGTACTGGGTGAACACGAGGTTCCAGAACTCAAGGAAGCGGTCGCAGTCGCAGCCGGGCGCGCAGTCCGGGGAGCCGCAGCCGACCTCCTCGCCCTGGTCGTAGTAGATCTCGGAGCAGGGGCCGCAGGGGCCGGTGGGGCCGGCGGCCCAGAAGTTGTCGTCCTCGCCGAGGCGCGAGATGTGGTCGGGCGCCACGCCCAGGCCCTCCCAGATGCTGGAGGTCTCGTCGTCCTCGGTGAAGACCGTGAAGTAGAGGCGGTCGATCGGGAGCTTGAACTCCTTGGTGATGAGCTCGAAGGCCCACTCGCAGGCCTGCTGCTTGGAGACGCCGCCGAAGGAGAAGTCGCCGAGCATCTCGAAGAACGAGAGGTGACGGCCGTCCTCGCCGATGCAGTCGATGTCGTTGGTGCGCACGCACTTCTGGCAGGAGCAGGCGCCGATCTCCTTCATCGTCTTCTTGCCCTGGTAGTACTCCTTGAACTGGTTCATGCCGGCGTTGGCAAGGAGCAGCGACGGGTCGTCGGGGACGAGCGAGGAGCTGGGATAGAGCTTGAGCCCGCGCTCCTCGAAGAAGCTGAGGAACTTGGAGCGGATCTCAGCGGTGGTCATAGTCGGAAAATCAGCGGTGCTCATATCTCTCCCTGAAAATCGGGTGCCTAGACAATTCAACCTGTTGAGTATACCGCGCCAGAGACGCTATTCCTTCGTGTGCAGCCGCTTAAATTCCTCTAGCTGCTGGCGGAGGGCGTCAGTGAGGGGCTGGTCGGCGCCCTCGGGCTTTTCCTCTGCCACCGCCTCGGGCACGACGTCGGTCTCGACGATGCGGCTGTCCTCGAGGAAGGTGTCGTCGTCAAGCGCGTCGAAGGAGGGGACGGGGCTGCCGTCCTCGTGGTGGTAGGGCGTGCCCTTGAAGAAGGCGCCGTCATAGCTCACGAGCTGGCGGCCCGTCTTGCTCTCGAAGAAGTAGATGAAGGCGCCCTTTACGGCGGCGGTGAGGGGCACGGCAAGCGCCATGCCGAGCGGGCCTCCCAAACCGGCGCCAACAGTGATGCCGATGAGGCTCATGGCCGGGTGGATCTTCACGGCGCTCTGCATGATGAGCGGGCTGATGAGGTTGTCGGTGACGTTCTGCGCGATAACGCTCCAGACGAGCGTCCAGACGGCCACCACAGG
>CAVIES010000072.1:0-9336 GCA_963641675.1 Anaerovoracaceae bacterium
TGCCATAGACGCGCAGAGGAGGGGGCGGCCTGGCCGTACCCCTCCTTTTATTTACCGAGCGGGGCCGTCGGCCTCGCAAGGGGCGTGCCTATGGCGGGCGGCGCGGTTGGTCGGCGCCGCCGCTTCGTATTGGATTACTGCCCGCGTGCCAGGGGGCTGGCGATGCGCGGGCGGCAAACATTCAGGAGACGCGCGGGACGTGCGGCCAAGGGCTGGCCGGTCTCGCGCCTAGGATCCAGGGGGGATTTATGTACAAGGGTGTTAACGCATCTGACGGCATCGGCATCGGCTTTGCCCA
Organism: Anaerovoracaceae bacterium; assembly: GCA_963641675.1. Lineage (GTDB taxonomy): Bacteria > Actinomycetota > Coriobacteriia > Coriobacteriales > Atopobiaceae > Parolsenella. The sequence continues at coordinate 299 of CAVIES010000072.1, forward strand.
GGTTGCCGTCGAGCCTGATCTTACCTACGTGCCCACTACGCACCAGGACGGTGACAACGAGAAGGAGAAGGCCCGCTACAAGGCCGCCCTCGATGCCTTCTGCGCCGCCACCCAGGCCCAGGCCGACCGCATGACCGAGACCGTCGGCGAGAAGGAGGCCGCGATCATGGTGGGTCACATCACCATGGCCAACGACCCCTTCATGATCGACGAGGTCAACAGCCGTATCGACTCCGGCAAGTGCTCCGAGCAGGCCGTCGATGAGGTCTGCGACATGTTCTACGCGATGTTCAACGCCTCCGACGAGCAGCTCATCCGCGAGCGCTGCGCCGACGTCCAGGACATCCGCTCGGGCCTCCTCGCCCAGCTCCTCGGCAAGCAGCTCGTTGACCTCTCTGTGCTGCCGAAGGACTCCATCGTGGTCGTCCACGACCTCACGCCTTCCATGACCGCCACCATCGACAAGGAGAACGTCGCTGGCGTCGTCACCGAGGTCGGCGGTCGTACGTCCCACTCCGCCATCATCGCCCGCGCGCTTGAGATCCCGGCCGTCCTCTCCATGGAGAACGCCTGCTCCATCATCAAGAACGGCGACTCCGTCGTCGTGAACGGCACCACCGGCGAGGTCGTCCTTTCGCCGAGCGAGACCGAGCTTGCCGGCTTCAAGGCCATGGCCGAGAAGGAGGCTGCCGAGAAGGCCGCCCTCGAGGCCTACCGCGGCGTTGCCACCAAGACCGCCGACGGCGTGGAGAAGCTTCTCGTCGCCAACATCGGCAACCCCGATGACGCCAACGTCGCCGCCGAGCGCGACGCCGAGGGCGTGGGCCTGTTCCGCTCCGAGTTCCTCTTCATGGACGCCGCCGAGCTCCCGAGCGAGGAGGAGCAGTTCAGCGCCTACCAGAAGGTGGCTCTGCGCATGAAGGGCCAGCCGGTCATCATCCGCACGCTCGACGTGGGCGGCGACAAGGAGATTCCGTATCTCCACCTCACCAAGGACGACAACCCCTTCATGGGCTACCGTGCCATCCGCTACTGCCTGGCCAACGCCGACCAGTACAAGGTCCAGCTCCGCGCCCTGCTGCGCGCCAGCGCCTTTGGTGACATCAAGATCATGATTCCGCTGGTCACCGACCTGCAGGAGATCCGTGACGCCAAGGCCCTCATCGAGGAGTGCAAGGCCGAGCTCGACGCCGAGGGCGTGCAGTACAACAAGGAGATCGAGGTCGGCACCATGGTCGAGACGCCTGCCGCCTCCCTCATCGCCGACGACCTGGCCGCCGAGTGCGACTTCTTCTCCATCGGCACCAACGACCTCATCGGCTACACCATGTGCGCCGACCGCGGTAACGACAACGTCCGTTACCTCTACACCGTCTACCAGCCTGCGGTGCTGCGCTCCATCAAGCGCATCATCGAGGAGGGCAACAAGGCCGGCATCATGGTCGGCATGTGTGGCGAGGCCGCGGCCGATCCGCTGCTCATCCCGCTGCTGATCTCCTTCGGCCTGGGCGAGTTCAGCGTGAGCGCCCCCTCCATCCTGCGCACGCGCAAGGTCATCTCCCAGTGGAGCAAGGCCGAGGCCGACGAGCTGGCCGAGAAGGTCCTCAAGCTCAAGACCAAGGACGAGGTCAAGGCCGCCCTCGAGGCCGCCCGCAAGTAGCTGCCAGCGGCACGCCCGCAAACAGCAAGCGCCAACTGACGCACGCGCCCGCTCCGGACTCCGGGGCGGGCGTTTTTTGTTGGCTGAGACAACTTGGAAAGCGTTGCGTTTTAGTTTGTATACGGGGCGTGGCGGTGGGGGGGTAAAGCGCGTCTTTAACCTATTGCGTTGCCGAGGCGTTATCAGGCACAATTCAGATTGTTTGTGCGCATATTTAAGGAGTGACATTTAGCTGCTCCTTTGCTTGCTTATTGCGAGTTGGGCGCATATTGAGGCTCGATAGAAAGAAAGGTGGTATCGCTTTTGCGTACGTATGTTGAATGACGCTACGTGCGGGAACTAGCCCGCTTGCGTCTGCGCTCACATATGAAGATGCCGCTGCCCTCCTCCTGCAAATAAGCAGGGGGGGGGTTATCTAGGTCTACCCAAAACGTCAAAGATGCCCAGCCTGTCGCGCATGCGCGGCGGGCGCTTCGCCATGCCGCTACGCGCTAGCGGCATGTTGCGTATCCGGGCGTAGATCATAGGGAGAAGGTAAGTGATGGAAAACAAGAACTGGCTCTACCTCAAGCGGGCCTTCGTGCTCTTCATGGGCACGTTGCTCGTGTGGCAGACCTTTGGCACGGACGTGACGAGCGCCCTGGCCAACTCTGCCGCGGAGACCGTGCAGGCGCTCACGCAACCTGCCGCAACGTCTGACAACGGCGCTGCCGACGGCATCTCTTCTACTGATGCTGGCACGGCTGTCAGTGGCGACGCCACCATGGCCAACGATGGCACGAGCAACGGTACGAACTCCGACGCGAGCAACGACGACGCTAACGATGCCGACGGCCGGTCCGACGGCGTTGCCAACGAAGCCGACGGTCAGTCCGACGATGCGGCCATCATGCCCGTGGGCGAGTCGGGTTCCGGCTACAACCCCAGTGCCGACTTCGTGGACATTAGCAACAACTGCTCCGCCACGGTCACGCTCTATAGCGACGCCAGCCACACGACGCCGCTCGGCAGCACCGCCATCCCGTCCAACCAGACCTTCTACGGTAACCTCAACATCAACTACGGCTCCATTACGCCCGTGTATGCGCAGCCCAACGTCTGCTATGTCTTCCCGAGCAACGTGAAGGTCGCCGACCTTGCCGAGACCGACCTCTACGACGGTTCCACCAAGGCGGGCGCCTGGTACATCCAAAACAACGTCGCTTACTTCAAGTATGACGAGAGCTACCTCGCCAGGACCGTGATGCTTGCCTACGTCAAGTTCGACGCCAAACTGAACGGCACTGACAAGGGCGACGGTGGCAACGAGCAGATTAGCTTCGCCGGCACCTCCGAGAGCATCACCGTCAACACAAAGGACGGCAGCGTGAACGGCAGCAAGTCTGCCTCCGAGTACGACGCCGCCACCAACTCCTACACGTGGACTATCAAGGTCTCTCCGGTCTCTTATGCCACCGACGTGAAGATCACCGATACGCTTGGCTCCAACGTCTCGTTTGACCAGTCGAGCTTTAAGCTGGTCGACGCCAGCGGCAGCCCCGTCTCGGGCACGCTCAACACGAGCTTCGACGGCAAGGTGGCCACCATCGGGCTCGGCAACCTCACGGCCGGCGACTACTACGTCCAGTACAAGGTCACGGTCGACCAGCTTCCCTCTGCCGACAACACCGACCTGGACAACATCGGCAACACCGCCAAGTTCGTCTGGGGCTCCACGGGTGAGAACAACAACACTACCAACGGCTGGGCCAAGAGCGTCCGCTACGCCATGGTGAGCAAGTCTGCCGACGGCTCCTCCACGCCTGAGAAGATCAAGTGGACGGTGACGCTTAACAACGGCAGCCTGCTTGCCAACATGAACGGCTACCAGTTCTCCGACAACGCCGGCGACAACCAGACCTTCCTTACGGGGGAGGGCTTTACCGTCACCGACGCGAGTGGCGCCACCATCACGCCTTCCTCCCAGAGCTTTACCGAGGACGGCCTTTCCTTCACCCTTCCCTCCACTGTGGGCAAGCAGCAGGTGACCGTCACCTACTACACAACGATGACCGATGCCTCCTCCAAGGACACCGTGAGCAACACCGCCGCGGTTACCCCCGGGCCCGAGTCCGAGGGCCCCGAGGGCACCGGTACCGGCTCGTACAACCCACCCGACACTGCCGAATACATCACCAAGACCCTCACCAGCACCGTTGACCCGAGCAACTATGACGGCACGGCCACCTGGAGCTCCACCATTAACTTCTCCGAAATGTCCAAGACCACCGACGCGGCTTCCATCAAGTTCACCGACCAGTTCTCGGGCACGCCCGAGCCCTGGGACTGCGTGAGCATCACCCCGAGCGACGTGACCGTTAGCGCCACGAACGGCGTCACCCTCACGGCCGGTACCGACTACGAGCTCACGACTGCCGCCAACGTCCATCGCGGAAACGACTTCATCACGATCCAGTTCAAGGACACTGCCAACGTGAGGAGCCTCGTCGGCGCTGAGGGCGCTGCCGTGACAGTGAGCTACAAGACCACCACCACGCCCAAGAGCGACTCCTATGTGGCCGGCACCTACACCAACAGGTCGACCATCGCCACCGGCAAGGTGACCAAGTCTGCCACCGCCTCCTTCAACATCGAGGAAAAGGTCGTGGCCCCCGCCGTTGCCAAGTCGGTCGCCAGCAACCCTTCGTGGAACGCCGACTACGAGTGGGCTGACGGCACCAAGGGCGCCTGGATTGTCGGCTGGACCGTCAAGGTCAACCAGAAGGACGGCAAGGCCGTCATGGACCTGAACGACCAGGATGTCACCATCACTGACACTCTGCCCGAGAACACCGAGGTCGTTGCCGGTAGCTCCACCTACAAGGTTATGGAGAAGAACGGCTACAACGGCTCTGCCGACACCGCGGTGACTCCCGTTGTCTCTGATCGCACCGTCACCTTTACCGCCGTGACCGCCGGCGCCACCTACACCTGGGGTGCCGCGCTTGAGACTCCGGTCTCGGTCGTGCTGAGCTATCAGACGGCCACCAAGAACGTTGACGCCGGCACCTCCGTAACGCTTGAGAACACGGCCCAGGCAAGCTCCGGCTCCGTCAGCTTCCCCGGGGGCAGCGCCACCACCACCATCGCCAACAAGGTGCTCTCCAAGGAGGGCAGCGCGGTGCAGGGAACCGCCGCCCGCCGCTACACCATTAAGGTGAACGAGAACTCGCTCGACCTCGACTCCAACTCCGATACCCTCACGCTCTCTGACGACATGGACTCCCGCGGCGAGCTCACCAGCGGCTCCATCACCATCACGAGCGGTTCCGAGGACCTTATCGCCAGCGGCAAGGCGAGCTATGAGCTCACCAAGGTCCAGGACGACTCTGGCTCCTCGCCGCACACGCGCCTCACCATCAAGGTCCCCGACGGCATGAGCGTCCAGATCCAGTACTCCGTGATGCCCTCCGGCAACGAGGGTGACTGGATGGCCGACTTCTCCAACTCCTGCTCGCTTTCGGGCAACAAGGCCGCGAGCACCTCGATCACCCAGAGCTTCAGCATCGCGAGCTCGAGCGGCGGCACCTCGGCCGAGGTGAACGGCATTAAGATCAGGAAGACCGACTCGGCCTCCAACACGCTGCTGAACGGCGCCAAGTTCGAGCTCTATAGCGTCGATCTCGTGAACTCCACCGTCGGCGACCTCAAGGCCACCAAGGTGGCCGAGGGCACCACCGGTGCCATCACGACCGACGGCGACGGCGTGGTCTCGTTTGGCACCAAGGACTCGCCGCTCGCCACCAACGCTCTCTTCTACTACGTGGAGACAGAGGCGCCTGCGGGCTACGAGATCACCTATAAGGACCCGACCTACTTCATGCTCAAGGGCAGCAACACCTCTGAGTACAACAACAACCTCACCGTCGCCACAAGCCTTCTGGGCTACGTGCCGAGCTCGGCAAACGAGTTCAACGCCTATGACAAGCTCGAGGCCGGTAGCTTCTCCATCAACGTGACGAAGGCCGTGGAGGGCGCGAACGCCCCTGACGACCAGAGCTTTGAGTTCACCGCCACGGCTACGGGCGACAACGCCGACGAGGCACCCTCGCTTGACGCCGTGAGCACCACCGGTGCCGGCACCGCTACCTTCACTGGCGCGCTCGACGAGGACATGCTCGGCAAGAGCTTTGTCTACGAAATCCGCGAGTCCACGCCGGCAACCGTGCCCGAGGGTTGGACCTACGATGGGACTGTCTACAAGGCCTATGTTGAGGTCGTGGCCCAGGACGGTCAGCTCGTGGGTGACGTTGCGCTGAAGAAGGTCGAGGGTGACGTCGAGACGGATGCTAGCTCCGTCACCTTCACCAACCAGTACAGCGCCGGTACCTCCGTCACGCTCTATGCCAACAAGACCCTTGCCGGCGCCACTCTTACCGATGGTCAGTTCCACTTCGTCGCCACCGAGAACGTGGACGGCGGGGAGGCCAACGTGGCTGCGGGCGTGAACGGCCTCAAGGGCGACGGCACCGACACCGGCCTCGTTACCTTCCAGGAGATCGAGTACACCGAGCCCGGAACCCACACCTACACGCTGAGCGAGGACTCGGACGACGCCACCACCAAGACCAAGGTCGACTCAACCCAGTACAAGGTCGTGGTCGAGGTCGCCAAGGGCGATGACGGCGCGCTCGTCGCCACGCCCACCTACTACGACGCCGACGGCACCACCGCACTCGACGCCGGCGCGTACCCCACCTTCGCCAACAGCTATGACGCGAGCTCCATCGACGTTACGTTGAACGCCGCCAAGACCCTTACCGGTGCCGACATCGCCGACTACGACGGCGCCTTCCGCTTCAACCTCTACACGGCCGAGGATGGCGCTACGAGCAAGTGGCTCGAGACCGCCACGAACGACGAGAGCGGCGACATCGAGTTCACGAGCCTCAACTTCACCGAGAACGAGAAGGGCACCTATTGGTACAAGATCGTGGAGATGGCGGGCAAGCAGGCCGGCATGAGCTACTCCACGGCCGAGTTCTATGCCAAGGTGACGGTCTATGAGGGCGAGGACGAGGAGCTTCGTTCTTACGTCACCTATTACGACGCTGATAAGAACCCACTCTCTACCGGCGCCGTTCCCACCTTTGCGAACACCTACACCGAGGCGAGCGGCACCTTCGAGCTGTCTCTCCAGAAGTTCGTGAACGACACCATTCCGGGCGCGGGCCAGAGCTTTGAGTTCTCCGCCACCGCCACGGGCGACAATGCCTCCGAGGCTCCCGCTCTTGCAAACGTCACGGCCAGCGCCGAGAACAACGGCCTCGTGAGCTTTGAGGGCACGCTCGCCGATGCTAACGAGAGCAAGACCTACACCTACCGCATCCATGAGGTCACCGACGTCTCGAAGCTGCCCGGTGAGGGTACGTGGACGGCGGCCGGCGACGTCACCGCCACGGTCGTGGTCGGCGCTCGCGACGCCGACGGCAAGCTTTCTGCCACGGTGAGCTACAGCAACGCCACCACCGACGGTGCCTCTGCGCTCTTCAACAACGTCTATGCCCACAAGAACGCCGAGGAAGAGATCAAGGTCGCCAAGACCGTGAACGGCGGCGCGATTGCCGAGGGCGAGTACTTCAGCTTCAAGCTGTACGACCAGAACGGCAACCAGGTGGGCGACGAGATCACTGCCACCAAGGCCAACCCAACCGTCTCCTTCGGCAAGGTCTCCTTTAGCGAGGAGGGCATCTACACCTATACCATCCACGAGACGAGCGAGCTCGGCAACGGTTGGACCAACGACTCCGACTTTACGGTGAAGATCACCGTGGAGGAGATCGACGTCACGAGCCCGACCCACGACCTTAAGGTTTCCAAGGTCGAGTACGATGACGCCAGCCGCGGTAAGGACGAGAATGGCGTCATAATTGCCGCCTTTAACAACACCTACACCGCTACCGGTAGCGCTACCATCTCGGTGGACAAGAGCGTCGCCGGCGGCACCGAGGCGCTCGCGAGCGAGAGCTTTACCTTCGAGCTCTATCACGCCAACGAGTGGGGTAACATCGAGGGCGACGCCATCGAGACCGTCTCCACCACTGCTGGCAAGCGCGTGAACTTTACGAAGATCAGCTACTCGCAGGTGGGCAACAAGACCTACCGCTACGTCATCAAGGAGACCGGCCACAACGAGGGTGCTTGGTTCGCCGCCGCCAACGTGGGCGTGACAGTGAACACTACCGATGATGGCAAGGGCAACCTCACCTGCGAGGTGCTCTACAACGGCTCCAAGGCCGACGCCGCCCAGTTCGTGAACACCTACGCTCCTGCTACCGTGCAGCTGAAGGTCGAAAAGACCGTGAACGGTGGTGCCATCACCACTGGCGAGAAGTTCACGTTCGTGCTGAAGGATTCTGAGGACAAGCAGCTCGGCAGTGAGGTCACCGCTACCAAGGACAACCCGACGGTAGCCTTTGATGCCATCACCGTGACTGCACCCGGAACCTATACCTACACCATCCACGAGACGAGCGAGCTCGGCGACGGCTGGACGAACGACTCCGACTTCACCGCCACGGTGACCGTCGAGCGCGACAGCAAGGAAAAGAAGCTCGTGGTGAGCAAGGTGGAGTACAACGACTCCAAGCGCGGTTGCACCAAGGACGGCGCCTACATCGCCAAGTTCGACGACACCTACAAGGCCGTGGGCAACGCCGTCATCCGCGTGAACAAGAAGGTCAACGGCGCCACCGATGCCGTCGCTGGCGAGACGTTCTACTTCCAGCTGAAGGATGGTGAAAAGGTCCTCTCCACCGCGCAGACCAAGGCCGGCGGCACCACGACCTTTGGTGGCATCAGCTTCTCCACCGAAGACATCGGCAAGACCTTCAACTACACCATCCACGAGACCGGTCACAACGAGCAGGGCTGGACCGCCGACTCCGACGTGCCCGTGAAGATCGAGGTGACTGACACCGACGGTGACCTCAAGCCCGAGGTCAACGTGACCTACGGCAACAACCGCGGCACCACGCTTTCCGATGGCACCACCGCGGCCGCCTTCACCAACAAGTACGAGGTGAGCGGCGTCGCGACCTTCTCCGTCTACAAGACCGTGAACGGCTCTGCCACCGCCAAGCAGGACGAGACCTTCACCTTCGACCTCTACAAGGCCGTCGAGGTGGACGGCAAGGTGCAGAAGGTGGGCGAGGCCATCGACCACGTCTCTACCAAGGCGGGCGCCACTGGCACGTTCTCTGAGGTGAAGTTTACCAAGGAGGGTACGTACTACTACTACGTGCATGAGACCGGCCACAACAGCGCCGGCTGGACGGCCGACGACGACGTCCTCGTGACCGTCGTCGCCAAGGACAAGGACGGCAAGGGCAACCTCAGC
>CAVIES010000073.1:0-9184 GCA_963641675.1 Anaerovoracaceae bacterium
GGCAAGACCACTACGACCACCCTTACGCGCGACCTGCTCCGTGCGGGTGGCCTGGCTGCCGAGGCCGTGGGCAACATCGGCACCATGTGCGTGGGTGAGGTCGCCCGCCGTGCCCCGGGCGAGTGGCTCGTGGCCGAGCTCTCGAGCTTCCAGCTCGCGACCTCCAAGGAGCTCCACCCGCACGTGGCGGTGCTCCTGAACGTCACGCCCGACCATCTCTACTGGCACAACACCATGGAGAACTACGCCGCCGCCAAGGAGAAGGTCTTCGCAAACCTCGGTGAGGGTGACCTGGCCGTCATCTCCGACGGCGACTCCTGGTGCCGAGACATCGCAAAGCGCGTGGCTGCGCGCGGCATCCGCGTCTGCCGTCTTCTGGGCGCGGGCGAGCTCCCGCGTGCCGACGAGGCCTGCGCCGCCTGGGAGGCGGCCGACGGCATGCTCGTCGTTCGCATCGACGGCGCCGACACCCAGCTCGTGAACAAGAACCAGCTTTCCATCTTTGGCGAGCACAACGTCGAGAATGCCCTCGCCGCCTCCGCGGCGGCGCTTGCCTGCGGCGTGAGCGCGGCCGAGGTCCGCGAGGGCCTCATCGCCTTCGCCCCGCTCGAGCACCGTATCGAGCCCTGCGGTGAGGCTCGTGGCGTGCGCTTCGTGAACGACTCCAAGGCCACCAACACCGACGCTGTCTCCAAGGCCCTCACCGCCTTTGAGCCGGGTAGCGTCATCATCCTGCTCGGAGGCCACGACAAGGGCACCGACCTCGCCGAGATGGCCGCAGACGTTGCCTCCTGTGCCCGCGTGGCCGTCTGCTTCGGCGAGGCTGGCGAGCGCATCGCCGCCTCCGTGCGCGAGGCCGGCGGCGAGGTGGCGCTGGCCGAGCACCTCGAGCAGGCGCTCGACGCCGCCATCGCGCTCGCCCACGAGGGCGACGTCGTCCTGCTTTCGCCCGCCTGCTCCTCCTTTGACGAGTTCAGCGGCTTTGAGGAGCGTGGCCGCGTCTTCAAGTCCCTCGTGGCTAACCGCATCGCGGCGGGGGAGTAGGGCACGTGGCAACTCGCACCAACAACGCAACGCAAGCCGCCGTGCGCCCGGCGCGAGAGCGCTCGAGCAAGGGCCCCATGGGAAAACTCGCAGACTTTGGCGAGCGCCTGAGGAAGGTCCCCGAGCGCTATATGTCGCCGCGTCTCATCCTCATCGCCGTCACGGCGTTTCTCGTCATCTTCGGCCTCGTCATGATCTTCTCGGCTTCCTCCATCGAGGCCATGAGCGAGCAGGGCGACGCCGCCTACTACGTGAAGCGCCAGGGAGCCGCGGCCCTTATTGGACTTGTGCTTTCGTTCCTTGTTGCCTATGTCGACTATCACACGCTGTGCAGCGATCGCGGCACCCTTCTTATCTGGTGCCTCGCGACCGCCTTGTTGGCTGCGGTTATGGTGGCTGGCTCTTCGGCGAACGGCGCGACGAGGTGGATCCCGCTCGGCCCCATTCGAGTGCAGCCGTCAGAGTTCGCAAAGGTCTCCTTGCTTTTGGCTGCCGCCGCCTGCGCTAGCGGCTATAGCCAAGAAGGGCCCTCGGGCATCGGCAGATTCATGCTGAGGACCGCCATCTTCATTGGCGTTCCCATGGTCCTTATCCTTCTTGAGCCCGACAAGGGCACGACCGGCATCGTCGCCGTGATGGTGTTCTTCGTGTTCATGGTTGGCGGCGTCAACATGAACCGTCTTATCAAGCTTGGTATCTGCGTGGGCGCGATTGTTCTCGTAATCGTGCTCTCCGACAGCTACTCGCGCGCCCGCGTTTTCTCCTTCCTCGACCCCTGGGCCGACGCCTACGACTCCGGCTACCAGGTTACGCAGGGCTTCATTGGCTTTGGCTCGGGCGGCATCCTTGGTGTCGGCCTTGGCATGAGCCGCGAGAAGTACTTCTACCTGCCCGAGGCCCACACCGACTTCATCTTCGCCATCATCGGCGAGGAGCTGGGGCTTGTGGGCACGCTGCTCGTGGTCTTCTGCTTCGCGCTCATCGCCTACGAGGGGCTGAAGATCGCCCGCAACGCCCCCGACCTCACGGGCCGTCTCATCGCCACGGGCGCGGTGACCCTGCTGGAGACGCAGTTCTTCCTGAACGTCCTGGGCGTGCTGGGTTGGTTCCCGCTCTCGGGCAAGCCCCTGCCCTTCCTCACCTACGGCGGCTCCTCGCTCATGACGAGCATGATGCTCGTCGGCGCCATCGTGAACGTCTCCATCCGCTCGCGCCTGCCCGAGACCGAGCACGACGTCCGTCGCCGCCAGATGAGCCTGGTGGCTGAGGAGGACACCGGCGTGGGCGAGGCCCTGCCGAGGGGCTCTGCGGGCTCGCGCGAGCTGCGCTCCGGCGCCGCCTCGCGCACGGGCTCCGTGCCGCTCAACCGCAACTCCGGTTCGTCTCGCGGCCTTAGGGTCGTCGACGGCGGAGCCGCGCGCAATACTTCTGGTGGCTCCCAGGGCGGGGGCTACACCAGGATCGACCTCAACCGAGACGACCGCAGCCGCCTTCGTAGCGACTCCGGCCCCACCGTGAGGGGCGCAAACGACGTCGGCCGCAACTCCGGCCGCAGCACTGGCAGGAACTCCGGCCGCAACCCTGGCCGCAACGGGAGAAGGAACTAGCACATGGCAGACAAGCTTGAGGTCGCGATTGCCGCAGGCGGCACCGCAGGCCACATCAACCCGGCCCTGGCCTTGGCCGAGGAGCTTCGCGAGCGCGGCCACCACGTGACGTTTTACGGCCGTCCCTCCAAGCTCGAAGGCACGCTCGTGCCGGCAGCCGGCTTTGAGCTCATCGAGGTCAAGGTCACCGGATTTGACCGCTCCCGCCCCTGGACGCTCGTGAGCTCCATCGCTCGCGTGGCCTCGGCCAGGCGCGCCCTTGGCAAGCGCTTTGCCAAGGTGGGCCGTCCCGACGTCGCCATCGGCTTCGGCGCCTATGTCGAGATGCCGCTCCTTCGCTGGTGCGAGCGCTCCGGCGTGCCCTATCTCCTGCACGAGCAGAACTCCGTGCCCGGCATGGCCAACAAGCTGATGAGCCTCCACGCGAAGCGCGTCTGCATCTCGGTGCCCGCGGCAGAGCCCGTCTTTGCCCGCGAGAACGACCCGGACCACGTGGTGCTTACGGGCAACCCCGTGCGTCGGAGCGTCATCGAGGGCTCCCGTGTCGCCGGCCGCGAGGCCCTCGGCGTTCCCGAGGACGCTACGATGCTGCTCGTCTTTGGCGGCTCGCTCGGCGCCAAGACGCTGAACGAGGGTATGGCCGCTCTCAAGGAGCGCCTGCTCGCGCAGCCCAACCTCTATGTGGTGCAGTCCACCGGCAAGGGCGGCTATGACGCCGCGGCAGAGGCCCTCGCGCTCACCGACGAGGAGGCCAAGCGCTGGAAGCTTGCCCCCTACATTGACAACATGGGCGACGTGCTCGCGGCCGCCGACCTCGTGCTCTCCCGCGCAGGCGCCTCCTCCATCGCAGAGATCGCCGCGCTTGGCGTGCCCGCCGTGCTCGTGCCCTATCCCTTTGCCACGGAGGACCACCAGACCACCAACGCCCGCTTCCTCACCGACGCGAACGCCGCGGTGCTCTTCACCGATGACGAGGTGAAGGGCGAGGCCTTTGGCAAGAAGCTCCTCGAGCTCTTGCAGGACGAGGACGAGCGCGCCGCCATGCGCGCCGCCGCTGCCGGCCTCGCGCAGGACCAGGCTGCCTCCAAGCTCGCCGACGAGCTCGAGAAGGTCGCCCGCGGCTAGGGCTTGCAGATCGTACGAAGACGTCGCGCCCGTCTCCTTCGCTGGGGACGGGCGCGCTTTTCTTTGCGCGCATCGGCATGCTCGTCCGGCGGGGCGTGCACGGGGGGCGGAGACGCTGCCGGCACGGGCGCCCTTGCCATATCGATGAAGGCCACCCGTGCGGGAGGGGAGTGGGCCTGCCATGGGCTAAACTGGGATGCGTATGTGCGCGGGCCGCGGGCCCGCAGACGAATCGATACAAGAGGAGCCATTCCATGGCAACCACTTCCGAGAAGCTTCCCTTCCAGCGCGTCCACATCGTCGGCATCGGCGGTGCCGGCATGAGCGGCATCGCGCTTGTGCTGCACGAGCGCGGCATCCACGTCACCGGCAGCGACCTCAAGAGCTCCCGCTACGTCCGCGAGCTCGAGAACGCCGGCATCGAGGTCCACGTGGGCCACGAGGCCGCCACGGTCGATGCCACCGGTCCCGACGTCGTCGTTATCTCCACGGCCATCCCAGAGTCCAACCCCGAGGTCATCCGCGCCCGCGAGCTGGGCATCGAGGTCTGGCCGCGCGCCAAGATGCTGCCGACGCTCTCCCTTGGCCACACCACGGTCGCCGTCTCGGGCACCCACGGCAAGACCACGACCTCTTCCATGGTCACCACCATGCTCGACCGCATGGGCCTCGACCCGTCGTTCCTCATCGGCGGCTTCGTCGAGGGCTATGACACCAACGCCCACTCCGGCAAGTCGGAGTACTACGTGGCCGAGTCCGACGAGAGCGACGGCTCCTTCCTCTACTTCGACCCGACGGTGGCCGTCATCACCAACATCGAGGCAGACCACCTCGACCACTACGGCACCATCGAGAACCTCGAGAACACCTTCGGCCAGTTCATGGACACGGTGGGCGAGGGCGGCACGGTCGTTGCCTGCGGCGAGTCCGAGCGCGTGCGCAAGGTGGCCGCCGCCTGCAAGCGCAACGTCGTGACCTACGGCTTTGAGGGCGACGGCGACTTCGACTACGTCTGCACGCCCGAGCCGGCGAGCCGCTCCATCGAGATGCACTTCACGGTCGCCTGCCCCTCCGGCAAGAGCGTTAAGGTCACCATCAAGGCCAACCCCGGCCGCCACAACATGCTGAACGCCACCGCCGCCATCGCCGTGGCCGATTCGCTCGGCCTCGACGTCGAGAAGGCCGCCGAGGCCCTCTCCACCTTCGCGGGCGTCAAGCGCCGCTTCACCCACGTGGCCGACGTTGACGGCATCACCGTCGTCGACGACTACGGCCACCACCCCACCGAGGTCGCCGCCACGCTCTCAGCTGCCGCCGGCCTTAGCTACGACCGCGTGGTCGTGGTCTTCCAGCCGCACCGCTACACGCGCACCCAGAACCTCGCCGAGGAGTTCGGCGGCGCCTTCAACAACGCCGACGTCCTCTACCTCATGGACATCTTCAGCGCGGGAGAGATGCCCATCCCGGGTGTCACCGGCAAGCTCGTCGCCAACTCCGTGGCCAAGAACGGATCGGTGGCCGAGGTCAACTACGTCCCCAACCGCCGCGACCTCATCGCCCGCCTCGTGGCCGACCTGCGCCCCGGCGACCTGCTGATCACCATGGGCGCCGGCGACGTCACCCTCGTCGGCCCCGCCTTCGTGGAGGCCAAGACCGAGGCGGAGGGCAAGTAGCCCGTGAGCCTCGCCAACGCATACCTCGCGCTCTCCGGTGCCGTCGACGCGGACATCACGCGCGACGAGCGCCTCTCGCACCGCACGAGCTACCGCATCGGCGGCCCGGCCGCCATGGTGGCCGTCTGCCACTCGCCGGCCGCGCTCAAGCGCGTCATCGACGTGCTCACCGCCCAGGCGGTGGAGTGGGTCGTCATGGGCAAGGGCTCAAACCTCCTCGTCTCCGACGAGGGCTTTGACGGCTGCGTCATCATCCTCGGCCGCGAGTTCTCCAAGATCGAGGTCCTGGCCGACGAGCAGAGGATCGTCGTGGGTGCGGGCGTGCTGCTCGCGCGCGTGGTGACAGCCGCCCACAAGGCGTCGCTCTCGGGCCTGGAGTTTGCCTGTGGCATCCCGGGCACCCTCGGCGGCGCCATATCGATGAACGCCGGCACAAGGCGCGACTGGATCGGCTCGCGCGTGGAGAGCCTCGTGGTCTATCGCATGGGCGAGGGCCTGCGCCGCATCCACGGCTCGGAGCTCGAGTGGGGCTACCGCTACAACAACCTCGGCGGTGCCGACATCGTGCTCGAGGCCACGCTTACCCTGGAGAGCGGCAACAAGGAGCAGATCGCGGCCCAGATGGAGCACCTGCTCGCACGCCGTCGCGCCACTCAGCCCATGGGCAAGCCCAGTTGCGGCTCGGTCTTCAAGAACCCGGCCGGCGAGAGCGGTGCCGCCAAGCTCGTGGAGGACTGCGGCCTCAAGGGCTACTCCCACGGCGGCGCCCAGGTCTCTGAGGTGCACGCAAACTTCGTCGTGAACAACGGCACCGCCTCGGCGGCCGACGTCTTGGCCGTCATGAGGACGATGCACGACCGCGTGAAGGAGGCTACGGGTGTCGACCTCCAACCGGAAGTCAAGTTCCTCGGGTTCTCGTCCTAGCGCCCGCGGCCGTGTCGCGACGCCGCGCGGCTCTTCCAAGATCAACAGCTCACGCCCGAGTGCCGCAAAGGCAAAGGGCGCCAAGAGGGGCCGTGGCCTGGAGACACCCAAGACGAGCTCCGCCAAGGTCTCGCCGCGCGTCACGGCCCCGGGCTCCGCGGGTCGCGTCGCTCCCGGCCGTGGGGGAGAGGTGAGCGCCCGCGCCGCCCGCAATGCCGGCCGCGCGAATGCCTCCGCCACCTCTCGTAGGAGCGACCGCAACGCCGGCGGCAGCACGGTTGCCCGCCGCGTGGCCATCGGCGCCGCCATCGTGGCCCTGCTCGCCCTCATCGCGCTCATCGCGCTTCTCGTCCTCTCCCAGCTGCCGGTCTTTGTGATCGAGGGCATCGACGCCACGGCCTCTGAGCACGTAAGCGCCGAGACCATCGCAAAGCTCGCCGCGGTGGACGAGGGCACGACGCTGCTTTCGGTCGACCCCGACGAGGTCGCCGAGAACGTGAAGAAGAACCCCTGGGTCAAGAACGTCTACATCGACCGCGAGTTCCCCTCGACCCTCAAGGTCACGGTGGAGGAGCGCACGGTCTCTGCCATCGTCATCTGCGGCTCCGGCACGAGCGTGTGGTCGCTCGGCGACGACGGCCACTGGATCGAGCCCACCCAGCTCGATTCCTCCGCGGGAGACGACGTGACCGCCCAGGCCCTCGCCAAGGCAGAAGAGCTGGGCTGTTTGCTCATCACCAACGTGCCCGGCACGGTCAATCCCGCCCAGGGAAGCGCCTGCACCGACGACTCCATCCAGGACGTCCTCACCTACCAGCAGCAGCTGCCCGAGAGCATCCGCAGCCAGGCCCAGGTCTACTACGCCGCGAGCGCCGGCAGCATCTCGCTCGTGCTCAAGAGCGGGCTCGAGATCTCGCTCGGCGCCGCTTCCGACGTCTCCGCAAAGGCCCAGGCCCTCACGGAGATCATCGCCACCTACGGCGACCAGCTCACCTACGTGAACGTTCGAGTGCCGAGCAAGCCCACCTACCGCAAGGTGGCCGACGGCGCCACGCTCTCGGGCGCGGCGGCAACCGTGGCCCAGATTCAGCAGGAGGCTGCCGCCAGCACCGAGGCCGCCACGACCGACGAGGCAAGCGACGGCTCGGATAGCTCGGGCGATTCCTCTGATGAGGAGAGCAGCGACGAGTCCTACGACTATTCGGGGGAGGACTCGTCTGAGTAGCCGCCCGCCGGAACAATTTGCACATCGCGTGAAAACTCTCAACCTTTTTGTTGACGCGCGACCAGCTGGTGTGCCAATATACGGCGCTTTACCTCACGGGTAGAGCTAAACCTGAGCTTGAGAGTTTGTGAACCGATGGCTAAGCACATAGCAAAGAACAGCACGATCCGCACCACCAACGAAGGCACTGCCACGCAAGGAGGACCCATGAG
Organism: Anaerovoracaceae bacterium; assembly: GCA_963641675.1. Lineage (GTDB taxonomy): Bacteria > Actinomycetota > Coriobacteriia > Coriobacteriales > Atopobiaceae > Parolsenella. The sequence goes on from CAVIES010000073.1 coordinate 7,811, forward strand.
CGCTACCGATACCCTTAGCAACTACCTCGCCGTCATCAAGGTCGTAGGCGTCGGCGGCGGCGGCACCAACGCCGTCAACCGCATGATCGAGGAGGGCATCCGCGGCGTCGAGTTCGTCGCCATCAACACCGATGCCCAGGCGCTCGCCATGTCCGACGCCGACGTGAAGGTCCACATCGGCACCGACCTCACCAAGGGCCTTGGCGCCGGCGCCAACCCCGAGGTGGGCGCTCAGGCCGCCGAGGACTCCCACGACGAGATCAAGGCTGCCCTTGCTGGCGCCGACATGGTCTTCATCACCGCTGGCGAGGGCGGCGGCACCGGCACCGGCGCTGCCCCGATCGTCGCCGACATCGCCAAGAACGACGTGGGCGCGCTCACCATCGCCGTCGTCACCAAGCCGTTCTCCTTCGAGGGCCGCAAGCGCACCGCCTCCGCCCTCTCCGGCGTCGAGAACCTCTCTGAGAACGTCGACACCCTCATCGTGATCCCGAACGACCGCCTGCTCGACCTCGCCGAGAAGAAGACCACCATGCTCGAGGCCTTCCGCATGGCCGACGACGTGCTGTGCCAGGGCACCCAGGGCATCACGGACCTCATCACCGTCCCGGGCCTGATCAACCTCGACTTCGCCGACGTCTGCACCATCATGAAGGGTGCCGGCACCGCAATGATGGGCATCGGCACCTCCTCTGGCGACAACCGCGCCACCGACGCCGCCTCTGACGCCATCTCCTCCCGCCTGCTCGAGAGCTCCATTGACGGCGCCACCCGCGTCCTGCTTTCCATCGCCGGCAACAAGGACCTGGGCATCCAGGAGATCAACGACGCCGCCGACCTCGTTGCCAAGAACGTCGACCCCGAGGCCAACATCATCTTTGGTACCGTCGTGGACGAGTCCCTGGGCGACCAGGTGCGCGTGACCGTCATCGCCACCGGCTTCAACGACTCCAACGTGCAGCAGTCCCTGCCCACGCTGAACATCCCGGCCAGCCGTCCGACCGCTGCTCCCGCCCCCGTGGCGCCGCGTCCCGCGTCCAACCCGGCCCCGGCCCCCATCAACGTGAGCCGTCCGCAGAACACCTCGCTCAACAATGACAAGGAGTTCGACATCCCCGACTTCCTCAAGCGCAGCCGCATCTAGGAGATTCGCTGTGCTTTCCCTGGACAGATATCTTGTCGAGGGCGTGACCCTGCTCGCGGACACGAGCGTCCGCGGCGGGGTCACGTTTGCATTCACCGAGCGCACGGGCGGCGTCTCGCAGGCGCCGTATGCCTCGCTGAACCTGGGTGGTCGCTGCGGCGACCTGCCCGCGGCCGTCAGCGAGAACCGCGCCCGTGTCCTGGCGGCGCTTGGCGCCGGCGAGCTTGCCG
>CAVIES010000074.1:0-9163 GCA_963641675.1 Anaerovoracaceae bacterium
CTTGTAGGTGACCACAACCTGCTTGGGCAGGCCCCAAGACTCGGTCTGGCCAGCGTCCTGCCTGGTCTGATAACCAAAGGCCTCTGCATAGCTCAGGCTGACGTCGTCAAAGCCCTCATAGGAGGCGTACTCGTACGGGCCGGTGTTGGGGAAGGACACATAAAGCGTCTGGGTGTCTGAATCGACCCAGCCGGCACCCTCGACCTCGAGCCCGTTGATATAGAGCTTAAGCACGCTTGCGATGGAATAGTTAACGCCGCTAGCGCTGGAACCGGTAGAAAGCGAGAGCGAGGCGTTATAGCACGTGTCGTGGTCGGCAGTCTCAACGGACGGAGTCCACGTGAGCGCACCGCCACCGGTGAGGTAGCCCGTGATGTCCTTGGACGCCGTCTCGGAGCCGACCATGACGCCCACGGTCGCACTGGTCGAAAGGGCCGCGTGAGCCTGCGGAACATCGACCCCCAGGTCGACCGCCGTAACCACGGGCGTGTAGACGGCCGTGATCTTGCCGGAGTCCTTGGGGTCAAAGCTCGCGATCTGCAGCGTCTCCTGGGTGAGGTCGGCGTCTTCGGGCGCACCCTTCCACTCCCAGTGGTCGAAGGTGCGCGAGTCCTCAGTAGGGGCCGTAACGGAAACGGCATCGCCGATGTTGGCGGTAATGGTCAGCTCGCGGGACCAGCGTGCGTCGCCCTCGCCGTAGAGCGCCGTGTCGGAGCAAACGATCGTGAGGTCTTTATTCAGCGTGTCGTCAAGCACATAAGCAGCCTCAACAGCATTGGAGGAGATTCCTCCCCTCACGGCCCAGACCTTGAGCTTGCGGCCTACCTTCTGGTCCTGCTCACCCACAAGCGTGATGCCGGCGGACGAGTATTCGTGCTCGTCTTCGCCGTCGATGCTGTAGTAGATCTTCGCATCCTTGGCCGAGCACGAGACGGTGACGTTCAGCTTGAGGTCATCGCCCAGCTTCGTGGCGCCGCTATACCTGTTGTACGTGCCGCCGGCAAGCGAGACAGCCGGAGGCGCAATCTCCGTCGTTGGGAGCACGGTTAGTGTGAAGCTGCACACGTGGTTCTTGGCGTCCGGCACGTCCATGGACTCCGCAAGAGGCAGGTCGAACGTAAACGTGGCAGCCTCGTCTCCAACGTCTTCGACCGTGTCGCCATCCAGCAGCCCATCGGGCCAGGAAATCTTGTCCTTGTCAATGGCAAGCGCCACGCTCGAGCCGTTGCTGAGCTTGGCGCTCACGGCGCCAGGAATCGCGGCAAGCAGGTCGCTCTTTGAGGTGCGCGCAAGCATGTTGGCGCTCGCGTCGTCCACGCTTGTGACGAGAAGCCCCTCCGTCTCATAGGCGGATGACGCAACGTTAAGCTTGCCCTCCGAGTCGACGCTTGCGCTCGAGGTGGCAAGGCCGACCTCGTCGGAGCCCGTCCAGCAGATGCGCACGTTGTCCTTGGTGATGTCCTCGCTAAAGCCGAAGCCGTTTGACTGGCTCCTCGGGGCCGAGACGCTAAAGCTGTAGGCGCCGCCATACTCGGCGGAAGTGACCGTGGCACCGCCTGCATCCGTCCAGGTGATGGGGACAATCTCAAACCTGCCGTCGGCGACATACACCCTGGCGGTCGTCGCAAGCGCCTCGCCCGCGACGGGCTTGTCCACCATAAGCGTTACGGAACCCGCGAGGTCATAGGTGTCAAAGGCGAGCTCCACGTCGTTCTGAGGCATGTGATAAAAGACCTGGCAGGGATCGTAGATATTCTCTATATAAGAGCTAAACGGCGAAAGGCCACTAGAGTTTTCGCTGGACCAACGCCAAAACCTGTCACCATTTGCAAAGCAAGCCGCCTGAAGAATGACCCCGTCGCCAGGTGCGTACTGGCCGGCGCTTGCACCGTTAACATAAACGTTAAAGACCGTCGCGCCCGTTCGTTGCCAGAGGTCGCCATCGTGGTCCGTACCATGAGAGATCCAATAGCCGTCAGTATCGCTGAAATACGTGCCAGCTACGTACGTCGAAATGCTTTTGCCGAGCAGCCGCTGGCCCTCGATACCAGTGCGGATGCCAACCGAGGAGCCATCCTCGACGCCGCCCTTGATATAGGCGTAACCGGACGAACCGGATATGGTGCTAAGGAAAAGGTCATCCTTTGAACCGGACGTCGCAGTCTCATCGTTGGCCCTGATGTTGTTCTTGATGGTACAAACGCCGTTGAGGTAAAGGTCGTACTTGTAGCTGACGAAGACGCCGCCGCCCTCATGGTTGCTAGTAGCATATTTACTTACGTTACAGGCATTGTTGGTAATGGTGCAGCCAACAATGCTGCATTCGTCATTGTTGACATAGATGCCGCCGCCATCCATCGTGGCCTTATTGCCGGTGATGACGCAATCAACGACACGCGTATATTCTTGGTCGAGCTCGATGGCGCCACCATCAATACTGGAGGAATTGTTCTTAATATTGATGCCCTTGATCAGACCTTCGTTCTCGCCAGAATAGCTGTCAACGTGAATTCCGCCGCCACTGGCATCGCCCGCAAACGATCCAGATCCAGATTTAGCAGCGTGGTTGCCTGAAATAGAGCCGGTATTATCACTTGAGACAATGCTGAACTTCGACTTGTTCAAATAGACGCCGCCACCAGCACCCGCCCGGTTGTTATCTATCTTCGAGCCGTTCTTCAAATCAGCAGCAAAGCCAGAAGAGGCAAAGACGCCGCCACCCCAACTCCCGCAGTGATTTGCACTAATGGACGCGTTGTCCATGACAAGGGAGCAATCGGAGGCAAATTCAACTCCCGCGCCTCGGCTAGCCGCTTGGTTCGCCTGGATTGACGCGCCCTCACTCATCTCGAGAGTGCATTTGTCTTTTGTGACAATGCCGCTCCCCCCGTTGCCGGCAACAGCAACGCTCACGAGCCTCACCGTGCTCCACTTGTCCATGCGAATGCCAGCGGCACCATCTTTGGTGTCCGTGACCAGACCGCCAGAGGTGAGCTTAAGGTCACGCCCGTCCTCTTCAGTTTCGGCATCGTACCCGCTAAAGGAAAACTCGGCGCTCACAGACGAAGTGAGCGTCAGCGTAGCATGCTCGTTCAGGCGGATGGCGTAGTCGGAGTTGGAGTTCTTGATGCAGTGGCCGTTCATGTCGATGGTCACCGACTTGCTGTCTGCAATCGTAATTGTGTCAGAGCTCTCCCAGTCCTTGGCCATGACGATGGTCTTGCCAGAGTAGCCGGCAGAGATGGCGTCGCTCACGGAAGAGTAGTTCTCCCTCGTTGCCCCCTCACCAGAGTAGGCAACGACGTCGGAGTCCGCGAAGGCGCGAGCGGGGCAAACGAGCCCGCAGGCAACCGCAAGGGCCGCCGTAAGAACGATAGCTATGGGTTTGAAGCGGAAGGCAGCGCTCTTCATGTGGCGAAAGTCTCCTACTTGCGACGACGGATACCAGCTGCGGCAAGGACCGCGCCCGCAGTGGCAGCGAGGGCGGCAATAGAGGCGGCGTCGCCGGTCTGGGGCAGGGCCTCGTCGCCGTCCTTGCCCTTGTCGCCAGAGCCGTCGGATGGGTCGGTGTCCGCATCAGGATCCTGGTCAGGGTCGGTATCGGGCTTGGGATCGGGGTCCGGGTCCGGCTCGGGATCGGTGCCGTCACTGATGGTGTAGGTGAACGTCACGGTCTCGCTCGGAGCATAGAGGCTGCGGAAGGCCTTGGCCTTGATGGTCGTGGTCTCGCTCACCTCGATGGAACCCTCAAAGGCCGGGCTCTCCTCCGTGGGCTCGGAGCCGTCAGTGGTGTAGCGCACCACGGCGCCGTCGGTCATCGTGCCAAGCATGACCTGCTGGGCCTCGGCGTATGTGCCGGAGGCAACCGTGGCCTGCGGGGCCTCAACGGTCTTGGGCGCCTGCACCGTTACGGTAACCGTCACGTCCTCGGAGGCAGTGGTGGAGACATAGCTGGGATAGTTGATCGTCCCCGTGGCCGTAAGGGTCTGAGCCTCCAGCTTGTTGGGATCAAAGCCCTCGACGGAGTCCCACGTGATGTCGATGAGATCCTCGCAGCCGCACTCGTAGGTCACGTTCGTGGCGAGCGGCAGGCCCCAGTCGACGCCCTTGTCACCCTGCTGGGCGGTCAGGCTCTCGCAGGCTTCCTCAAAGCTGATGGTGACCCCATCGACCTCAGGAGCCTCGGAAAGCTCGCAGGGACCCGTGTTCGGGTACTCGATGCAGACCGTCTTGGAGCCGTCGGCGGCCGTGGCGATATAGGCGCCGCCATGGACGTCGTAGCCGGCAACCGTAAGCTTGAGGTCGTCGGCAAGTACGTACTTGACGCTGTCTCCCGCGCTGCCGTTGCCACTGATGGCGACCGTGGCGGTATAGACAGTGTCGTGCTGGGCGATGGCGCCATCATCAACGGAGGGCGACCAGGCGAGGGTGGCGTCGGCAGACCCGCCGGTGACGTAGCTCGTGATGTCGAGCGTGGCGCCCGTGCCGACGACGGCCCTGAGCTTCGTGGTCGTGGCGAGGGCCTTGTCGGCCTCGGGCGCGGCGGCGTCGACATCGATCGTGGTGATCACAGGCGCGTAGACGGCGCAGATTTGGCCAGTGAGGGCGGAGGAGAAGTCGCTGACGACAAGCGTGCTCTGGGTGAGGTCGGTGCCCTTGGGCGCGCCCGCCCACGTCCAGTGGTCAAAGACGCGGCCCGACTGAGCGGGAGCGGTGAGCGTCACGGAAGAGCCGCTCTCGCCTTCCACCTTAAAGCTGGGGGCCCAAGGCTTCTCGCCATCCTTGTAATAGGCCATGTCGGAACAGGCGACCTCGATGGTCTGGCTGCTCTTGTTGTCGAGCGTGTAGGTGGCGGTTGCCTGCTCGGACCTAAGCCCATCCTTCTCTGCCCAGACGGTCACCGTATAGGACTGCTCTGCGTCCTTGGTGCCGGTGAGCTTGACGCCCGCGCTCGGGTCGTCGAGCTTGGTGGCGGCCTCGTTGCCGACCTGGCAGTAGACGGTGGCGTCCTCGGTTGGGCTGTAGACGCCCGCCGTTAGCGACATGAGGTTATAGGTGCCGCCCGCCACCGTGAGGGTAGGCGTCATAAGCTCGCTGCTGGACGAATAGACGGTAATGACCACCTGCAGCTTATCGCCGGACTGCTCCACGTCTTCGGAACTAGCAAGGGCAACGCTAACGGTGCGAGTGGTCATGTAATCAGGGGTGATCACCCTGTCGTTGTCGTCAAAAAGGTCACTCGGCCACTTGACATCGTCCTTGTTGGTGCTCAACGCAGCCGTGCCGCCATCCTCGAACTCAACGCTGGCCGAGGTCGGCAGGGCCGCGAGGAGATCGGCCTTCGTCGTGCCCGCGGCCACGGAAATGGACGCCTGCGCGATCTCCTTCACGCTGCGCTTGGCGGCCTCAAAGGCCACGGAGGTGGCGTTGAGCGTGCCGCAGGAGTCGAGGTTCATTTCGTCGACGGCGATCCACTTGCGCTCGCCGCCGTCCATATAGGCAAAGTCGACGTCGCTGAGGTCGCTCCTGAAGAAGAGGCCGACGTTCTTGTCGGGGTCCTGCTCGGCGGAGACGGAGACGTGGTAGCTCTTGCCGTACTCAGCCGTCGTCGCGACGTTGCCGTTCTCGTCATACCAGGCGACAGAGATTTCCTTGGTCTTCTTGTCTGCGCCCTCGCTGCTCCACTCGAGCGTCGCCGTAGTGGAGAGCGCCTCGCCCACGACGGGCTTCTGCACGTAGATGGTGACAAATTGCGCTCGGTTGGTGTAGACCGCCTGGAGCGAGACGTCGTTCTGGGGCATCGTGAAGCTAAGCGCAGAGTTATAGATGTCCTTCACGACCGCGGAGAAGTCGGCAAAGCCCGTCGTCTTCTCCTCGTCCCAATACCAGAAGGCGCTGTAGGAATCCGAGGCAGACCTCGTAGCGTTGATGTTCACGCCTTCGCCTTGCGCAAAGCCGCGAATATGCTCGCCGTTCAGGCTCAGCTGGAATTCGCCCGAGAAGTAGCGCTGCCATACCTCCTTGGCGCTCGTTTCATAGGAGACGCGATAGCCGCTCTTGTCCATGTGGATGCAGTCATCGGTCTCGTTGAGCATGTCCTTGCCGATCTTGCGGTCGGCCCCTTCCGTCTCGGTGGTCACCCAGACGTCCGCGCCCTTGGTCAGGCCACCCAAGAGGTAGGCGCACGTGGAGGTGCCGGCGAGGTAGACGTTGTCGGCCGTGCCGCCCTTGGAGGCCTTGTAGCCCCACGTGTTGTTCTTGACGATGGTCTTGCCCACGAGGCTCAGGTCGAAGTACTTCCAAACATAGATGCCGCCGCCGTTGCTGTCGTACTCGTGGCCGTTGTAGCAGATGTTGTACTCGATGTCGCAGCTGTCGATGGTGTTCTTGTCGTTGCGGACGAATATGCCGCCGCCGTCCTCGTCGGCGATGTTGTACATGATGCTGCAGTTCTTGACGGTCGTGTACTCCTGGTAGAGCTCGATGCCGCCGCCGCGGTTCTCGGCATGGTTATTCCAGATCCTGAGGTTCTCGATGCTTCCCTCGCAGGTGTTGTTGTCGGAGTCGGTGAAGACGCCGGCGCCCGCACCAGAGATGCCGTCAGCGGCCGAGGAATAGAGGGCCGTGTTGCCGGAGATCTCGCAGGTGCCGCTAGAGTCGCCGACGAGGTTGAAGTACGGGCAGTCGAAGTAGACGCCGCCGCCGCGCTCTGCCGCGTTCTCAGAGATCTTGGATTCCTCGTTCAGATAGATCCTCGTGCCGTCGGCGTCGGAGTAGATGCCGCCGCCGTAGGAGTCGCCGTAGTTCTTGCTGATGGCAGAGGCACCCTTGAGCGTGATGTTGGTGTCGACGCCGTCGACCCAAATGCCGCCGGCATAGCCGGAGTTGCGCTCGACGATGGCGCCGTTCTCAAGGTTGACGTTGCACTCCTTGTAGGTGAAGATGCCGCCGCCGGAGTCACCGTAGTTGCCGGCAACCGCCACGTTGCTGAGCGTGAGGGTGCTATAGGCGTCCATGACGATGCCGCCGCCCGTGTTCTTGATGTAGGGCCAGCTGCAGTGGTTGTAGCCACCGGTGACGAGGCCACCGGTCTCGACCGTGGCGCTGCACTTGCTCCCGTAGTTGCCGGCGTCGTAGCCGGTGTAGGACATCTTGGAAGGCTCGCCCGTGTGCTTGAGCGTGAGGTTGGAGTGCTCCTTCATGCGAATGACCTCGGAAGTGCCGTTGTTGGCAATCCTGTGGCCGTTCATCTCGATGGTGATGGACTTGCTGTCGGCGATCGTGAGGGGGCCGGTGAAGTTCCAGTCGCAGTCGAGGTAGATGACCTTGCCCTCGTAGCCGGCACTGAGTGCGGCATCGGTGGTGTAGTAGTTGACCCTGTTGTCGGAGTCGTCGTACGAGTAGGCCATGACCTCGGCCGCCATGGCGCGGGCGGGAGAGAGCACGCAGGCAAGCGCTGTCAGCGCAAAGGCGAGCGCGAGCACGGGCGCGGGGCACAGGCTACGGCGGGGGTGAAGGGGACTTTTCATAAGGGCTCCTCGGACGGCGCTCCGACTGGGCAAAATTACGAGTTGGGTGAGACCGCCGAGGGCAAAAGGCCAGCTTGTGCCATTGCGCAAATCATGCGATCTCCTGCGTTTAAGCCACGTTTGGCTTTCTATTCTAAAGCTTAAGAGGGCAGGCCCTCGTTACGTTTTGGCTTTCGACAAACAAGGGGGCGCAGCCAATCGGCCGCGCCCCTTTAGCCCAAATATGTCCCTTGTCGCCCGCTTTAGCTGTTCTTCATCACGATGCCGCCGACGAGGTCAGCCACATGCTCGCAGGCGTCCACCGTGTACTCGAGGTATATGTAGGTCTCGCGAGTGGCGATGAGACGCAGGGCATCTGTCTCGGTCGTGTGCAGCTCGCGCATGATGCGGATAAAGACGTCGTCCGCCATCCCCTCCACCGTGTTGATGGAGACAACGTGCTCGCGCAGGGTCTTGGACTTCTTGAAGTTCGGAAGCTCGTCCACGAGCTTCTCGACCTCATCGCAGGCCTTCACGAGCATGGTCACCATCTCGAGCGCGCCCGGAGTCAGATCGGTGACGTTGTTGTAGTAGAGGCGGTGGAGCACACCCTCGACGCAGTCGGTGATGTCGTCGATGGCGGCCGAGAGCTGCGCCAGGTCCTCGCGCTCGATGGGCGTGATGAAGGCCGTGGTGAGGGCGTCGAGCATCTCGTGGCGAAGCTCGTCGTTGTCATGCTCAATCTGCTGCATCTGTGCCATGCGGGGTTCGAGCGCGTTGGGGTCAAAGTCGCGCATGACGCTCTCGAGAAGCGCAGCGGCCTTGGAGTTGTTGGCGGCCGCGGCCTTGAAGTTGTCGAAGTAGTAGGAGTCGGGCTTGCGTGCCATGGTGTGTCCTCTCGGGTTGGATCGTCTGGATGTGCGCCTCTGGCGCGGGGAGTGCGGAGGAGCCGGCTCGGGCCTCACCCGCTAGAACAGGAACATGAAGAGCTTGGCCATGAGGAAGCTAATGAGGCCGCAGCCCGGGAACGTGAAGACCCAGGTGAGCATCATTTCCTTCACTACGCCGAAGTTGATGGCCGAGAGGCGCTTCACGGCGCCGACGCCCATAATGGCGCTCGTCTTGGTGTGGGTGGTGGAGACGGGGATGCCGAGCGTGGTCATGACGAGCAGGCAGACGGAGCTTGCGAGGTCTGCCGCAAAGCCCTGGTAGCGCTCGAGCTTGACCATGTCCATGCCCACGCTCTTGATGATGGGCTCGCCGCCCACGCTGGTGCCGATACCCATGGTGAAGCTGCAGAGGAGCATGAGCCACACAGGGATGACGACGCCCTCCACGCTGCTCTGGCCATTGCAGAAGGCCATGCCGAGGAAGAGCACGCCGATGAACTTCTGGCCGTCCTGCGCGCCGTGCATGAAGCTCATGGCCGCGGCAACCACGATCTGGGCGTACTTGAAGAAGCCGTCGGTGCGCCGCCGGTCGAACCCGGCAAACACTATGGTCACGGCCTTGCAGCAGAGCCAGCCGATGGCAAAGCCAAAGAGCAGGCTCATGACGAGGCCGTAGAGGACCTTCACCCACTCGCCGCCGTTGACGCCGTCCAAACCGCCGTGGATGGCGATGGCCGCGCCCGTGAGGCCGGCGATGAGGGTATG
>CAVIES010000075.1:0-9161 GCA_963641675.1 Anaerovoracaceae bacterium
GGCAACGGCGCTGCCGTTGAGGGAGAAGTCGCCAGAGCCATAGAGCGTGGTCTCCTTGCCGCCAAGCGTGATGCTCTTGACGTCATAACCAGAGACGCTGTGCTGCCTGCCGTCATAGGTCTCGGAGTCGGTCTTGCCGGCGACGGTCACGACCACCTTAGCCTCGTTGGCGGTAACGGCAAGGGTGCCGTTCTGCGTGTGCAGGCTGTAGTTAGTGGCCTTACCGGTCTTGAAGCCGTCAACCGAGAAGGTGTTGGCCGTGGAGCCAACGTTGGTGATTGCGCCGGCATAGCTCACGATGAGCTCGTCGCCGGCAACCAGCTTCTGGCTGCCCTCGGCATAGCTCCAGCTGTGCTTGGTGAGCTCAGAGCCGTTGTAGGTCCTGGCGGCGCTATCGGAGACGATGGTCACGTCGCGCTTGTTAATCGTGAGGGAGCCAGAGACCGGAGTCACCTTGAACTCAGAGGTGACGTCGTTGCCGTCGGCGTCCTTAACAACCGGAGTGCCGGTGACGGTGTTGCTGTAAGAGCCAACCGTGCCGTCGGAGTTCACGGCCACGTCGGTGGCAGTGGCGCCGGAAGCCGCGAGGCCATAGACCTTGTAGGTCTCGCCATCGACGGTGAACTCAACGTACTTGTTGCCGTCAGCGTCGGTCTTCTCGTCCTTTATGCCGGCGGCAGAGTGCTCCCGGCCGTCATAGGTGACGGTGTCGGAGTTGCCCTCGACCGTAAGCTCAACCTTGGCGTCACGGCTAGTCACCGTGAGCGTGCCGTAGTTGGTCGTGATGTTGTAGTTACCAGCCTTGGTGCCCTCGTTCAAAGAGTAGGTGAAGCTGTTCTGGCTGGTGCCAGGGGCAGTCTGCGTGCCAGTGACGTCGTAGCTGGCGCCCTGGCCGTCCACAAAGCCCTCGCCGGAGACGATGACTTCACCGTTGGTGAGCGCTTTGCCATCGTAGGCCTTGCTGTCCGTGGCAGACGTAAGCGTCACATTGCGCTTGGCAACCGTGAGCGTGCCCTCGCTGGTGGTGATGACATAGTCGTCAGCAGAGGTGCCCTCGTTCAGCGTGTAGGTGAAGGAGTTGGCAGTGCTGCCGGCATCGGTGATGGTGCCGGTGACATCTGCGGCGTAGCCCTCGCCGGCGACAAAGCCGTGGCCGCCGTCGGCTGCATCGGTCTTGTCGTAGTCAGTAGCGGTAACGGTGCCGTTGGTGAGCGCTTCGCCGTCGTAGGTCTTGCTGTCGTCGGCAGAAGCGAGCGTGACGCTTCGCTTGTTCACCGTGATCTTCTCGGTGCTGGTGGCGTAGCTGCCCTCGGCGTAGTTGGAGTTGGTGGCACGGAGCTGGACCGTAACCTCACCGGCATGCGTGAGGGTGATCTCGGCCGGGTTGGCGGTCCAGGTCTTGCCGTCGGCGCTGTACTCAACCGTGAGCGCATTGCCGTACTTGTCAGTGGCGGTAACCTCGTGGGCCGCGATGGAGGCGCCGTCGTAGTACTTGGAGACGTCCTGCTTGCCGGTCCACTTGACGCCGTCATTGTCGATCTCGGCGCCGTTGATCTTCAGCTCGCCGTCGATTACCTCAAACTCAACGCTTTCGAAGTTGAGCGTACTGGTGGAGAACTGGCTCTTATCAAGGCCCATGGCGTAGGTACCAACGTTGGTCTGCTCAACGCTAGCACTACCATTGAAGTTCACGAGGTTCTCGGTGAAGAGCTTGTTGGAAGACTTGAAGTCGTAGCCCTCCGCCTTGTGCGCCTGGTTGTCATAGGTGTACTCAGCCTTGTGACCGGTGATAGTCACCTTAACGGTGTCCTTGACCGGGCTCACCGTGAGCGTGCCGGTGTTCTTGGTAATGACGTAGTTGGCGTAGTCACCGTTCTCGGTCTTGGCAACGCTTGCGGGCGCCGTGTAGGTGTAGGCGTTCTCAACCTCGCCAGCATCGACGATCGAACCGGTGACGTTGTAGGAAGGCTCCTCGCCCTTGACGAAGCCGTCGCCCTCAACGGATACCTCGCTGTTGGTGAGCGCAGTGCCGTCGTAGGTCTTGCTATCGGTGGCAGAGGTGAGCGTCACGTTGCGCTTGTTGATGACGAGCTGGCCATTCTTGGTGTTGACCTTGAACTCGCTGGAAACGTCATTGCCGTTGGCATCCTTCACCACGGCAGTGCCGTGGATGTTGTTGGTGTAGGTGCCAGCGTTGGTCTTGGTGGGGTCCTCGGTGGAAAGCCCGCTCACGGTGTACTTCTGGCCGGCAACCTCAAACTCGGTTGTGACGAGACCAGAAGCGGCGTGCTCATCGCCGTCATAGGTAACCGTGGCCGAGTTGGCCTCGACCGTAATCTCGTACTTGGCGTCACGGCTGGTCACCGTAAGGGTACCCGCGGCGGTGGTGACGTTGTAGTTGGAGGCCTTGGTCTCCTTCTTGCCCTCAGTCTTGCCGTCATAGAGCGCGTAGCTGAAGGAGTTGGCGCTGTTGCCAACGAGCGTCTGGCTACCGGTAACGGAGTAGTCGGCGCCCTCGCCCTCGGCAAAGCCATCGCCAGAGACCGCAACGTTGCCGTTGGTAAGCGCGGTGCCGTCGTAGGTCTTGCTGCTGGTGCCAGAGGTGAGCGTAACGTTGCGCTTGTTGATGACGAGCTGACCGTCATTCACAACCGTGATGGTGACGTTCTTGAAGTTCTTGCTGGTGTTGGAGAACTGCTCGTTGGCAAGGTTCATCTTATAGGTGCCGGCATCGGTACCAGAAGCGACCTTGGTTCCGCTGAAAGCAACGTACTCGGTGGAGTAGAGGTCGCTTCCGGTGACCACGGCGTCGTAGTCCTCGACCTTGTGCTCGCTGCCGTCATAGGTAACGGTGCTCGTGGAGCCCTTGATGGTGACGGTGACGGGGTCTTCGACCTGCTTTACGGTCAGAGTTCCGTTGACAGTGGCGATGTCGTAGTTGCTCTTGTTGGTGCCGTCGTTGAGCGCGTACTCAAACTTGTTCTCAACAGAACCGGCATCAAGGATCGAGCCGCTGGTCGTAGCAGTAAAGCCATCGTTGCCGACAAAGCTGCCGCTGGTTACGGTGACCTCGCTGTTGGTGAGCTCGGCGCCGTCATAGGTCTTGCTGGCGCTGCCAGAGGTAAGCGTCACGGGGCGCTTGGCAATGTCCAGCGCACCGTCGGTCACGACAAACGTGACGTTCTCGCTCTTGAAGTTCTTACTGGTGTTGGAGAACTGGTCCTTGCCCAGGCCCATGGCATAGCTGCCGGCATTGGTGCCGCTCGCGTAAGCGTTGCCACTGAAGCTGAAGCAGTCCTCGGTGTAGAGAGCGTTATCGCTAGAGACCGTGTAGCCCTTGACCTCGTGACCATTGCCATCGTAGGTGACGTTCTCGGTGTTGCCCGTGATGGTCACGACAACCTTGGCATTGCTCTGGGTGACCTCGAGCGTGCCGTACTTATAAGTAAGGGCGTAGTTATTCTCGTCCACGCCATTGGCGGTGAACTTGTTATCGCTCTTGCCGACGTTGGTCTGGGTGCCCGTGAAGCTGTAGGTGGGCTCTTCGCCTTCGACAAAGCTGCCGCTGGTGACGGTGACCTCGCTGTTGGTAAGCGCGGTGCCGTCATAGCTCTTCTTATCAGAGGCAGAAGTGAGCTCCACGGCACGCTTGTTCACGACGAGCTTGCCGCTCTTAAGAGAGACGGAGAACTCGCTCGTGACGTCATTGCCGTCAGAGTCCTTCACCACGGCAGTGCCGGAGATGCTGTTCTCGATGCCCTCGGTGGCGTCAGTAGACTTCGGGTCGGAGGTGGTAAGGCCCTCGACCGTGTAGGTCTTGCCGTTCTCGAGAGTGAACGTGGTGGTCTTGAGGCCAGTCGCGCTCTTCTCCGTGCCGTCGTACTCGGCGGTGGTGGAGTTGGCCTCGACCGTGATCTCGTACTTGGCGTCACGGTTCTTGACGTTCAGCGTGCCGTTGACGGTGGTGATGTCGTAGTTGGAGGCCTTGGTGTTGTCGTTGAGCTTGTAGGAGAACTTGTTCTCGCTGGAGCCCGGAGCCGTCTGGCTGCCGGTAACGGTAGCGGTGTAGCCCTCGCCGTTGACGAAGCTGCCGCCAGTGACAGTAACCTCATCCTTGGTAAGAGCCTCGCCGTCATAGGTCTTCTCAGCGGAGCCGGAGGTCAGCGTCACGGAACGCTTGGCAACCGAGAGGGCGCCGTTAACGATGTTGACCTTGAACTGCTTGGTGACGTCGTTGCGGGTCGTGGCAGTGGACGGAGCGTCGTAGATCTTCACGTTGGAGACCTTGTTGGTCTTCACGCCATCAAACGCGTCGGTGGAAGACGGGTCGGAGGTCTCGGCCTCGACGTAGAAGGTCACGCCGTTCCAGGTGAAGGTCTTTGAGGCATCGGTGATGCCCTCGGCCTTGTGCTCCACGCCATCGTAGGTGGCGGACTCGGAGCTACCGGTGACGGTAACGCTCTTCTTGTTCTTGTCGGTGCGGTCCTTAACCGTGAGCGTGCCCTCGGTCTTGGCGATGTTGTAGTTGTCGGCCTTGGTATTGCTGTTCAGGGCGACGCTAAAGGCGTTGTCGCTCGAGCCGGGAAGCGTCTGGCTGCCGGTGGTGGCGTATGTGGCACCCTCGCCATCGGCAAAGCCGTCGCTATCCTCGTCTTCGGTAACGGTGCTGTTAGTAAGCGCCGTTCCGGTGTAGTACTGCTCGGCAGAGCCAGAGGTCAGCTTGATGTTTCGCTTCTCGATGGTGAGCGAACCGTCCTCGACAAGCTCAAAGGTGACGTTGCTGTACTTATTAGTAGTGAGGCTGAAGTTCTTAGCGTCCAGGCCCATGGCGTAGGTGCCGGCGTCAGTCTTGGTGACCTTTGCCGCACCGGAGAGAGAGACCTCGTCCTTGGTGACGCCAGCGGGAAGCGTGGACTCGTCAACGGCGTAGCCGGAGACTTCGTGGCTCTTGCCGTCGTACTTCACGCTGTCCTTGTTGCCGGAGACCTTAATGGTCACGGCGGTGGTGTTCGGGCTAATGGTCAGGCTACCGTCGGTGACCTCAGCCACGATGTACTTATTAGTAGTGTCGAGCTTGCCAACCGTACCCTTCTTGAAGGCGTAGGCATAGGAGCCCACATCGGTACCCTTGCCGCCCTCAAGCTCAACGCCCTCAAACGTGACGCCGTCGGCGTTGGAGGTGTAGCCAGTAACGGACTGCTCCTTGCCGTTGTACTCGACGGTATCGGAGTTAGCCGTCAGGGTAGCGTTGATGTAGTAGTAGACGTTGATCGTGTTGGCCTCGGTGCGAGAGATCTCAATCGAGGCAGTCTGGTCCGGCACGACCGTGTAACCGGAGATGGCCTTGGTCAGGTCGGAAGCCTTAACCGTGGTGCCCCAAGCGGCACTCATGGTCTCGGAGTCCGCGACCTTGGTCTCGGTGCCGTTGACGTAGTAGTTAACGGTGTAGCTGGCGTTGTCCTTGACGTACCAGAAGATGATGGTGTTGTCGCCCTCGCCCAGGGTCTTGGTGATGGTGGCCGGGCAGTTGCTGGCAAGGTGGTAACCCTCGATGACGATGGCATCGGCGCTCACGTCAGCGCCCGCCTCGCCATAGCGGGTGACCGCGTCGGCAAGCTGGGCAGAGGTGCCCTGCTCCAGGTACTGCACCTGGTAGGCGGTGAGCTCCTCCCAGTTGGCGGTGATGGTCACGTTGCCGGAAGGCATGGCGAAGGTGTCGCCGCTGGCAACGGTGGTGGTGCCGTCGAGGCCCGTGACCGTCCAGCCGGTGAACTTATAGCCCTCGCGCGTGGGCTCCTTCTTTACGGTTACGGTCTTGCCTTCCTCAACCGTATACATAAGAGAGTCGGAGTTGTTCCACGTGCCGCCGGCCAGGTCGTACTTAACCTGGAAGCCGCCGACGTACTTGGCGTAGAAGGTCTGCTCGGTGGTAACCGTGTACGGGAAGGTGACCGGCTGGGTCAGATTCTGGTCGAGATACCAACCAGAGAACGTGTAGGTAACGCCGTTCTTGGTCTTGGTCTCGGGGAAGGACTCGCTCGTAACGTCTGAGGGCTGCGTGGTGTTGCCGTCAAAGTAGCTCTTGGAACCCTTGAGGTCCCACTGAGCGCTGCCGGCATCGCGCAGGTAGTACTTAACGAGGGAGAGGCCCTTCATCTTGATGTTGACGTTGCAGTCGAGGTGGGTGGAGTAGGTGCCGCCGTTGTTCTTGGAAATCTTGGCCGGGACGAGGCTGATCTCCTCGACGTCGTCCTCGGAGATGTCGACGCCGAGCTGCGTTTTGATGTTGGCCTTGTAGTTATCGAAAATCGTCTGCCAAGCGGAATTGTTCTTGTCGATGACGTTGGATCCGTTGGGCCAAGAGACCACACGCTGGTCGACGTTATCGAAGCAGTTCTTGTTGTTGGTCCAGGTGGCGTTCTCGGTGTTGACCTCGGCAACGCCATAGGCCGAGCTCCAGTTGCCGGTGTCGTTGGAGGTAGCGTCCTTGGTCGGGTCGAGCAGGAAGTAGACCTCGGCCTTGGTGCTACTCGTAGTGGTGGCGGTAACCTCAATGCTCTTCTCTGCGGTCACGGTGCTGCCGTCGGCGTTGGTGACGGTGGCCGTCACGGTGGCGGTACCCTGGCGGACGCCGGTGACCTTGCCGGTGGAGTCGACGGTGAGGATCTCCTCGTTGGAGGAGGTCCACGCAGTGGCCTTGGCCTTGGCGCCCTCGGGCTCGGTCTCCAGCGAGAGCTGCGCAGTGGCGAAGGACTCGACGGTGTCGGCGCCAGTGATGGCGACGGAGGTCACCGGGTCGGTGGACTCCTCAACTACGTGGATGGTGAAGGTCTCGGTCTTCTTGTACTTAGAGCTCGTGCTGCTCTTGGAGTAGTAGGTGTGGGTGATGGTGGCATCGCCCTCGGCAACACCGGTAACGGTACCGGTGGATTCCGTGGCGGCACCGAACCAGCCCCAGCCGTCGGAGCCGGAGACCGTGGCGGTGCCGCTGCTGGAAGTAGTCCAGCTGTGGTTGTAGCCACTGGTGCCGTCAAAGGTCGCGGTCTCGCCGACGTAGACCCACTTCTCGGTGTCAGTGTCGGTGCCCTTGTCGGAGGCTTCGGTCTCGGCCGTGGTGGTGGGGTTGCCACCGAAGAGGTTGCTGAACCAGTCGAAGATGCTGCCGGAGTTGCTCGTGGAGTTGTTCTCGGTCTCGGAGGACTCGGACTTCTCGTCCTCCTTGGCGATATCGTTCACGAGGGAGTCGTCGGTCGCAGCCTCGTCGGTCTTAGCGGACTCAGAGTCGGCGGTGCCGGACTCGGAAGCGTCGGCGGAGTCGGAGGAATCGGAACCCTCATCCTCAGCCTGAGAGTTATCGGTGGTGGCGTCGTCGATGGAAGTAGCGTCGGTGGAGTTGGTGGAGGTGCCGTCGAGGGGGGTCTCTTCGGTCTCGAGCTTGAGGGAGGCGCCCGAGGCCACGTCGGCGGCAGAAACGGTGTAGACGCTGTCGGAGTCGGCAGTGAGCTCGCGCTCGGCGCCGGACACCGTGAGCTTGACGGCCATGAGGGAGTAGCCGTTGCTGGGCTCGACGGTGAACTTGAAGTCCTCGCTGGTGGAGACGGTGACCTTGGTGGCCGGGGCGTTGATCTGCTGGCCATCGAGCTTCTTCACAGAAGCGTGCTCAAGGCCAGAGAGGGCGACGTCTGCCTCGGTGGGGGTAGACGGCGTGGCGGCCTCGGTGGTCTGGGTCTCCTGCGCGGCGGCCTGCTCGGACTGCTGCTCGCCAGAGGACTGCTCGGAGGTGTTCTCCGTTGCGGTCTCCTCCGTGGTGGTTTCCTCAGCAGCGGTCTCCTCGGTGGCCGGGGCCGTCTCTTCGACGTAAGCCTCGACCTCTTCCTGAACCTCTGCCAGGGCGGCAGTCGGCACTCCGGAGAGCACCATGAGCGCGGACAGGGCGACGACGGAAGCCCTGCGGCCGAAGACGGCCATCGCGTGCGTTGCGTTCTTCATATCCCTCAACTCCATCAGCCGTGGCTGAATCGTGTGCGCCCTCGCGGACGCGGTTCCCCTCTTTACGGACGCGCGGACGCGTGGCCGCTACCGGGGCTTTTGGCCCCGTGGCACCGCTGGCGCGTAGCCGTTGCCGGCGGCGTTGTTCACGCAGCCCGCCAGGCCCCAAACCGCGAGGCCCGATCCATGCCCTCCCACCTGCGGAGGCTCCCCGTTCATTCGCTC
Organism: Anaerovoracaceae bacterium; assembly: GCA_963641675.1. GTDB lineage: Bacteria > Actinomycetota > Coriobacteriia > Coriobacteriales > Atopobiaceae > Parolsenella. The sequence goes on from CAVIES010000075.1 coordinate 8,215, forward strand.
GGCCAAATTGCTACTCGAGGCAGAACAATTGGGCAGTTTCATAGATGCTTAGTATTGTATCCATTCGCGCAAGATAATTGCTGGGATTTATGTTAAGCGGTGCTTACAAATCAGCTGCTAAATGCCATTTTTTCTTTCCCCCCAGCTATAGCGTCTGAAAGCCCTTTCAGCCACAACATCTGGGGGGGCAATTAAAGAAATTTTGATGCCTTAACCTGCAGGTTGATACCTTTTGAGGCCCTGGGGCATCCTTGGGCCTCTTTTGCCCTCGCGAGTAGGCTCACCAATCGCCCCATGGGTGAACGTTCACCTTCTCTTGTCCATCCCGTATGCCTCCATAACTAGCGTTCAGCCCGCCAGACTGGCACGCAAAAGGGCCCGGCTCGCGTTGTGCGAACCGGGCCCCACGCGCCCCTAGGGACGCTTGGCTATGTAGCTAGTTGCTAGCCCATGACCACCAGGTCGTCGAGGTTGAGGTCCTCTTCCTCCTCGTCGGCGGCCGGGGCGTCCTCGTCAACCGGCTTGGCGATGAGGGCGTAGACGATGCCCGTCACAACGACGTTGGTGAGGATGGCAGCCAGGCCGGCGTACCAGTACTCGCCCATGGTGGGAAGCATGAGGAAGCCGCCGAAGGGCACGGTGGCGCCAGCGCCGTTGCCGAGCGTCATGAGCACCGCACCGCCGCAGGCACCGCCAGCGGCAGAGGCGATGATGCCGCGGACCAGGTCGTTCATGACGATGGGGATAACGCCCTCGACGATGTTGACGACGCCCATGGGCACGGCAGACTTGAGGTTCTCAACCTCTTCGGCGTTGAAGATGTTGCGCTTGAGCACCTTGGCCACCAGGTAGGAGAAGCCAAAGCCGATGGGCACGGCGGTGTTGGCGAGCTGGAGAGCGGTGACCGGGCCGTTAACGCCCTCGGCCTGCAGGGTAAGGGTAAAGGC
>CAVIES010000076.1:0-5004 GCA_963641675.1 Anaerovoracaceae bacterium
GCGCCGTATCGTCCGAGCTCAGTGTGCCCTTGAACGAATCGGAGGCGAAGACGAACCTCACGGGATTGCTCTTCTCGGTCATGTGGTCTCCCCCATTGGCATAAGTTGTCGGAGCGGGCGCCGAGGCAAATCAGAACACTGGGCGGGGACGAAGGGCGCCCGGCCGCCGCTAAGAACGGTGGCGCGCCCCATCCCACCCATCAGTCAGCCCCACTTTACCAGCGTGCCGCACCCAAACGTCGCCGCAGCGCCACAAGGTTTTTCCAACCGCCCCAAACGGGTACAGTAGCCGCAACAAGCAACTCGGACACACTCGACAAGCCGAGTGCAGAGGCGCGGCACAGGAGGAACCATGGCAGACGAAAAGAAGCCCCTCGAGCTCACGGAGGACGAGCTCGGCTCCGCCACGGGCGGCATCTTTGACAACTACCCGGCAAGTGTCGTGAAGGCCCTCGGGCTCACCGCCACGCCCACAGACATCACCCACACCTGCGGCCAGACCATGTACCTCGTGACCGCCAAGGGCTCGCCCGTGGTCTCGCTCTACTGCGACGCCTGCGACCACACCGAGACCCCAAGCGAGGACGTCCTCAAGAAGTACGGCTTCGCATAAGGTCGCAAGCACACCTCCAAGCAGCACAAAGCCCGGCAGCCCCAAACGGAGCCGCCGGGCTTATTTACGCGCCGTAGTCGTCGCTCGCAAAGCAGCCGAGGCACCCTAGCTTTTGGCGACCTCGCGAGAGTTCTTCATCCAGACGGAGAAGACGAGGCCGAGGATGGCCAGCACCAGCACGAAGGCGAAGCCCAGGTGCGAGCCGGACACGGCCGCGGCGTTGGCGCTCGCGCCTGTGCCGGCGCCAAGCAGGCACGTGGCGATGGCGGTGGAGATGGCGCCCCAAACCTGCTGCATCGTGTTCAGAATGGTGGAGCCGTCGGCGCTCATCTCGGGCGAGAGCGAGTGCAGGGCGTTCGTCTGGCAGGGAGACATCGCCAGCGGCACGCCGATCATCAGCAGCACATGGGCGAGGATGACGAACGCGGCCGAGGTGCCGGTGGAGGTGGTGAGCATGAGGGCCGCGCCCACGCAGGTGATCACGAGGCCGCAGCGCGCGGGCTTAACCGCGCCCAAACGGTCGTAGAGCTGGCCCGAGAACAGGCTGACGATGGCGTTGATGATGCCACCCGGCAGCATGAGCAGGCCAGAAAGCGTCACGGAAAGGCCGAGGCCGTTCTGGACGAACTGCGGCAGCAGGTACATCGCAGAGAGCGTGATGCCGTAGTTGAACATAACCATGAGGCCGGAGACGCAGAACTGGCGTGTCTCGAAGGCGCGCAGGTTAAGGACGGGCTTCTCGCTCGCGAGCTGGCGACGCACGTAGATGATGAGCGCGATGGCGCCCACGACGAGCGCGCCAATGACCACCGCGGAGCCCCAGCCCAGAAGGCTCGAGAGGCCAAAGCCGAGGACGAGGCCGCCAAAGCCCAGGCACGAGAGGACGCACGAGGCGGCGTCGATCGGCGGACGCGTGAGCTCATAGGGGCTCACCAGGTACTTGGCGCCAAAGCAGAACGCGATGGCAAGCACGACAGCGAAGATGAAGAAGAGCGCGCGCCAGGAGGCGAAACCGAGGATGATGCCCGAAAGCGAGGGGCCAATCGCCGGCGCGAACATGATGATGAGCGACATGAGGCCCATGGCGCCACCGACCTTTGAGGATGGGAACACCTCGAGCACGACAGCGAACATGATGGGCAGCACGAGGCCGGTGCCGATGCCCTGGATCACGCGGCCGGCAAGCGCCACGTAGAAGGTGGGCGCAAGCGCGCTCATGAGCGAGCCCACGAAGAAGGCGCCGAGCGCGAAGAGGACGAGGGAACGGGTCTTAAACCACTTCATGAGGAGGCTCGCGAAGGGCAGAACGAGGCCGATTACCAGCATGTATCCGACGACCATCCATTGGGCGAGGGCCGTTGAGATGCCAAAGACCTGCGTCAGCTGCGGAAGCGCGACGTTCAGCGCGCTCTCGGAGAACATGCCGACGAAGGCCCCTAGGTAGAGGCCCATCATGGCGAGGTGCGGGTGCTCGACGTGCACGCGAGCTTCGTCTTGGCTAGGGGTCACCTATAGATCAGTCCTTTCTCGGGAGCCGCAGCCGGAGCGCGGGCGCAAACAAAAGAGCGGGCACGTGGATGTCCACATGCCCGCACGCCCGAACGTGCCAATTGCGACTGGGTGAAATAGTGTCGAGACCCCTTGTTGCCCAATTGGGCGAATTGAATCAGCAAAGCGGAAGATTTTTTGAAACGAGGCTCCCCCCACTCGCTAGAGGTTGTCCTTGTTCTGCTCGTAGACCTCCGGCAGAATCGCGGCGAGGTTCGCGAACTCCTTGATGTTGTGGCTGAAGAGGCACTTCGGGACGATGTCGGGGATGGACTGGCCGTCCGGCAGCGTCTTCACGATCTGGCCGTCGACCACGCCCATGCCAACCCAGAAGCGCGAGCAGAACATGACGCCGTCCTCGTGCTCGTACCACTTGTGGGTCATGGCGGCGGCAACGGAGCTGTCGCCGATGGCGCAGACCAGCGACTCGCACTTGTCGGTGCCGATGAGGCTCTCGTCGTAGCCGAAGTCGGCGGGCGACTTGAAGCAGAGCTTGAGGAACTCGGGGCCGAGGCCGATGTCCTCGATGATGTAGTGGTTCACGCCCCAGGTCTTCTCCCTCATGGGAACGCTCGAGTCGCAGACGTACTTGAGGTTGTCCGCGCGGGCGAAGTAGTGGTCCTCGGGGTTCCAAATCTTGTAGCGCAGGTCGGAGCCCACGCTGTGCCACGGGAACCACCAATCGAGCATGTCGGAGGTCACGCCGGGCATGTAGGTCTCATTGCAGACGAAGCCCGTGCCGTCGTCCATGACGCCGTAGCCGACCTGGCAATACTCGCCGTCGTCGCCGGTAAGGAAGAGGTTCCTCTCATCGAAGGGGACGGCCTTGACCTCAGATGGGCCGCCGTTCAAGATGTTGGTCTTCTCCTCGGGGATAGCGGCCATGTCCTGCTGGTAGAACTTGTAGTAGTCGAGCTTTGACTCCTCGATGCTGACCCCGACCTTGCTGTCGTCCTGCTCAACCGGGGTGAACGAGGTCTCTTCCGTGCTCTGCGCGGAGGAGGACTGGCCGCACGCGGCGAGCGATGTCATGGCGAGGGCCGCGCCGCCCAAGGCGGAGCCGGTGAGGAAACTCCTGCGGGATATGGTGGTGTCAGCGTTGTTCATGATCTTCTCTTCTCGTAAATGTCGGGCGTGAATTCACGCCGTCTGACAAGCGATTCACGGCAGCCAAAACAGGCACGCACGCCGGGCTTGGAGACCTAATAAATTTTATGGGTAATTTCAGGCTTGCGCCACGCCTAAATTCGCAGATGAAGGCGACGGGCTGCGGCCGCAGGAGAATACAAACTGTCCAGACGCACGCTCCTGCGGCATCCAGAATCCGCAGGGCTATGCAAATTGCCAAGATGTACGCCCCTGCGGAACGGCTCCGGCGAGCGATGGGAAGAAGTCACGGGAAGCGTCAGCTTCTACCGCTAGGTCACCAGCATCAAAGCTTTGCAGTTCCGCACGGCGCTGATAGATACGACCGCCGCTGCCTCAGTGGCCGATAATGCAATTTACGTAAGGCTTGGGGACACCGCGGCTAGCGTTGCTCGCTGCTTCACGGCGGGGCCTTGATATCTGTCGCGAGGGTAGTCAGTTCTCGCGTATGGTCACAAAATGCAACTTGTGTGCGCTGGCACAGTTTGTAACCGTTTTGCTGGTCACAAAAGGCAACTTGTGTGCGATGTACGCTACAAAAGGAGCGCCTGGCCGCTCCTTTTTGGGCCACCAACTGGGTCAAACGAGCAGAATCGGCCAGACAAACGGCCATATTCGGCCGGATATGGCATTCACATTAGCTTGTAGCGCACATAAGTTGCCTTTTGTGACCACCGGATCAAAACACAAGCGCATCAGGCTTCAATATTGGCGTCCAAAATGCCATCTGGGTTCGTAGCCCCTACTCCGGACGGTAGGCGTACTCCTCCGGGATGTCGTTGACGATAAACCCATCCTCCATGCGTGGCGGGCAGGCGCGCGCGAGCTCGCTGGTGGGACCAACGATTCTCATGTCACAGACCTCGTCTCCTCTGGCAACCAGCAGTGGCCGCACGAGCGTCAGGTTCTTGACCGCCATGTTGGGGTAGTCGGTGTTGCACATGGGGCGCAGCAGGTCAAGAAGGCCCAGACGCTCGAGCGTTTCCTTGACGGGGCAGCGCCCGGAGACCATCTGCACCCCTCCCGGCGTAGGGCTGACGTTGACCGCAACGTCCCAATATCCACCCAGCTTGCCGGCCTCGAAGTTTCTGTGCGCCTTGGCGCCGAAGCGCTTATACACGGCAGTCAAAAGCCGCATCACGGCCTTGCTGTCCCCGCTGATGCAGGCGGGCAGCTGCATGTGGCCACGCGGCCCGAAGCTAACCTCGTAGACCAGGCTCTCAAACATCTCGTCGGAGGGCTTTTCCGGCTCAATCTCCCAGCAGGCAACTAGAAGCATGTTGTCGTAGAGGCCGGCGCCAAAGGGGCTCAGCTTGCCCCCGCAAAACGGGATGATCTCATCGTTGCAGTAGTGCTCGTAGCGATGCACCGTCTGCTCGTAGAGGTCCTCGGCCTTCTCGGCGCCGTACTTGTCCAGAAGGTACCCATGCACGACACGTTGCGCGGCCTTACCAGGCATCAAGTGTCTGGTGGCGTCAATCTGCGGAGTGTTCATCAGCGTCCTCCTGGTGAGTGTTAGCTGCGGATAACTATAGCCCAGCTGTGGCACGCCGTATGCTCGTGGCCATTACCCACAAGCGAGAGGACCTACGACATGCAGCAGGAACAAGACGCCCGGTACCCAACCGTCGGCGAGAAGATCCCCGAGGGCTTCACGCTCTGTAGCTGATAATGCAATTTATGTAAGGCTGGGAGAC
>CAVIES010000076.1:5341-9096 GCA_963641675.1 Anaerovoracaceae bacterium
GTAGCTGATAATGCAATTTATGTAAGGCTGGGAGACCAACCGTCCCAAATGATGAATTTTAGCTGCGGTGACGCTTAAATTTCCGCGCTGAAATTGCCAATTTCTCTCCCCAAATCTCAAGCCTCAAATTCGAAAATCGAAACCAAGGCATCAGATGAAGATGTCGAGCTCGGAACCTATTATCTCCTGTTTGCCCTCTTCCCCACACAACAACGGGGAACTTTGGAATTGCCGTTCCGTGAGCATTATGGCGCGCACGCGGCCGCAAGGCGGAAGTCCCTCCTTCACCCTTCGCAGATGAATGTCCCTGCTCGAACGGCTCTCGGTCATTCTCGTCCACACGCCCGGCTGCAACTCATAGAAACCCTCCGAAAACAGCAGCTCGCAGAAGAGCCTCACCTGCTTGCGCTCTCCCCTCTTCTCCGCGGGCAGGTCGCACAGCAGGAGGATTCTCTGACGCTCCATCAGCCCTCGCTCTCCAGCCTAGCCTGGACCACGCGCGGCATCGACAGTAGCTTTGCGTCCCCTTCCTCTAGGGCGCGGGCGAGGCTCTCAACGCATAGCTCCGTCGCAATCAGCACGCTCGTCTCATGGCCATCTATGTCGCAACTCCGCCTCAAGACACTCGTAATCTGCTTCCTGGCATTCCGACTGAGGCTGTTTGGGTCCTCGCCTTCAAGCTCGATCCCCATGACATGCAGGTCGACGATAGGCCTGTACGGTTCAATCAAATCATCGACCAGGTTGAACTCGTTCTTCTCGTTCGCATGGTGCAGCCCCACCGACGTAATGAAGCCATGAGAGACCACATGGCGTGCCAGCATCGAGCGCACCACGGCATAGCCATAGTTGAGCGCCGAGGTGAGAGGGCAGACGCTATCGCGTGTGTAGCCAGGGCTCAGCATGGGAAAGTAGATGCGTGCGGCCAGGGCCTCGCGATTGGTCGGGTCGCCGGAGCGCACCTCGCCCGCGATCTGCTCCAGCGCAGAGCCGTCCTTGCCGAGCAGCTCAAGCGTCTTGGCCTGGTTCCGGATCTTTCGCTTTACGACGCCCTTCCAGAGCGAGTTCCTAAACCCGAGAGAGGCGCCAAGCTGCTTGTCGACTATTCCCGAGTACAGGCTGTGCGGCGCAAAGGGCAGCGTGATGGTCGCAGGCATATAGCCTCGGCCACAGGTGAGAAGCGAGATGCCGCTCTGGCCCAAATAGGCCAGAGCGGCCGACGATATCGTGATATCAGGATGGGAGAAGACCACGCATGCGAGGTCCTCTAGAGCAACCTGCGTCGTCACGCCCTCTTGGAGTGCCGTCAGTTGCCCCTTGTGCACATGCAGCTCCGCAGGCGAATCAATGGTGAGCGTCTTGAATGCCATGGCTCCTCCTTGCCCATGCTTAGTCGGCAAAGAAAAGCTTAGCGGTGGCAGAGCTGGCGCCCCTGTGCGGCTTGCAGGGAAGCCCCGGGCTTACTCCTCCGGCCTCTGCAGCTGGGCCGCGGCGAGCCTTACCCAGCTGCGGGGTAAGAGTCTAGTGGCGAAGGCAACGAACTTCCAGGCAAGGCCCGGCACGTAGGTGGAGAGGTTCCAGCGCAGGGCCCTTCTGCCGGCGGAGACGACCTTCTCCGGCCGTACCGCCAGGTGCGCCAGCACCGTGTTGCCAGCAGAGGCGCGCTCCCAGAAGTCAGTGCGCACGGGGCCCGGGCAAAGCGCGCACACGTGGACGCCGCTGCCCAGGAGCTCGGTGTGGACCGCCTCGGTAAGCGAGCGAACGTAGGCCTTTGACGCATAGTAGGTGGCCAGATAGGGGCCCTCGGGATAGGAGGCGATGGAGGCTACATTCAGGATGCCGCCACTCCCCCGCCTGGCCATGTCGGCGCCGAAGAGGCGCGTCATCCTTGTGAGCGCGGCGACGTTTACCTCCACGAGCGCCTCCTGGCGGGCGAGGTCGCTCTCCATGAAGGGGGCGTCGTAGCCAAAGCCGGCGTTATTCACTAGGGTCTCCACGCCCATGCCTTGCTCGCGGGTCCACTCGTAGAGACGCGAAGGGGCACCCGCATCGCTGAAGTCGCAAGCAAACGTAGCCACCTCAACGCCGTAGGCGCCACGCAGCTCCCCCGCCAGCTCCTCGAGCGCCGCTTGCGAGCGGGCAACCAGAACGAGGGCGTGGCCATCACACGCATACTGCCGCGCAAACTCGCGCCCGAGCCCGCCGGTTGCCCCGGTTATGAGAACGGCCCTCTCCAAGGTTGCCTCCAAACGATCAGCCTTGCCCTAGCTTACCCCCGCCACAAGGCATCAGGAGGACGAGCCAACGACGGACAGTTCAGCAAGAAGTACATGGCGCCCGTCCGCGGGATCATCCGGCTCGCGATCGCGCTGTTCATCATCCGTCGGATTATCTGGATCTTTAGCTAGACAGAGTCTTTTGTCCCCAGCAGCGCCTTGGTGCGAGAGATGAGCTTGGCGTAGACGCGCTCGCACATCCAGGGCTCGTTGGAGAGGGTGAGCAGGTCATCGATGGGCACCCAGCGCACGCCGCTGTTCTCGTCCGGCTTCACCTGCGTTGCCTCGGCCGGGTCTGCGCAAAAGAGGTACGTGACGTTCAGGTGCACGTGGGAGCCCACGTAGGCACCGCGCTTCACGTGGCCGGCCACGGGCAGGGCCTCGATGGAAAAGATCGCGCCGGGAGCCAGACCCTCGGTCACGAGGCTCGCGCCCGCAACGCCCGTCTCCTCCCAAAGCTCGCGGGCCGCCACCGCGGCAAGGTCGAGCTCGCCATCGGCATGGCCACCCAACCAGCTCCACGAGTCGTAGATGTTGTGGTAGCAGAGAAGGGTCTGCTCGCCTGCCGGGTCAACCGTCCAGGCTGAGGTGGTGAGGTGTGCAAGCGAGCTGCGCTCGGCCACCTGCGGGTCGCGCGTCAGGCACTTCAGCAGCAGCGCCTTGTCGGCCTCCTCCTGCTCGCAGCCAGGCACGAACGCTCGAACGTCATCAACCAGCGCCACCTTGGCCTCCTTTGCAGCCGCTCCAACGAACTCATTCTATTCGCCAGGCGTCTTTACGGCAGCGATTACTTCCGCACAGGGGCTAGCACAGACATTCGGGTCGATTTTGGGACATATGTTTCTGGGGGCATGAGTAGAAGTCCAAAACCAAGCCACAAAATCCCAGTTGGCAGAGGCTCTATTTACGTCTCTACTTTGGCGTTCTGGCATTTGCGTCCCAAAATCGAATGGAGCGTTCATTTTGCGCCTAAAAAGCCCGGCTCGGAGAGTTCCGAACCGGGCGAGAGCGGCAAACAGCGATATGTCGCGGAAAGGCTACCTCAAAATCTCTTATCTACTCGCTCTTGCCGTTGAGGAAGCGGTAGATGCAGGCGGCGAGGGCGGCGCCGGCGAGCGGGGCCACGATGAAGACCCAGACCTGCGAAAGCGCGAGGGAGCTGCCGCCCATGAGGGCCATAACGAGGGCCGGGCCAAAGGAGCGGGCCGGGTTCACGGACGTGCCGGTGAGGGCGATGCCGAAGAGGTGCACGAAGGTGAGGGTGAGGCCGATGACGATGCCAGCGAAGGGCGACTGCTTCTCGTCGGCGGTGACGCCCAGGATGGTGAGAACGAAGACGCAGGTGAGGACGACCTCGACGATGATGGCGCCGCCGAGGGAGATGCCGGTGGAGCTGGCCTCGCCAAAGCCGTTGCAGCCAAGGCCGGTGGTGGCAACGTCAAGGCCGCAGGAGCCGATGATGGCGTAGAGCAGCAGGGC
>CAVIES010000077.1:0-9055 GCA_963641675.1 Anaerovoracaceae bacterium
TACAAGTACTATGAGCATGGCGCCGAGAAGATGCAGGTTGGCGTCTCCATGACGTTCGACCTGTACAAGAAGGGCGCAAACGGCGACACGAGGGTTGCCACCGGCATAACGACCGATGCTTCCGGCAACTGGTCCTCCACGACATCGACTGTTGCGCTCACGGGCCTTGGCAAGTACTACGCCACGCTCGCGGACGGCCTGCCCGAGGGTGAGTACTACTTCAAGGAGACTGGCACCAGCGCCTACACCGTTGACGCCGAGACCACCTACGCCTTCACCATCGCGACCAACGATGGTGGTACCGCCCAGCCCACCGCGAAGAGTGTGACCGCCAAGAACGACGAGTTCAACGCTACCGCCACGCTCGCCAAGACAGATGCCACCTCTGGTGACGGTGTGGACGGCGCCGTGTTCACGCTCAAGTGCGGCGACACGGTCATCTCCTCCGAGATTCAGTCCGGCAAGAGCTACAGCCTGGACGCCACGGGCACCAAGATCGAGTCTGTCAGCGACTCTGTGGCGTCGGGTTCCATCAGCCTGTGCGGCCTCAAGAAGGGCACCTACACTCTTACCGAGACGGCCAACACCGGCTATGTCGTCGACTCCACGCCGATGACGGTTGAGGTCGTGAACGGCACGACGGACTACAAGTTCACGAGCGACGGCAAGCTCGCCAACACCCGCAAGACCGGCACTATCACCCTCACGAAAACCGATGGCACCACGGGCCTTGCCAACTGCACGTTTAAGCTGCAGGTGAAGAGCGGCAACGACTGGGCGGACGTCGAGGGCAAGACCTCGCTCAAGACGGGCGCCGACGGCACGGTCACCGCCGCCGGCCTTGGCTGGGGCACCTACCGCTTTGTGGAGGTCACACCCGCGCCCGGCTATAGCGGCACGGCGGTCTCCGGCGAGGTGACGGTCAACCGCGAGAACGCCGGCACCACGCTTACCGCCGGCACCGTCACCAACGCCACCACGAGCGTCACGCTCAAGAAGACCGATGGCACGAACGCCATCACGTCCACTTCCGCTACGTTCAAGGTGACGCCCAAGAGCGGCTCCTCGTTCGCGAACGGTAGCACCGCGCCGCGCACCTACACGACAACCGGCGGCACCGTCACCATCACGCGCGAGCTCGTCGTGGGTGACGAGTACGAGCTTACCGAGACCGTTGCCCCCGACGGCTACGAGCTCGAGACCAGCGTGGCCACGCTCACCATCAACTCTGACGGCGTGCCTTCCGTAACCGGCGGCACCGGCTTTAGCGTGAACGGCTCCACCGTTGCCAAGGCCGACGAGGCCATCAGCGTTACGTTCGTGAAGCGCGACGCCAACGACTCCACCAAGACCCTTGCAAGCGCCACGTATACCGTCACGCCCGCCGAGGGCTGCTCGTTCGCCGACGGCACGACGGCCGCGCGCGAGTACACCACAGACAGCGCCGGCTCGTTCACGCTGAGGAACGTCCTCAAGCAGGGCTGCGCCTACAGCCTCACCGAGGTCACGGCCAAGGCCGGCTACGCGCGCTCGGCAAGCGAGCTCACCTTCACCGTGGGCGAGGACGGCACCATCGCGCTCGAGGGCACCGAGCCCTCTGACATGAAGATCGACGAGGGCGGCACCTCCGTCTCGCTCACCGACAAGGCCATCGAGTTCAAGGTCGCCAAGAGCGCCGCCGGCTACGCCGCAAGCCGCATGAAGGGAGCCGAGTTCGCCCTCGAGGGCAACTTCGCCGACGGCTCCAGGAAGCAGACGCTCACCATCGGCGAGGACGGCAAGAGCAACGTGCTCTCCGCCCTGCTCATCGTGGGCGAGCGCTACACCATCTCCGAGACGGCCTCGCCCCTCGGCTTCACCGTCATTGATGGCTCCGCCAGCTTTACCGTGGCCGCGGACGGCACGCTCGCAGACTTCACCGGCGCCTACGCCTCTTGGGGCACGGTGGAGGGCGAGGCCACCGTCACCGCCGTTGACGCGCCGGCCGACTTTGCCGTGAAGAAGATGACGACCGATGGCAAGACCACCGGCCTCGCCGGTGCCACCTTTACCGTCACCGGCACCTTTGCCGATGGCTCCACCAGCCAGACCATCACCACCAGCGATGCCGGCGCGGGCAACCTCGCCGCCAAGCTCGTGGTGGGGCAGAGCTACACCGTGACGGAGACCACGGCGCCCCGCGGCTACAAGCTCTCGAACGGCAAGGCCACGTTCAAGGTGGGCAGCGACGGCTCGCTCGTTGAGGTCAAGGCCGAGGGTGGCTTTGCCTTTGCAACCGACTTCGTGGGCGTCACGGTCTCCGACGAGCCGACCTCCGTCTCCTTCACCAAGAGCGGCGAGGGCGCGGACGTCATGGACCAGGTGCAGCTGACGCTGACGCCCGCCGAGGGCTCCGCCTTCGTCGACGGCTCCGATGCCAAGGTCCTTACGATGGACGCTCGTGAGGACGGCTCCTATGGTGCCGAGCTCACGGGTCAGCTCATCGCGGGCAACACCTACGTGCTCACCGAGACCGCGGCCGAGGACGGCTATAGCAAGTTCACCGGCAGCTTCACTTTCATGGTCGATGCGCAGGGCAAGGTGCTCCAGACTGCAAGCACCGTGGACAACGGCTCGGTTGAGGTCAGCATCGACGGCCTCACCGTCTCCGCCACCGACAAGCCCATCGAGCTGCAGGTGGTTAAGACCGACGCCTCTGGCGAGAACGTTCTTGCTGGCGCTGAGTTCAGTATCGCCGACCCGGACGGCAACGTTGTCGACACGCTCACCACGGGCGAGGACGGTACGGCCACGAGCGTGAAGAAGCTCAACGTCGGCGGAACCTACACCCTCACCGAGACCAAGGCGCCCGCCGGCTACAAGCAGATCGGCTCTGGCTTCACCTTCGTCGTGGCGGATGATGGCACCATCAAGGCCTCCGGCACCGTTGATGCGGCGTGGTCCATCATCCAGACGGGCGAGCTTGTGGCCCGTTCCGTCAGCGCCGCCGACGAGGCCACCGAGCTCACGCTCTACAAGCGCGACGCCACCGGCGCCGTGGCCGTGAGCGCCGATGCCACCTTTACGCTCTCCGGCATGTTTGCCGACGGCGAGGACACGGTGGAGCTCACGACCTCCGGCGAGACCGGTTCTGCCGAGCTTGAGCGCGCGCGCCTCGTGGCCGACGGCGAGACCGTCTACACGCTTACCGAGACCGCGGCCCCTGCCGGCTACATGCTCAACCTCAACTCGTTCAGCTTCACGGTGGCCACCGACGGCACCGTCACCCCCACTGAGGGCATGGAGGATAGCGGCTACAGCGTCTCTGAGGACGGCGTCTCCGTCGTCGCCCGCGACGACGCAATCTCGCTCGCGCTCGCCAAGATTGGCTCTGACGGTGCCGCTGGTGCCTCAATGGAGGGCGCTACCTTCAAGGTGTCTGGCGACGTGTTTGCCGGCGAGGCCGAGGGCGAGGAGTCCATTGAGGTCACGACCGATGAGAGCGGCATGCTCGAGCTTGCGGGCGTGCTCGTTGCCGGCGGCACCTACAGCGTCGAGGAGACTGAGGCCCCCGCGGGTTACAGCCTCATCGACGGCGTGCTGAGCTTCACGGTCTCCGAGGACGGTCGCTCCGTTGAGGACCAGAGCGTCTCCTTCGAAGGTGCCGACGAGGGTGCCCTCACGCTCGCGATGGGCGGGACCGAGGCCGGCGTGCCGCAGATCCAGATCACGGCCGTTGATGATCCCGTGTCCATCACGCTCGTGAAGACCGACGAGGCGGGCTCCAAGAGCCTTGCCGGTGCTGAGTTCGCGCTTGCGGCGGCCGATGGCTCCGCGTTCGCTGACGGCTCCAAGTCGCTCACGCTCACCACGGGCGAGGACGGCAGGGTTGAGCTCTCCGCCAAGCTTGTTGCCGGCGTCACCTACGTGCTCACCGAGACCAAGGCGCCCACCGGCTACAAGGCTATCTCCGGCAGCTTCAGCTTTACGGTTGGCATGGATGGCAAGATCTCTGAGTCCTCCGTCAACGGCATCGAGAACGGCTCCGTCAGGGTCTCTGACGACGGCCTCTCCATCACCGTCGCCGACGAGCTCGAGCCCGAGAAGTCGGAGCGCATGCCCCAGACGGGTGACGCTGGCCTGATCGGCCTGCTCACGGTGGCGCTTCTCGGCCTTGGGTCTGTGCTCGAGGGCTTCCGCAGGAGGAATGCTAAGTAGCGGCTGTTTGGTCGCATGGCTAGAACAGGGGCGCTGCCGCAGCTGCGGTGGCGCCCTTTTTGGTGGCCCACCTGCGCAATTACCTTAATGTCCGGTATGGGTCGTAAGCTCTGTCGCGTAGGGCCCGCGGTGTGCCTTCGCGGGTATGGACGCTCTTTTCGGGAGTGAACGTCAACGATGGAAGACTTCTTTTTGGGTAGCAAGCTCGGTTGCCTCATTGGCCTTATGCTTGCGCCGGTGCTGTTCCCAATCTATCTGCTTAAGGCCCTCATTGGTTTGATGTAAGCTTTTAATGCATCCAAACTTTGCAGAATTGTTTAAATTCATGCCTTATTTGCAGAAATATCGCATGAAAGCGTGATATTATGCAATCCGTTGCGAACGCAGGGGAACGCGCGCGCAACGAATGCAACCTGTTTGGAAGGCAATAACTTGAAGAAGCGTTTCAACCGTCAGGACGCCATTCGCGAGATCGTGCGCGACAAGTCCATCAAGACGCAGCGCGCTCTGGTGGAGGAGCTGGAGAAGCTCGGCTTCGTCTGCACCCAGGCCACCATCTCGCGTGACATCGCCGACATGGGCCTGCGCAAGCTCCCGGAGGGCGTTTACGTCCTGGCCGAGGACCTGCATCTGCAGCGCATGGTGGCAGACCTCGTCACCGGCGTGGTGCGCGCCAACAACATCGTGGTCGTGCACACGCAGGCCGGCGCCGCCCAGGGCGTGGCCGCGGCCATTGACGACGCGAGCCTCTCCGACGTGGCCGGCTGCATCGCGGGCGACGACACCATCATGGTCGTCTGCCTCACTGACGCCGAGGCTGCCACGCTCGAGCAGCTCGTGAACAAGCTGCGAAACGTGCGCGAGTAGGGGAGCGGCCAACCGCCCGCCCTGCCCGCGCCAAGCCCGGCGCCGCCACCTGCGCATGCTGGCCGCGACGCTATCCGCACCGCCCGTTCCACCCGCGCCAACCGGCGCACACAAACTGCTATCCAACCCCAGCAAAAGGAGTCTCACATGTCCGAAAAGGGTAAGGTCGTTCTCGCGTATTCCGGTGGTCTCGACACCTCCTGCCTGCTCAAGTACCTGCAGGACGACGGCTACGACGTCGTCTCTTGCATCGCCGCCCTCGGCCAGCCCTCCGAGGAGCGCTGCGACATCGACGCGGTGAACGAGAAGGCCAAGAGCCTCGGCGCCGTCGCCGCCTACGACGTCGACATCCGTGACGAGTTCTGCGAGGACTTCGTCGCCAAGGCCATCTACGCCAACGGCATGTACGAGAACAAGTACCCGCTGCTCTCCGCCCTCTCCCGCCCGGCCATCTGCCGCCACCTCGTGAAGGTCGCCCAGGCCGAGGGCGCCGTCGCCATCGCGCACGGCTGCACCGGTAAGGGCAACGACCAGGTGCGCTTCGAGCTCGAGTGCAAGGCCCTCGACCCCACGCTCGAGATTCTCGGCCCTGTGCGTAGCTGGGAGCTCACGACCCGCTCCAGCGAGATCGAGTACGCCCAGGCCCACGGCATCTTCGTCGACGCCACCAAGGAGAACCCCTACTCCATCGACGAGAACGTCTGGGGTCGCGCCATCGAGTGCGGCGTGCTTGAGGACCCGTGGAACGCCGCCCCCGAGGGTGCCTGGGCGCTCACCGTCAACCCCGAGGATGCCCCGGACGAGGCCCGCGACGTCGTGCTCGGCTTCGAGGCCGGCCTTCCCGTCTCCATCGACGGCCAGCGCATGAAGCTCTACGACCTCATCGCCGCCCTCAACAAGATCGTCGGCTCCCACGGCTTTGGCCGCATCGACATGATTGAGGACCGTCTCGTGGGCCTCAAGAGCCGCGAGTGCTACGAGCAGCCCGCCGCCCTGGCCATCATCATGGCCCACAAGCAGCTCGAGTGCCTGTGCCTGCCGGGCGACGTGCTCCACACCAAGCTGCAGCTTGAGCACGACTGGAGCCGCCAGGTCTACAACGGCCTCTGGTACTCTCCGCTCAAGGACGCCCTCGACGCCTTCTTCGCCAGCACCCAGAAGACCGTCACCGGTGAGGTTCGCCTGCACCTTTACAAGGGCAACTGCACCGTCACCGGCTCCCGCGCCGATAGCTCCATGTACGACTTTGGCCTTGCCACCTACGACAAGGGCGACACCTTCGACCGCACGGCCGCCAAGGGCTTCATGGACCTCTTCGGTCTGCCCAACCGCGTCTGGGCCGAGCGTCGCCTGGAGCGCGAGAAGGCTGCCGGCATCGCCGCCGCCACGCAGATCAGCGCCATGGGCGTGAAGGAGGCCGAGGCCGTCTCCACCAACAAGAACGAGGCCGAGGGCTCCGCTCAGGCATAGCGAGTCTTTAAGAACCTGACGGAGAGGCCGGACAGCTCCTCGCAGACGTCCTCGCGGATACGTGCATCCCTCTAAATGCGGGTGCACGACCGCTGCGGAATGTCTGCTTCGGAGCCATCCGGCCTCTCCTGTTGTTTACGTTGCCCGGCAACCAGCGGGCCCATGCTTGTTGGGCTTGTTGGTGTCGGGCCTCTTCTGTAGATGGGGGAGTAGTTCTCGAGGGTTCATCTGCTGTTTGATGCCCTGATTCCCCTGCGTTTTTGTTTGTTCAGAATGATTTCAACCTGATAATTGAAGAGTTGTTAGATGCCGCTGCTGGCGGCTTGAAGGGAAAGGAACGCGCATGGCTGAGGAGAAGAAGCCTGCCGAGGGCGAGGAGCCCAAGAAGAAGCCTGCCAAGAAGGCCGCCCCCAAGGGCGAGAAGCCCGAGGCCGCTCCCGAGGAGAAGGCTGAGAAGCCTGCCAAGGCCGAGAAGGTCGAGGCCGAGAAGCCGGCTGATCAGGCTAGCCCTAAGGCGCACAAGACGGTCGCCAAGGAGGACCGCAAGTTCGTGAGCGCCTCTACGGGCGAGGAGATCGCCCACCCCTCCGAGCAAGGCCACGCCGCCCACACGCAGGGTGCCGACCTCGATGCCGCTCATGCCGAGCGTAAGGGCGATGCCAAGCCGTTCCGCATCGCCTCCATCATCCTCTGGGTGCTCGGCCTCGTCTGCGAGATCCTCGCCGTGGTCTTCCTCAAGAAGAACAAGGACACGCCTTGGGTCATCACCCCGCTTGTCATCGACTTCGTGCTTGTGGTGATTGGCTCCCAGCTCTGGAAGAAGGCCAACCACATCGACCCGCCGGCCAAGAGCCAGGGCTTCGTCTACTGGCTAAAGACCGAGCTTGGCGTGGTCGTGGCCGTCATCGCCTTCGCACCCATCCTCGTGGTGCTGCTGCTTGACAAGAACGCCAACAAGCAGACCAAGGGCATCGCCACCGTCGTGGCCATCGTCGCCCTCGTGATTGCCGGCGCCTCTGGTGTCGACTACCACCCGGCCACCCAGGAGGCCCTCGACGAGGCCACCGAGCAGGCCGCGAAGCTCTCCGACGGCGGCCTCTGCTACTGGACCGACGGCGGCTCCGTCTACCACTTCAACCCCGACTGCCAGGCCCTCTCGCACTCCGCCGAGATCAAGCAGGGCGACATCCAGACCGCCTTTGACGAGGGCAAGACCCGCGGCTGCAAGTTCTGCACCGAGACCGACGGAGAGGACGCGCTCGTGAGCGAGGACGCCACCTCCGAGGAGGCCACGACCGAGGACTCTGAGGACGAGCAGAGCGCCCTCACCGTCATTGACGGCGGCGCCACCGACGACGACACCGAGGCCGACCAGGCTGCGTAAGTCGCGCGCATAGCAATACGAGTAACGGCCGCCCCGCAGATTTGCGAGGCGGCCGTTCTTGTAAAACGGGTTTGCTGAAGGAAAGCCCTACTCCTTGGCGCCGTACTCCTTGTAGTAGGCGTCGATTGCGCTCTTGAGCTCGGGCGTGATGACGGTGCCCTCGAGGGCCTCAACGACCTCGGCCATGCTCACGATGCTGGCGACCGGGAAGCCGTACTTGGCCTCGATCTCCTTCTGGGCGGTGGTGACGCCGCCCTTGCCGACCTCCATGCGGTTGAGGCTCACGATGAGGCCCTTGATCTCCACATCAGCGGCTGCCTTGACTTTGGGGTAGGTCTCGTCGATGGACTTGCCGGAGGTGGTGACGTCCTCCACCATGACGACGCGGTCGCCGTCCTTGGGCTCGTAGCCGAGCAGGTTGCCCTTGTCGGCGCCGTGGTCCTTGACCTCCTTGCGGTCGCAGCAGTACTTGACCTCCTTGCCATAGAGCTCGTGGTAGGCGATGGCGGTCACCACGGCCAGGGGGATGCCCTTGTAGGCCGGCCCGAAGAGGACGTCAAAGTCGTCGCCGAAGTTGTCGTGGATGGCCTGGGCGTAGTACTCGCCGAGGCGCTTGAGCTGGGAGCCCGTGACGTAGGCGCCGGCGTTCATGAAGAAGGGCGACTTGCGGCCGCTCTTGAGCGTGAACTCGCCGAACTTGAGCACGTTGGCCTCGACCATGAACTCGATAAACTCGCGCTTGTAGGCTTCCATGGAGCTCCAATCAGCTTGCGGCGCGGGCCGAGCCCGCAGCCAATTCACAGTTATAGATAGGATACGGCAAGAGCGAGTCCCTTGTAGCCGCTCTTGGGTATGAGTGGCAACAAGCTTCAGCAATTCTTGAACAAATATCCCTGCTACTTGCCGAACTTGGAGAGAAACTCCTTCGTTCGCTGCTGCTGGGGGTTGTCGAAGACCTCGGCGGGCGTTCCCTGCTCCACCACCACGCCGCCGTCCATGAAGACGACGCGGTCTGCCACCTCACGGGCGAAGTCCATCTCGTGGGTGACGATCACCATGGTCATCTGCTCGGCGGCGAGGTCCTTAATGACCTTGAGCACCTCTGCCGTGAGCTCGGGGTCGAGCGCGCTCGTGGGT
>CAVIES010000078.1:0-8941 GCA_963641675.1 Anaerovoracaceae bacterium
CCGGCGTGAGGTGGCGCATGTAGTCGCTCATCTGCGACGAGTTGGATGCGATGATGACGATGAGCAGGAGCTTTGAGGCGGGCGCCATCACCGGAGAGAGCTCCTTGTGGCCCCAGCCGTGGGTGAGGTCGTTCACCACCATGCCGAGGATGGCCGGGATGGCGATCATGAAGAGCATGTTCTCCATCATGCCGACGACGTCCACCTCAACCGTGGCGCCGAGCAGCAGCTTGAGCGAAAGCGGGATGGTGAAGGGCGCGAGCACGGTGGAGATGAGGATGGCGGCAAGCCCCAGCGAGAGGTCGCCGTCGTACATGCCGCACCACATGAAGCTCACCACGCCCACCGGCACGCAGTACTCCAGCGTGGCGCCCGTGATGAGGTTGTCGCTGCCGGCAAAGAGCACGCTCGCGAGCGCATGGGCGCCCACGGGCATGACCACGAGCGAGACCACGAGGATGAAGAGCACGTCCACGGGGTGGCGGAACTGGGCGGCCACGCTCTTGAAGTTGTTGTTGAGCGAGCCCTGGAAGGTCATGACGGCAAAGAGCAGCGGCACGGCCTGCTCGGTCACGCTAAAGACCTCGGGCAGGAGCACGCCCGCCGCCACGCACACGGGCGCGATGAATGACATGTGCGCGCCAAGCCAGCTCCCGAGCTTCTTCCACTTCTCCAAAACCAAACGCCCCCCGACGCTTCCGTATTCCAAGCCACGGCGCCGTCGCGCCGCGCGCAGCACGATGCCATGCTCCCACTGGCGGCGAGCGGCATCAAACTTCGCACCGTTCGCTCGGCTGCCCGGCCAAATATCAGCCCAGCTAGCAGCGGGTTTTAAGTTAGACTAGTACAACATTCAAAAACCCACCACTTGCGGGGCATTTTCGACCGGCAGCGCGATAATCCCCCTTGCAGTGGGGTATTATCGACAAGGCAGATTCCACTAGCAAGAAGGATGCGAAAGATGGAACACCTCCTTAACATCAAGGGCGTCAGCGCAAGCGCCGACGACAAGCAGATCCTGCACGGCATCGACCTCGCCATAAACGCGAACGAGTGCCACGTGCTCATGGGCCCCAACGGCGCCGGCAAGTCCACGCTCGGCCACGTCATCATGGGCGACCCCACCTACCGCACCACCGCCGGCACCATCACCTTCAACGGCGAGGACGTCACCGACTACTCGCCCGACAAGCGCTCCATCGCCGGCCTCTTCCTCTCCTACCAGGCCCCGGTGGAGATTCCCGGCGTGCCCCTCTACAGCTTCCTGCGCACCATCTGCCAGAAGCGCCCCGAGCTCAAGATGACGGCCAAGCAGTTCCGCCGCCGCGTCGGCGAGCTCTGCGAGCAGCTCGACATGGACTCCTCCTACCTCACCCGCGAGCTCAACGTGGGCTTCTCGGGCGGCGAGAAGAAGAAGGTCGAGATGCTGCAGCTGCTGCTTCTGCAGCCCAAGCTCGCCATCCTCGACGAGACCGACTCCGGCCTCGACGTCGACGCACTCTCGGTGGTCTCGCGCGGCATCACCGCCTACCGCGAGCAGTGCGAGGGCGCGCTTCTCATCATCACGCACAACACGCGCATCCTCGAGCGCGTTGACGTCGACCGCACCCACGTCATGGTGAAGGGCCACCTCGTGGCCGACGGCGACGCCGAGCTCATCGGCCAGATCGACTCCAACGGCTTCGAGCGCTACGAGAAGGCCGAGGCCGAGCTCGAGAAGGCGGAGGCGTAAGAGCATGCCCGCACCCGAGAACAACACCGTGGAGCAGGCCGCGGGCGCAGCCGTGCCCGGCGCCGAGCCCGCGCGCAAGCGTGC
Organism: Anaerovoracaceae bacterium; assembly: GCA_963641675.1. Classification (GTDB taxonomy): domain Bacteria; phylum Actinomycetota; class Coriobacteriia; order Coriobacteriales; family Atopobiaceae; genus Parolsenella. Next base: position 1,817 of record CAVIES010000078.1, read on the forward strand.
CGAGGTCGCAGACGTCGACCGCAGCATGTACGACTTCGTGAAGCCCGAGAACGGCTACGAGCGCTTCGCCGACGGTCTCTCCGGCGACGTCGTCGAGGAGATCAGCCGCAAGAAGGACGAGCCCGAGTGGATGCTCAACATGCGCCTCAAGGCCCTCGAGACCTACGAGCGCATGGAGATGCCCAAGAACTGGGGCCCGGCCATCGGCGGCCTGGACATGTCCACCATCTCCACCTACGTCGCCAGCGGCTCCAAGCAGGCCGAGAGCTGGGACGAGGTCCCCGACGACATCAAGGACACCTTCGAGCGCCTCGGCATCCCCGAGGCCGAGCGCACGAGCTTGGCCGGCGTGGGCGCCCAGTACGACTCAGAGATCGTCTACCACAACATGAAGGACGAGGTGGCAAAGTCCGGCGTGGTCTACACCACGGTGGAGGACGCCATGAAGAGCGGCTACGAGGACATGATCCGCGAGCGCTTCGGCACCCTCATCCCCATGACCGACCACAAGTTCGCGGCGCTGCACTATGCCGTCTGGAGCGGCGGCTCGTTCGTCTACGTGCCCAAGGGCGTCAAGCTCGACTTCCCGCTCCAGAGCTACTTCCGCCTGAACGCCGCCGGCGCGGGCCAGTTCGAGCACACCCTCATCATCGTGGACGAGGGCGCCGACCTGCACTTTATTGAGGGTTGCTCCGCGCCCAAGTACAACGTGGCCAACCTCCACGCCGGTGCGGTGGAGCTCTTCGTGGGCAAGGGCGCGCGTCTGCGCTACTCCACGATCGAAAACTGGTCAAAGAACATGTACAACCTCAACACCAAGCGCGTGCGCGTTGAGGAGGACGGCAAGATCGAGTGGGTCTCCGGCTCGTTCGGCAGCCACGTCTCGTACCTCTACCCCAGCTCCATCCTGGCTGGTGCCCGCTCCACCTGCGAGTTCACCGGCATCACGTTCGCCGGCGCCACGCAGAACCTCGACACGGGCTGCAAGGTGACCCTGGCCGCGCCCGACACGCGCGCCAGCATCGACACCAAGAGCCTCTCCAAGAGCGGCGGCATCTCCACCTTCCGCAGCTCGGTCGTGGTGACCAAGAAGGCCGACCGCGCCCGCGCCTCCGTGAGCTGCAGCTCGCTCATGCTCGATGACATCAGCCGCTCCGACACCATCCCCGCGATGGACGTGCGCAACGCCACCGCGAGCGTGGGCCACGAGGCCACCATCGGCCGCATCTCTGATGACACGATCATGTACCTCATGAGCCGTGGCTGCTCCGAGCAGGAGGCCCGCACCATGGTGGTGAACGGCTTTGCCGACCCGGTCTCAAAGGAGCTGCCGCTCGAGTACGCCGTCGAGATGAACAACCTCATCAAGCTCGAGATGGAAGGGGCGATCGGATAGATGGCTACCACGCTTAGCAACGTCAACCTCACGCCCGCCCAGACCTGGAACTGGCTCAAGACCAACGACTGCACGCTCAAGGTGGCAGAGCCGCCCGCGGCAGACCCCGCCGCCGAGGTGCCCGCGGCCGCCCGCCGCATCGCCTGCGGCGCCGGCGCCGAGGCCACCCAGTGGCTCGACGCCAGTGCCACCATGCGCCGTACCGTCGTGGTGCCGGCCGGCAGCCGCGGCGAGCACGTGAGTGTGCTTCTCGACAGCGGCCTGGGCGTCGTTGCCCAGACCAACGTGTTCGCCCGCCCGGGCTCCGAGGCTTATGTGGACGTCGTCGTGGCCGAGGGCTACGGCGCCGCGCCCGTCGCCGCCGACCCGCGCGAGAACGCCGACGACAACGAGGCCGTCGCGCTTAAGGACAAGGCCCCGCACGAGACGGGCGACGCCCCCGCCACGAGCGGCCACGCCCTGCGCATCCACGCGGAGGCGAACAGTCGCGTGCACGTGACCCTGCTCGTCGCCGCCACCGCGGGCGAGCAGTACGTCGACAGCCTCGGCATCCTCGCCGACGAAGGCGCCGAGGTGAACGTGCGCCAGTACGTCATCGGCGCCGCCACCACCGCGCTCGGCACCAACGTCGAGCTCGCCGGCGACAAGAGCCGCCTCGACCTCTCGCTTCGCTACCTCGCGGGCGCGGGCGAGACGCTCGACCTCGCCTACAACGTGCCGGTCCGCGGCCGCAAGTGCCGCGCCAACCTCGACATGTGCGGCGTGCTCTCCGCAGATGCACGCAAGGCCCTGCGCGCCAACATCGACCTCATCCACGGCTGCAAGGGTTCCAAGGGCTCCGAGCAGGAGACCGTACTCGTCACCGGCGACGACGTCGTGAACAAGACGCTGCCCACCATCCTCTGCGACGAGGACGACGTGGAGGGCTCCCACGGTGCCGCCATCGGTTCTGTGAGCGCCGAGCAGCTCTCCTACCTGCAAGACCGAGGCCTCACGCTCGAGGAGGCCGAGTCGCTCTTCTCGCGCGCCATCGTGGACGACGCCGCCATCTCGCTTCCGGGCGAGGCCCCGGTGGCCGTGGTCTGCTGGGCCAAGGACGCCCTTGGCATGGACGCCGCGACCGAGATCTCTGACATGATCGAGGAGGCATAAGGGTGGACATCGAGACCAACCCCTACAAGGCCGACTACCCGCTGCTCGCGGCCAAGCCCGAGCTCGCGTTTCTCGACAGCGCGGCCACAGCGCAGCGCCCGGCCGCGGTGCTTGAGGCCCAGAAGAGCTTCTACGAGACCATGAACGCCAACCCGCTGCGCGGCCTCTACCAGCTCTCGGTTGACGCCACCGCCGCCATCGGAGAGGCACGCGCCAAGGTCGCCGCCTTCATCGGCGCCACCGACCCGGACGAGGTCATCTTCACCCGCAACGCCAGCGAGGCGCTGAACCTCATCGCCAAGACGCTGGGGCCAAAGGTCCTCACCGAGGGCGACGAGGTCTGCATCTCCATCATGGAGCACCACTCCAACCTCATCCCCTGGCAGCAGGTCTGCCGCGCCGCCGGCGCCAAGCTTGTCTACCTGCGCCCGGACGAGGAAGGCGTCATCGCGCCCGAAGAGATCGCCGCCAAGATCGGCGCGCGCACGAAGATCGTCTCCGTCACGCACGTCTCCAACGTGCTGGGCGTGGAGAACCCCGTGCGCGCCATCGCCGACGCCGCCCACGCCGTGGGCGCCACCGTCATCGCCGACGGCGCGCAGTCGCTGCCGCACGTCCGCGTGAACGTGGCCGAGCTCGGCGTCGACGCCTTCGCCTTCTCTGCCCACAAGCTGGGAGGCCCCATGGGCATCGGTGGCCTCTGGGGCAAGCGCGAGCTGCTCGAGGCTCTGCCGCCCTTCCTCACCGGCGGCGAGATGATCGACTCCGTGACAGAGACCGACGCCGTCTGGGCGCCCATCCCCGAGAAGTTCGAGGCCGGCACGCAGGACGCCGCCGGCATCTACGCCACCGGCGCCGCCATCGACTACATCACCGCCCACGGCCAGGAGGCGCTGGAGGCTCGCGAGCGGGAGCTTGCGGCCTACCTCTGCGAGCAGCTGCAGGCGCTTCCCTTCATCACCGTCATCGGCCCGAGCGACCCGCGCGCCCACATCGGCGCCGTGAGCTTCAACGTCAACGGCATCCACCCGCACGACGTCTCGAGCCTGCTCGACACGCAGAACGTCGCCATCCGCGCCGGCCACCACTGCGCGCAGCCTCTGCTCGCCTGGCTTAACGTGGAGAACGGCGCCTGCTGCCGCGCGAGCATCGCCTTCTATAACGACAAGGCCGACATCGACAAGCTCGTCTCCGGCCTCAACTTCGTCTGGGGGATCTTCCATGGCTAACGTCAACGTCTACAGCCGCGCGCTCATGGACCACGTGAGCAACCCCGACTACAAGTACGCCATGCCGCTCGCCACCTACAGCCACGAGGGCATCAACCCCAGCTGCGGCGACGACCTCACCATGAACGTCCGCCTGGATACGGACGGCACCATCGCCGAGGTCTCCTGGACGGGCACGGGCTGCGCGGTATCCCAGGGCTCTGCCGACATGATGAGCGACCTCATGGTGGGCGAGACCCCCGAGAAGGCCCGCGAGCTCTGCCACCTCTTCGGCCGCATGATCCGCGGCGAGGAGAAGGACGCCGACGCCCTGGAGGAGCTTGACGAGGCCGCCGAGCTCGAGAGCATCTCCCACATGCCCGCCCGCGTGAAGTGCGCCGAGCTTGCCTGGCGCACGCTCGACGAGATGCTCGCCAACCCCGAGGCCGCAGGCGCCACCTCCACCGAGGACGGCACCGACGAGAACGGCAACCCGCTCGGAAGCGAGGCGTAAGGCCATGGCATCCGGAATCTCCACCAAGGGCCGCTACGCCCTGCGCGTCATGGCCGACCTCGCCATCGCCCAGGGGCAGGACGCCTGGGTCTCGCTCGGCGACATCTCCGAGCGCCAGGGGATCTCGCGCAAGTACCTCGAGCAGGTCATGGCAAGCCTCCACAAGGCGAAGTTCGTCGTGAGCCAGCGCGGCAAGGGCGGCGGCTACCGCCTCGCCCGCGAGCCCAAGGACTACACTCTGGGAGAGATCATCCGCGCGGCCGAGGGCAGCTCGCTCGCGCCCGTCTCGTGCCTGGATTGCTCCAACGGCTCGATCTGCCCGCGCACCAAGATCTGCCCCACGCTTCCCATCTGGCAGGAGCTTGGGCAGCTCATCAGCGGCTACCTCAATAGCAAGCACCTCTCCGACATCGTGGCAGAAAGTCCCGAGGACGCCGAGGCTACGCTTGCCGCCCTCACGGGGCTTGGCGAGGGCCTCTGCAAGTAGGGACGGCGCCCGGCACGGGCCCAACCCCTTGCGGCCATAGCAGAATTGAAAAGGCTCCCAGCCGCACGGCCGGGAGCCTTTGTTTTAGGTTGGATTGCTGCCGCGCGCTACTCGCGCGATAGCACGGTGCGGTAGCCGCCCGCCTCGCCGTTCAGGCACTTAGAGACGCGGCTCACCGTGGTGGAGGAGGCGCCGGTGCGCTCCTGCACGGCCAGGTAGGGCTCGCCGGCGTCGAGCAGGCGTGCCACCTCAAGGCGCTGGGAGAGGTCCTCAATCTCGCGCGGGGTGCAGAGGTCCTGGAGCAGCGCCCTCACCTCGTCCTCGCTCTGAAGGCCCACAATCGCCGAGACGAGCTTCTGAGCGGCCTCGGTGGCCAAAGCCTCGCGTGCGTCCATGCTCTCCCAATCGTCCGGCGTTGCCACAACGGTTCATTACTTTAGCTCATTAAAGTGCCGTGAATACGGAGAAGGTCGCGAACGGCGCGGGGCTGGGTATACTCTCCCCAGCAAACGCGCACCACTATTGGAGGAACTCATGGAATTCATCGGAACCTGGCTCGTCGGCGCCATCGCCGTGGCCGTCTCCATCTGGCTCGTCCCCGGCATCAACGTCGTGGGCGGCGCCTACGCTGGCCCCATCTTCACCGCGCTCTTCCTGGCCATCGTCAACGCCTGCATCAAGCCCGTGCTCAAGGTGATTGGTCTTCCCTTCACCATCATCACGCTTGGCCTCTTCTCGCTCGTGATCAACGCCTTCATGCTCGAGCTCGCGAGCTTCCTCTCGCGCAACATCACCCACAACGGCATCACGATCGACTCCTTCGGCGCGGCCTTCATCGGCGCCATCGTGGTCTCCATCGTCACGATGATCCTGAGCGGCATCATCAAGTAGCAGCCGGCACATCGGATACGCAAAGGCGGGCGCTCGTTTGGGCGCCCGCCTTTTTTGCTCACGTTGCGCGCGGCCGCCCTCCCCTACTTGGAGAGCTTGTCGATGATGCCGCCGATCTCTTGGAGCTTCTCGTCGCGCTCGGCGGTGCTGCCGCAGCAGCAGGCCGTCTTCACGCAGCCCTCGATGTGGGCCTTGAGCACGCAGGCGTTGGTCTTCGCCACAAGGCTCTCGATGGCCATGAGCTGGTTGGAGATGTCGATGCAGTAGCGGTCCTCCTCCACCATGCGGATCACGCCGTCGAGCTGGCCGCGCGCCGTCTTGAGGAGATTCAGGACCTGCTTCTCGTCCGCTACCATGCGGGCCTACTCGGCCTCGACGGAGAGGACCTTGTAGGAGCTGCTCGCGCCCTCGATGGCGGCCTTCACGTCATCTGCTGTGACGTCGGCCGCACACTCGACCTTGACGACGTTGGTCTCGTGGTCGGCCTCGGCGTCCGTGACCCCGGCGACCTTCAGCAGCGCGCTCTCGACCGTGGCCTCGCAGTGGCCGCACATGATTCCCTGGGTCTTGACGGTGTAGTTCATGTCTCTCTCCTTGGCTTGTAAGGCAGCTCCCCGCCGCCCGTTTCCTACTTCTCCGGCGCCACGCGGGGGCGGAAGCCCCTTAGGCGCAGCGCATTGGTGACCACGCAGACGCTCGAGAGGCTCATGGCCGCCGCGCCGAACATCGGCGAGAGCTGCCAGCCCAGGAGCGGGTAGAAGACGCCCGCCGCAAGCGGGATGCCGCAGGCGTTGTAGCAGAGGGCCCAGAAGAGGTCCTGCTTGATGTTTCGGATGACGGCGCGCGAGAGCTCGATGGCGCGCGCGACGTCCAAGAGGTCTGAGTGCATGAGGACGACGTCGGCGCCCTCCTTGGCGATGTCGGCGCCGGTGCCGATGGCAAGGCCCACGTCGGCGCGGGCAAGGGCCGGCGAGTCGTTGATGCCGTCGCCCACCATGGCGACCCTCTTGCCGGCCTCCTGCAGCTCACGCACATGGCGCTCCTTGTCGGCCGGCAGCACGTCGGCGATGACGCTCTGGGGGCCGAGCCCCACCGTGGACGCGATGGCGTCTGCCGTGGCACGGTTGTCGCCCGTGAGCATCACGGCCTCCACGCCGAGGGTGCCAAGCGCACGGATGGCCTCCGCACTCGTGGGCTTTACCTGGTCGGCCACAGCGACGGTGCCCACGAGCTTGCCGTTCTTGGCAAACATGAGCGGCGTCTTGCCGGCCTTAGCGAACGTGGCGAGCGCGTCCTCGTCCACGGCCACGCCAAGCTCTGCCATAAGGCGGGCGTTACCGGCGGCGACGGCGTTGGCGCCCTCGCGAGCCGTGACGCCTTTGCCAGGCACGGCGGAGAAGCCCTCCGCGTCACGGGGAACGATTCCCCTCTCGCCCACGAGCGCCATGATTGCCTCCGCCAGGGGATGCTCTGAGCC
>CAVIES010000079.1:0-8885 GCA_963641675.1 Anaerovoracaceae bacterium
AGGTGACTTAATGTCACCTCCGTGCGAGCTCAGGACTGCCTGAGCACGGCGTGGTGCCCCCTTGCCCCCGGCCCCAGAGATACGAGAACGCCCCGGGAAGCTTGCGCTTCTCGGGGCGTTTGCCGTTGCTATGTGCGAGGGGCGTTACTTCTCGGAGCCGTCCTCGTTCTCGTGTTCATCGAGGATGAGGGCCTTGAAGCGGGCCGTGTTGCCGCCGATGAGGTCGGTAGCGGCCTCGATGGCGCTCTCGGCGCGGTCGTGGAGGGTGTTCAGCGTGAAGATGTCCTCGTCTTCCACCGACTCCTCCTCAACGTTGAGGGCGGGCATGGTGCCGGTGGCAGCCGCGGGCAGCACGCGCTCGAGGCGCACGACCTCCTTGGGCTTGGTGAACAGCGGCACGTACTCGAAGATGATGTTGGAGTTCTCGAGGCCATACCAGCGGGCCGGCGAGCCGCACCACTTGCGGATGACGTACTTGGCGTTCATCGTGCGCCAGTCGCGGTTTGCCAGGCTCGTGGAGGGCGAGAGCACCTTGCGCATCATGCAGAAGCGGAAGTCGCCCACGTGGCTCGGGTTCTTGTAGATGGAGTAGGAGTGGTCCTGCGAGGCGATCTCGCCGGAGGCGATGAGGTCGGCGACCACCTGGCGCAGATAGGCGTTCACCTGCTGGTTCACCTTAAAGCCAAGCTGCAGCTGCACCTTGAAGACGAAGTCGGTGCCAAACGAGTTGACGCTGTAGGCGTGGGTGTAGGGCTCGTCGGTCACGCGCACGTTGATGAAGAAGTAGGCGTGGGCGCGCTTGGGGTGCTTGTCGAGGATCGAGTAGAGGATGTCGCGGTCGAGCACGTCGGTGGACGAGTCGTTGGTGAGGAACACCAGGTTGTCGGCGATGAGCTCGATGCTCTCGTCCTCGGAGAGGCGCTTGAGCTGGTCGAGGTAGTTCTCGACCGGTAGGTAGACGCTCTGGGTGCGCTCGATGGCGGTACCGCGGCGCCAGACGTACATGACGTAGAAGAGGATGCCCGCGAGGATGATCATCACGTAGCCGCCCTCGAAGAACAGGGTGCAGCAAGAGACGAAGAACGAGATCTCGATGAGGCCGAAGACCACGGCGAAGACGGCCGCGAGCACCTTCTTGTGGCGCACGCAGGCGATGTAGCTCACCAGCAGCGTCGTGGTCATGAGCATCGTCACTGTGATGGCCAGGCCGTAGGCGGCCTCCATGCGCTCGGAGGTCTGGAAGATGAGCACGATGAAGATCGTGCCGACCCACATGATGTTGTTGACCAGCGGAATGTAGAGCTGACCCTTGGTCTCGGACGGGTAGGAGATCTGCATGTGGGGCATGAGGTCGAGGCGCGTGGCCTCGGAGACGAGCGTGAAGGAGCCCGTGATGAGCGCCTGGGAGGCGATGATGGCCGCCACGGCGGAGAGGATGATCGCGAACGGGCGGATCATCTCGGGCAGCATCTGGTAGAAGGGGTTGAGGCCCTCGAGGGAAGCGACGGCGGTGTTGTCGACGTTCTTGAGGATCCAAGCGCCCTGGCCGAGGTAGTTGAGGATGAGGCACACCTTGACGAGCGGCCAGGTGACGTAGATGTTCTTGGCGCCCACATGTCCCATGTCGGAGTAGAGCGCCTCGGCGCCGGTGGTGCAGAGGAACACGAACGCCATGATGCCCAAGCCCGCGTGGTTAACGGGCGAGAAGAGCAGCGCCAGACCGCGCAGCGGGTTGAGCGCGCGCAGGATGGAGAGGTCACCCGCAAAGTTGGCGACGCCGGCCGCGGCCAGGAACAGGAACCAGAAGGTCATGATGGGGCCGAAGGCCTTGCCGATGCTCGAAGTGCCGGCCTTCTGCACGAAGAACAGGCCGCAGATGATCACGATGGTGATGATGACGACCTTGCTCTGGCCGTCGCCGAGAAGGGCGTGGCCGATGCCGATGGAGCGCAGGCCCTCGATGGCGGTGGTGACCGTGACGGCGGGGGTGAGCACGCCGTCGGCGAGCAGCGCCGCGCCGCCAATCATGGCGGGGATGATGAGCCACTTGGCGCTTCTCTTCACCAGACTGTAGAGGGCGAAGATGCCGCCCTCGCCGTGGTTGTCGGCCTTCATGGCCACAAGCACGTACTTGACCGTGGTGACGAGCGTCATCGTCCAGATGACGAGGGAAAGGGCGCCGAGGATGAGCTCCTCGCTCACGGTGGTGAGGCCACCGTTTCCGTTGACGATGGCCTTCATCACGTACATCGGGCTCGTGCCGATGTCACCGTAGACGACGCCGAGCGCGACGAGCATCATTGCCGCGCTCACGGGGATGGCCTTGTTTGCCGACTTTCCGGCTGCCTTGGTAGCTGCCAAAGTGACTCCTTGTTTTGTGCCTTCGCGGCCCAAATTACGCAAGGCCGCGCTTGTTGCTAACGAACCATTCTAGGTATTTGCGCCGCAAATGGCGCGAGCCTTAACCGACGACTTTCGTAAGGGTTTTCGCAAAAGCGCCGAAGTGACTAAAACGTGAGCTACTGCCCTTGTTTTGGCGTGCGTCGCACAAGGTAGACGTGGTGGATCTTCGCGTTTCGCTTGAAGTCCTCCGGGATCGTGCCCTCCGTGACATCTTTGATATCCACGCCAAAGCGGTTGAGCTTCTCCACATCCGGGGTGAAGCCGCGCAGGTTGCACGAGAAGAGGCACACGCCGTCTCTCGTGAGCAGGCGCGAGATGCCGATGAGCAGCTCGGCGTGGTCGCGCTGGACGTCAAACGAGTCGCGCCCCATGCGCTTGGAGTTGGAGAAGGTGGGCGGGTCGCAGAAGACGAGGTCCCAGCGGTGGGGCGTGCGGCGTTGCTCGCTGATCCAGCGCACGACGTCTGCCTGCACGTACTCGTGCTCGTCGCCCTCAAAGCCGTTCCTTGCCATGTTGCGCTCGGCCCAGTCGAGGTAGGTGCGCGAGAGGTCGACCGTGGTGGTGTGCTTGGCGCCGCCGTCTGCCGCGTAGCAGGTGGCCGTGCCGGTGTAGGCAAAGAGGTTGAGGAAGCGCTTGGAGCCCTGGGTGGCCTTGGCCATCTCTCGCACCTGGCCGCGGACGTCGCGGTGGTCGAGGAAGATGCCCGTGTCGAGGCGCTCGGCGAGGTTTACCTCAAAGGTGAGGCCGCCCTCGTCCACGAGGTGGGCGCCCGGTGCGAGCGAAAGACGCCCGCGGCGCTCGTTGCGGCCGGGCTTGGCGTCGCCTGCGCGGGCGGCGCCCTGCGCGGGCTTCTCGGTCTGCGCGGCGTTGGCGTACTGCGAGCCGCCCTTGGCACGCTTGCGCACGCGCAGCGTCACGTCCTCGGGCTTGACGCCGAGCACGACGGGAGCGATGGCAAGGACGTCGAGCAGGCGGCGGTGCGCGAGGTCGAGGTCGATGCCCTTGGGCGCGGCGTACTCCTGCACCACGAGCCAGCGGCCGCCCTTGTCGCGGCCGCGCGCGGCCTCGCTTGCCTGGTAGAGGTCGATGGCCACGGCGTAGTCGGGGAGATCCGCGTCATAGACGCGGTAGCAGGAGACGTCCTCGCGGCGGGCCCACTTGGCGCGGAGCTTGGCCACCTTCTGGAGGCGCGCGGCGAACTGGTCGGAGGCGGCGACGAGCACGGGGATGGTGGTGCCGTCCTTGAGGGTCACGCTCGCGCGGGGCGTGGGCGCGGCCTCGGGCTCTTCGCCCTCTGCGGGAGCGGCCTGCGCGGCTCCGGCCTCGTAGACGCGAAGCGCGGCCTCGTCGCGGCCGATGAGGGTGTCGTGGCTCTCGGCCGGGGTGAGCCCCAGCGCGGCATCGAGGCTGCGGCCGAGCGAGAGCGCGGCAAAGCGCGAGCCTGCGGGCAGGGTGTCGGCCACGGCGGTGGCGCAGGAAAGCGCGGCCACCTCGCGGGCGAGCTCCTCGCCGCGCAGCCACGAGAGGTCGCAGACGCCGAGCGTGGCGGCGGCCTCCGCGCCCGCGAGTGCGCCGGCGAGGGCATCCTTGTTGGCAACGGCCTCCACGGCGACGTCGAGGCCGGCGGCGCGCAGGGCGCTCTTTATGGAAGACGTGGCGCCCGGGCGCGTGTCGAGCGAGAGGATGCGCAGGGCCTCGGCGCGCTCGGCGCCCTTCTCGGAGCGCTCGTCGGCCTCGTCGAGAAGCGCGTTCCAGGCTTCCGTGTCATGGCCGAGCCAGCGCTCGAAGCCCCAACGCGGGCGCAAGAGGCCGGGGGCGCGGTCGAGCACGGCGCCCGCGGCCTCCACGGCTAGGGCACCTGAGCCCGCGAAGGCGGCGGCGAGCACGGGAGATGCCTGGCGGCAGCAGCGGTGCCAAGCGCCGGCGGCCAGCAGGGCTGCCGCGTAGTCTGAGCGAAGGCCACCCAGGCCGTCGTCGGTGTTGCGCCTGCCGGTGCCGCGGTGGAAGAGCGGCTCGCCGGAGAGGTCGATGCCAACGGTGGCGCGGCTGCCGCGCACGCGCACCACCACGGTGACGCCGGGGTGTCGGACGTCGACGCTCGGGCGGCCGCCGAGGCGTGCCTGCAGGTGGTCGCAGATGGCGTCCTTGGCGCGCAGAGCCACGAACTGGGTGTTGCGGAGCTGGTCGTTGGTGCCGTGGGCATCAACCGCAAAGGTCTCGCGCAGGCTCAGGTGCTCCTCCCACGCAATGGCGGAGATGCCCTCGTAGAGCTCGTCGGAGGTGGCGGAGTTGACGTGGGCAAGCACGAGCGTCACGCGAGAGGCGATGCGGCTCCAGAGGCATGCCTTGTAGGCGTGAGCGAGCGTGCCGGAGAAGGCCACCTGGCCGCGTAACGCTCGCACACCCGTGATTCCGAGGCTCGCGAGCTCGCCGGCAAGCAGCTGCTCAAAGCCCTTGGGGCAGGTAGCGAAGAACTCAAGGGAGTTCGTGGCGGTAGCGTCTAGCTGGGTCTTCTCCATGTCAATCACCTCTCGGGTCACCTTTTGCCCGTAAGCGAGGGGTATCCCTCGCGCCTATTGGAGCGGGCATGTGCCCGCAAATGTGCTCGGGAGAGCTTAGCGCACCGCGCGCCCGGGTGCACATACGCCCAGCCCACCCACAAAAAAGCGCCACGTCCTGAAGGGAGGGGACGTGGCGCTTGCCGCAGGCGGGGTTGGAGGGTTGCCTACAGCTTTGGAAGGAGAGGAGAGGTGCCTAACGGCAGGGCCGTGGGGACGGCCCGGGGGAGTGCCTAGAGGTCCATGGAGAGGTAGCGCTCGCCGGTGTCGGGCAGCACGGCCACGACGGTCTTGCCGGCAAACTCCGGGCGGGAGGCCACGGAGAGGGCGGCAAAGGCGGAGGCGCCGGAGGAGATGCCCACGAGCACGCCCGCCTCGGAGGCGAGCTTGGCGCGCGTGGCGATGGCGTCGGCGGAGGCGACGGGCAGAATCTCGTCCACGACCTCGCGCTTGAAGTTCTCGGGCTCAAAGCCGGCGCCGATGCCCTGGATCTTGTGGCCGCCGGGCTTGCCGCCAGAGAGGACCGGGCTCTCGGCCGGCTCGACGGCGACAGCGACGACGCTCGGCTTGTGCTCCTTCAGGAACTTGGAGGTGCCGGAGATGGTGCCACCGGTGCCCACGCCGGCGACGATGGCGTCGACGGAACCCTCGGTGTCAGCCCAGATCTCGGGGCCGGTGGTCTCGTAGTGGGCGCGGGGGTTGGCCGGGTTGGAGAACTGGCCGGCGATGATGCTGTTGGGGGTCTCGGCGTGGAGCTCCTCAGCCTTGGCGATGGCGCCCTTCATGCCCTCGGAGCCGGGGGTGAGCACGATCTCTGCGCCATAGGAGGCGGCGAGCTTGCGGCGCTCGATGGACATGGTCTCGGGCATGGTGAGGATCATCTTGTAGCCGCGGGCGGCGGTGAGCATGGCAAGGCCGACGCCGGTGTTGCCGCTCGTGGGCTCGATGACGGTGCCGCCGGCCTTGAGCTCGCCGGACGCCTCTGCGGCGTCGAGCATGTAGCGGGCGACGCGGTCCTTCACGGAGCCGCCGGGGTTAGTGGCCTCGTACTTGCCGAGCACGCGGGTGCCGGCGGCCTGGGCCTCCTCGGGAAGGAGGGCGGAGAGGTCGACGAGGGGGGTGGAGCCGATAAGTGCCTCAACGTGGTTAGCGACGCGCATGGGAAGCCTCCTTGTGGCTTTGGGCGTGGTTGCGTGTGGCCGCGCCCGTACTGGATGGCGGGTTCTTGCCGCCTTGGGAAGGGTCGTTGATGTGCCTTCTGAACGTATCGATGCGACGGGGCCTCCGGAATGCCCCTCCGTTTCGTTGAGAGCAGTATGCCACGAATAAACCAACTAAACCAGTAGGAATTTACGGTTTTAGGTAACGATTTCTTTAACCCGCAGGTAGATAGGCATGCGCACCACTTATAAAGGGTGAATTGTTGCTAGCTCGTGACATACGAGCGGCTGCAGAGGGTTCAACTTACTTTCAGTGAGCTTTCAGCAATACCATGTGGCCAGGGGGTGCCCGGGGATGTCCCCGGGTAGGCGGTTTGGGAGGAAACCGTGGAAGACACCGTGTTGGCCCTAGGCGACGCACATGTCTGTGCCGTCGCATGCGCGGCAACCCCTTGCGAGGGCGAGCCCGCATATTCGCTGGAGCTGCAGATGGGCCTCGCGCCCGTGCCCGTGGAGGAGTTCGATGCGGACTTAGACGTGGCTTTCATGCCCGACGACCCCGTGCATCTCAAGAGGATCATCCAAGAGCTTCAGTTCAGGGACTCCTTCTACCGTTACTTCGCGAGCAAGTGCGGTGCCTGCCGCGTGCCCTTCGGCGAGTGACGGGGCCCGTGTGCTCCGCCTAGCTCGCCTCGAGCGTGCCGAGCAGCGCTTTGTGGTCGGTACCGGAGATATTGACCGTGTCGAGCGAGCTCACGGTGATGCCCGAGTCCTTCGAGTAGACGATGTGGTCTATCTCAATAAGAGAGGGTAGGAGGCCCGAGGGGTAGGTCATGTGGAAGCCCTGGCCGGATTCCTCCGAGGCGTCGGCAAACGTGGTGCCCAGAAGCTCGCGGAAGCGCGCGTGGTCCCAGGTGGAGTTGAAGTCGCCCATGATCACGTAGGCGTGGTCGTAGTCAGAGAGCGACCCGATGGTGGAGAGGCCCTCGTCCCAGAGGTCCTGGGCGCCGCGGACGGGCGAGTTGGGGTGCACGGCCACGAAGCGTACCGTGCGCGAGCCCACCGTGATGCTCACGGCCGGCATGGAGCTCGTCTGGATGGGCAGGAGATTTCGCGAGACGTCGGCCTGCTCGGTGGCCGTCCAGATGCCGTTCTTGCCGCCGTTGCTGATGGCGGTGGCCTCCTCAGAGACCACGTGGTAGGGGAGCAGCTCGTCGATGCCGGCGGCCTCGAGGTCGTTCACCATGGTGTCGGTGAGCTCCTCCAGGCAGAGGACCTCCACGTGCTGCGAGCGGCAGAGCTCCACGATCTGTTTGGCGCTTGCCGCACCGTGGTTGGTGTTGAGCGTCATCACGCGGGCGACGTTGTCCGTGGTGCTCGTGGTGGTGATGGCGGTGGAGGCGGCCTCGGTGGAGACGCGGGCGCTGCCCGTGAAGTAGCCGAGGTGCCACGAGCCGTTCACCACGAGTGCGAAGAGGCAGACGACGGCAAGCAGCCGGCGACGCCATAGGAGCGAAAGCACGAGGAAGACGGCGCTGGGGATAAGCGCCAGCGGGATGAACGAGACGACCTCGGGCACGATGCGCCCGTTGGCCGCGCTTGCGGGCAAGAGCCGGATGGCCATAAGGGCGAGCGCGGCGAGCATGACGAGCCACATGAGAAAGGCGGCCCCACCATGCGTGGCGCGTTTGCGCTCGCGCGGAGGCCTGGGCGTGCGGCCGGCACCGCGGCGCCCTCTTTGCTGCTGCGGCACCTCGTCTAGGTAAGCAGACTCGTAATCTCCCCGCGTAACCGGCGTGGCCACGCGCCCCTTGGCATGCTTGCGCCGAAGCACCGGCTGCGAAGAGGCGCCCTTGGGGATATAGGGGTTCTGCTGCGGGGGAGAAGGCACCGGCGTCCGCTGCGGCGAGGCATAGGTCCGCGGCTGCTGCGTGTACAGATTACTTTGCGGAGATCCTGCAGCTTGGGGCTGCTGGGCATAAGGATTTTGCTGCGAGGCCCGCGGCCGCTGCGTGTACGGATTGCGTTGCGGAGATCCTGCAGCTTGGGGCTGCTGGGCATAAGGATTTTGCTGCGACGGAGAAGACGCCGAAGGCCTCTGCGCATCACGCGAGGCCTGCGGTTGGCGAGCGTAAGGATTCTGCGCCTGCGCACGGCCAGAGACGTGGCGGGCATGCCTGCCGTAATTGTCATTGCTATAGGGCGTACCAGCCACGCTCCTCCTCTCGTCCCTCCCAATGCTACCGGAGCCACGCCAAGCCCCCACATTCCCAACGGAATCCCCGCAGCTCTTATATGCGTCTGTTGTATCTCCGTTGGGAGGGGCTAGGAAGCTCGCCATGCCATCGGGAAGAGCGCAAACGAGCAATTTGCATTCATCTGCGGCATTGAAGACCCGCAGGAGCGTGCAAATTGGCAATTTGTATCGATATGCGACGTTGGCGAGCGTGTGGCGTTTTGGCCCAGGCAATCTACCTGCGGAGATGCGCGCGAGCGCAGCTGATGGTGCCTCGACAATGCCGCAGGAGCATGCATTTTGGCAATTTGTATCCATCTGCGGCATCGAAAACCCGCAGGGGCGTGCGTGCTGTCCGTTTGTACGCCGCTGCGGAACAAGAAGCCTGTAGAGGCGCACAAGTGGACAGTTTGTATCCGCCTGCGGGTGGCCCAGCACCGTGAGCCGGGGCCAAGGGGGTGCCGCGCCGCGCGAGATTCCGCATGAGCCGAAGGCCACTTAATGTGGCCTTCGTGCGAGCTCAGGACT
>CAVIES010000080.1:0-8602 GCA_963641675.1 Anaerovoracaceae bacterium
CCTTCACCATGTCAAGCTTGGTGATGTCCTGGTCGTTGGCGAGGGCCTCCTCGATGCGCTGCTGCTCGGCGGCCTGCTCAGCCTGCTTCTGGCGGCGCTCCTTGCGCTTCTTGCGGCGGCCGGTGCTCTCGCGGCTGGCCTCCTCAACGGATGCGCGGGCCTCCTCGAGGACGCGCTCGCGGTTGTACTCCTCGGCGGCCTTGGCCATGCGGCTGTAACGGTCCTCGCCGTCTTCCTCGTCGCGGTGCTTGTGCTTGCCGCGACCGGCCTTGGCGGCCTTGTCGGGGTTGGCGGGGGCGTTGTCGGCGGAAGCGGCGTGCTGGGCGCCGCGGCGGCCACGGCTACCGGAGGCCTCGGCCTTCTTGGCGGCCTGCTCCTCGCGCTGGGCCTTGAGGATCTGCTCCTGCTGGGCGATCTGGTCGAGGAGGCTCGTCATGGACGGCACCGACTTGGGGGCGGTGTCGCGCACGCGGTTCTTCTCCTCCTCTTCCTTGCGCTTGCGCTCGGCCTCGGCGCGCTCCTCTTCCTTGCGCTTGCGCTCGGCCTCGGCCTTGGCGCGCTCCTCGGCCTCCTTGGCACGCTCGGCCTCGCGGCGCTTCTCGGCCTCGATGCGCTCGGCCTCGTCCTTGGCCTTCTGCTCGGCCTCGGCCTTGGCGCGGGCCTCCTCCTCGGCCTTCTTGGCGGCCTCGATCTCTGCGGCGCGAGCCTCGAGAATGGGGGCCATCTTCTTGCGGACCATGGAGACATAGGCGTCCTCGAGGGCGCTCGAGGCCGACTTCGCCGGAATCTTCATGTCGGCGAGATGTCCCAGCATCTCCTTGCTGGTCATGCCAAATTCCTTGGCAAGTTCAGATACACGAGTCTTTGCCATGTGGCCTGCCTTCCTTAAGAGTGAGCGGGAAAGCTCCCGCGGGGGTTACAAGGTTGGGGCTCTACGCCCCGGATGGGTTCTCTCCTAGATGAGGGAATCCGGGTCGTCAGAGACCTCGGCAGACTCGACGAGGGCCATCTTCTCGTGGACGCCGCAGAACTCAGAGCCCGGACGGGCCATGTTGCGGCACTGCACGCCAGAGGGGCTCACGTACTCGCAGCGGTGGGCCTCCTCATCGCCAACGAGGTCCTCGGGCTCCTCAACGGGGGCCGGGATGTTGGAGAACATGCCAGCAGCGAGCGACTCGTTCTTGATGTCGATGTGCATGCCGGTGAGGCGGGCGGCGAGACGGGCGTTCTGGCCCTCCTTGCCGATGGCGAGGGAGAGCTGGTCGTCGGGCACGATGACCGTGGCGTAGTTGTTCTCGGCATCGACGATCACGCGGGAGACCTTCGCCGGGGAAAGCGCGTTGGCGACGCACTTGGCCGGGTCGTCACTCCAGAGCACGACGTCGACGCGCTCACCGCGGAGCTCGCCCACGACGGTGCGCACGCGGCTGCCCTTGGGGCCGACGCAGGCGCCCACCGGGTCGAGGCGGTCGTCGGAAGAGGACACGGCGACCTTGGAGCGGGCGCCGGCCTCGCGGGCGATGGAGCGGACCTCGACGACGCCGTCGTAGATCTCGGGAACCTCGAGCTCGAAGAGGCGACGGATGAGCTCGGGGTGGGTGCGGCTGATGACGATGGAGGGACGGGAGTGCTCGCCGCGGACGGGCTGCACGCTGGCGTTGGGGTCGCGGACGTCGATGATGACGGCCTTGATGCGCTGGTTGTGGCTGTAGCGCTCGCCGTTCGGGCGCTCGTTGCGCTCCTCGGGGTGACGCTTCTTGTCGAAGTGGGGCAGCTCGGCCTCGACGCCCTCGCGGATCTTCACGATGGTGAAGTCGGGCGTGGACTGCAGCACGGTGCCGGTGATGATGTCACCGACGCGGGCGCTGAACTCCTCAAAGATCTGCTCGCGGGCGGCGTTGCGCACGATGGCGTTGATCTCGGCCTTGGCGTGCTGCGCGGCGATGCGGCTCGTGTCCTTGGGGGTGACGTCGACCTCGTCGAACTCGGTGTAGTTGCCCTCCTCGTCCATGGAGTCGTCCTTGGGGACGAGCTTGTAGACGTAGATCTTGCCGGTGGTGCGGTCGATGGTGACCTTAGCGCCGAAGTCGAGGTGAAGCACGTTGGCGTAGCTCGCGGCCAGCGACTGCTCGAGGCGGTCGAGCAGGTAGAGCTCGTCAATGTGCTTCTCCTGGCAGAGCATCATCAGCGCTTCCATCATCTCGGATGCCATGTTTGTCTATCCCTCCTGGATCTCTTTGCGCGGTCCTCCCGCGCCTCGTTACCTAGTGTTGGTTACTTGGACTTCTTGGACTTGTCGAAGGTCTTCTTCTCGCCCTTTTCGAACGTGGGCTTGATGGTGCAGCGGCGAAGCTCGGAGAGCGGCAGGCGCACCTCGCCCTCGTCGGTCTCGACGACGACGTCGCCATCCTCAAAGCCCAAGAGCTTGCCCGAGAAGCGCTTGCGCCCCTCGGTGGCGGTAGTGGTGACGGCCACCTGCTCGCCGGCATAGCGGACAAAGTCGCGCTCGCGGCGCAGCGGTCGGTCGAGGCCGGGCGAGCTCACCTCGAGCATGTAGGAGCCGGAGAACGGGTCGAGCTCGTCGATGGCGGCAGAGACCCACTCGGTCTGCGCGGTGACGTCGTCAAGCGAGATGGTGCCCTTGTCCTCGTCGAGCCAGTCGATGCGGACACGGACCGTCGGGGCCTTGGTGGCGCCCACGACCTCGACGTCAACGATGTCGACGCCGTGGGAGGCAGAGGCCTCTTCGAGCTTGGCGAGGATGCCCTCGCTCATATCGGTAGCCATCTGGCCCTCCTTTCCCTCTAGCGGCAGCGCCGCCGGCCTACATACAAAGAGATGCGGGGCGAAAAACTCACCCCACATCCCTCATTCAGTGCTCATATCGTTAACGATTGTAGTAAACGGGCAGGTAGCACGTCAAGAAATAATTTTTGTGCACTCCGTGGAGAGCACATTCCCGCACGCCTACTCGGTGGTCTCAGCCGACTGCTCTGCGTCTGCGGAGGCGCTCACCGCGACGTCGATCGTGACGGTCGAGCCCTTGGCCGCGCGCGTGCC
This sequence comes from Anaerovoracaceae bacterium, assembly GCA_963641675.1. Classification (GTDB taxonomy): domain Bacteria; phylum Actinomycetota; class Coriobacteriia; order Coriobacteriales; family Atopobiaceae; genus Parolsenella. The sequence continues at coordinate 3,061 of CAVIES010000080.1, forward strand.
GGCCGCCGGGTTCGTCGTGATGACGCGACCCTCAGTCTCCTCCGAGGTCTCCACCTCGTTCGTGCCTACCACAAAGCCCTTGTCCTCGAGCTGCTCGGTGGCCTGGGCCTGGCTCCAGCCGACCACGTTGGGCACGGAACGACCGCCGACGACCTCCGCCTTGTAGGCGACGAAGAAAACGAGGCCGCAGAAGAGGACGACGAGGGCAAAGCCAAGGAAGATGCGGGTGGTGCGCTTGGTGCCGGAGCCCCTGTGGACCCTGCCCGCTCCCCTGCCCGAAAGCCCCTCGACGCTCTTGCGCGAGGCAAGCGCCTGGTCGGCATGGGCCCTACGCTCGCTCATAGACTCGCCGGCGCCGCCGGAGAGCTTGAGGCCGCACTCGGGGCAACGGGCCGGAAGCAGGCCGTCGCCCAGGTTCTTGCTGCAGCGGGGACACCTCATGGTTTTGCCTTCCTAAGAAACCGAACAAAGCCCCGCCGGCGTGCGACGGGGCTTCTTGCATGCTAGTTTGCGACGACGTTCACGAGCTTGCCGGGAACGACGATGACCTTGCGAACGGTCTTGCCCTCGAGGTGAGCGGCGACGGCCTCGAGCGCGGCCTTCTCCGTCTCCTCCTTGGATGCGTCGGCGGCGACGGTGGCGTGGCCGCGGACCTTGCCCATGACCTGGACGGCGATCTCGACCGTGTTGGCCACGGCGAGCGAGGCGTCGAACTCGGGCCAGGGCTCGTTGTAGACCGAACCCTCAAGGCCCAGGCACTCGTGGTAGAGCTCCTCGGCCCAGTGCGGGCAGATGGGCGCGAGCATGGCCACGATGTCGTGGGCGAGTCGCGCGCTGAGCGCAGCGTTGCGCTCCTCGGCCGGGACCTCGCCCATCCAGGCGCTCACGGAGTTGCAGAGCTCCATGACGGCGGAGATGGCGGTGTTGAACTGCGAGCGGTCGAAGTCGGCCGTGCAGCGAGAGCCGAGGCTGTGGAGGCTGCGCCAGATCTCGGCCTCGCGCTCGGTGAGGGCGGCCGCGTCCACCTCGGCGCCCACCTTGGCGCCAGGCGCGGACATGAGGCCCCAGATGATGCGCCAGGAGCGCTTGAGGAAGCGGTTGCAGCCGGCGACGGCGTTCTCGTTCCAGTCGAAGTCCTTCTCGGGCGGAGCGATGAAGAGGATCGTGAGGCGCATGGTGTCGGCGCCGTACGGCTCGATGACGTCGCTCGGCGGCACGACGTTGCCCTTGGACTTGGACATCGTCTCGCCGTTGGCGTCCTTGACCATGCCCTGACAGAGCAGGTTGGTGAAGGGCTCGTCCACGGCGATCATGCCGAGGTCGCGGCAGACCTTGGTCCAGAAGCGGCTGTAGAGCAGGTGCAGAATCGCGTGCTCAATGCCGCCGATGTAGTTGTCGACCGGCATCCAGCGATCCACCGCCTCGCGGCCGAAGGGCAGCTCGGTGTTGTGCGGGTCGCAGTAGCGGATGTAGTACCAGCTGGAGCACGTGAAGGTGTCCATGGTGTCGGTCTCGCGGCGAGCGGGCTTGCCGCAGACGGGGCACGTGGTCTCGTAGAAGTCGCGGCACTCGGCGAGCGTCTCGCCGGCACCGAGGTCGAGGTTCTCGGGCAACGTCACCGGAAGCTGATCGGTGGGCACGGGGACGATGCCGCAGCAGTCGCAGTGGATCATCGGGATGGGGTTGCCCCAGTAGCGCTGGCGGCTGATGAGCCAGTCGCGCAGGCGGTAGTTCACCTTGCGGCGGCCGGTGCCGGCGGCCTCGAGGTCGGCCACGACCGCGGCCTCGCCCTCGGAGTGCTTGCCACCGGTGAGGCCGGTGTACTTGCCGCTCTGGACGAGCTTGCCCTCGGCCGCCATGGCGGCCTCCCAGTCGACGGAGGTAACGACCTTATCGGCCTGGTCCTTGAGCTCGGCGTAGAGGGGGTTGTCCTCCTCGAGCACCACCGGCACGATCGGCAGGTCGTACTTGCGGGCGAACTCGAAGTCGCGCTGGTCGCCGCAGGGCACGGCCATGACGGCGCCGGTGCCGTAGTCGGAGATGACGTAGTCGGCGACCCACACGGGCACCTTCTCGCCGTTGATGGGGTTGACCATGTAGCGGCCGGTGAAGGCGCCGTGCTTCTCGAGATCGCCCTGGGCGCGCTGGACGGCGCTCACCTTGGCGGCACCCTCCACGACCTCGCGGACGGCCGCCTCGTACTCGGTGCCACGGACGAGCTCCGTCAGGCCCTTGTACTCGGGTGCGAGCAGGAAGAAGGTGCAGCCGAAGAGCGTGTCGGCGCGGGTGGTGAAGACGGTGATCTTCTCGTCGGTGGGGTTGCCCTCGGCGTCGCAGAGGGTGAAGTCGACCTCGGCACCCTCGGAGCGGCCGATCCAGTTGGCCTGCATCTGCTTCACGCGCTCGGGCCAGCCGGGAAGCTTCTCAAGGTCGTCCAGGAGCTCCTGGGCGTAGGCGGTGATCTTGAGGTACCACTGCTCGAGGTCGCGCTTCTCGGGCGTCTGGCCGCAGCGCCAGCAGACGCCGTCGGTCACCTGCTCGTTGGCGAGCACGGTGTTGCAGCCCGGGCACCAGTTGACCGGGTTCTTCTTGCGGTAGACCAGGCCCTTCTCGTACATCTTGAGGAAGGTCCACTGGCCCCACTTGTAGTACTCGGGGTCGCAGGTGCGAACCAGGCGGTCGTAGTCGTAGGAGAAGCCCATGCGACGCATGGTGGCAAGGGCGTTGTCCATGTTCTGGTAGGTCCACTTGCCGGCCTGGGTGTTGTGCTTGATGGCGGCGTTCTCCGCGGGCAGGCCGAAGGCGTCGAATCCGATGGGGTGCAGCACGTCGTAGCCGCGCATGCGGGCCTGGCGCGCCATGGCGTCACCGATGGTGTAGTTGCGGGCGTGGCCCATGTGGAGGTCGCCGGAGGGATACGGGAACATCTCTAGCACGTACTTCTTGGGCTTGGTGGGATCCTCGTCGGTCTTGTAGGTGCCCTGCTCGTCCCAAGCGGCCTGCCACTTCTTCTCAATGGCGGCGGCGTCGTAAGCCGGGAAATCAGCCTTGAGCGTGCTCTTCTCGTCGCACATGCTTCGTGCCCCTTCATGCGTTACGGATGGATAACCGCTCCATACTACCAGCTTTGGCCAGCTCTGCGCCGCTGCGATTAAGTTATACTTGGCTAACTGTTTACACAAACATGACCGTTCAGCAGCGAGTATGCATACTTTCGTATCATTTCCGCAACCAAACGGCGGGTAAAGTTGGTATCGTTCATATATTAAGTTTAGGGAAGGAGCCGGAAATGACGGACATGTCGCTTACCTGCGAGTATGTCGGCCTCATCCTCACGGCCATCCTTGCCCTCTTCTTCCGCGACCCCACGCAGCCCTCCTCGCCGCGAAGGAGGCTCTACGCCTCGTGCCTGGCGGTCTGCGCCGTCTCGATCGCACTCAACTGTTGCACGGTCTACCTCGCGCCGCATGCGAGCAAGATCCCCGACTTCATCGACATCGGAGTGAACACGCTCTACTTCCTCTCGAGCGTGACCATGACCATCTGCATCGGCCAGTACCTCACCTACCGCATCTACGAGCACAACATCGATTCGGCCGGCCGCAGGCGCACCAAGATGGTGCAGCGGGCCATCTTCTACTTCTATGTGGCCCTCTGCGTCGTGAACCTCTTCACCGGGATTCTCTTCTACTTTGACGAGAGCCAGGTCTATACGCGCGGACCCTTCAACAGCATCGGCTACGCAGCGGCTGTGGCCGAGGTCGTCATCGTCTTTGTCTGCTACCAGAGAAACCACGTACACACGACCAAGGCAGTCGGCAACGTCATCAAGATCGTGCCGCCCATCGCGCTTCTGCTCGTGGGCTTCCAGCTGCTCTACCCCGACGAGCTGATGAACGGCATCATCGGTGCCATCGCGAACTTCATCATCTTCGTGAACTTCCAGAGCTGCCGCGTGGAGATCGACCAGCTGACCGAGCTCTCCAACCGCCAGAGCTTTGCGACCGAGCTCGCCTACCGCCTGGAGGACAAGCATGGGGAGCGCCGGCAGGTCATCCTCATCGGGCTTCGCCACTTCACGCAGGTGAACAAGGCCTACGGCCACACCGGAGGCGACACCATCCTGCACGCCGTCGGCCCCGCACTCGCGCAGGCGGTTCCCCACGGTCACGCCTTCCGCTTCGGCGGCGCGGAGTTCGCCATCATCCGCCCCATGGATTCCGAGGAGGACGCCGCCGAGGCCATCCATCGCGTCCAGCGTTGCATGCGCAGGAGCTGGCAGGTCGGCGAGTACCAGGTTAAGGTGGACTCCGCCATCGTCGAGTACGTCTACGAGCGCACGCACCCGCGCTCGGTCGAGGAGGTCATCGCTCGCCTCGAGTACGCGTACGAGTACGCCAAGGAGCGCGACCTTTCGCTCGTACGCTATGAGGACGAGGTCTCGGCCTCGTTCCACCGCCACGTCGAACTCATCCACGAGGTAGAGACCGCCATCGACGACCATCGCTTTGAGGTCTGGTACCAGCCGGTCTACAACCACGCGAGCGACTGCTTCGCGGGCGCCGAGGCTCTTCTGCGCATGCGCGGCGTCGACGGCAAGATCGTGCCGCCCAACGAGTTCATCCCCATCGTGGAGAACTCCGAGCTCATCGATGACGTGAGCTGGGTCGTCGTCACGGACGTCTGCAAGCTCCTCTCCTCCGGAAGGATCCCCGAGCTCGAATACGTCTCCGTCAACTTCACCGCGCGCCAGTTGCTCGAGCGCGACTTCGCCTCGAAGCTCATGGACACCATCGCTGAGTACGGAGTTGCCCCCAAGCAGATCAAGATCGAGGTCACCGAGCGCACCGTCACAGAGAACGGCGAGCTTGTGGCAGACGTCATGTACGAGATGGGCCTTCGCGGCTTCGAGTTCATGATGGATGACTTCGGCACCGGCTACTCCAACCTCTCGAGCATCCTCAACATGCCGTTCTCGTTCGTGAAGCTCGACAAGTCGCTCATGGACGGCCTCAGCACCGACCCGCGCGCCCGCCTCATGGCAAGCCAGCTCATCAAGCTCTTCCACAAGATGGGCCACACCATCATCACCGAGGGCATCGAGTCGGCCAACCAGGCAGACCTTGCCATCGGCTACGATGCAGACCGCTTGCAGGGCTACTACTTCGCCCGCCCCATGGACGAGGGCTCGCTCGTGGCCTGGTATGCCCAGCACGAGCAGAGGGCCACGGAGCAGTAAGACATAACGGGCCTTGTCCCGCCGAGCCGCTTGGCCGAGCTCCGGACGAGGCCCCTCTTGCATGACAAGACGAGGCCTTCGCTCTCCCCCACCACGACAGGCCAAACGAAAAGCGGGGCGCCGGATATTCCGACGCCCCGCATCTTATGCGTGCTGTTTAGCGGCTTGCGGCCTAGTGGTTCTGGTCCTTCACCACGACGTCGTGGGCGCCGCCCTCGACGATGGAGGTCGCGCTCACGAGCGTGAGGCGGGCCTTCTGCTGGAGCTCGGGGATGGAGTTGGCGCCGCAGTTGCACATGGTGG
>CAVIES010000081.1:0-8549 GCA_963641675.1 Anaerovoracaceae bacterium
GTCCCCGAGGTGGGCGAGGAGTACACCGGCCGTGTCGTTGGCATCCAGCCCTTCGGCGCCTTCGTCGAGCTTCTGCCCGGCAAGGACGGCCTGCTCCACATCTCCCGCGTCGCCCAGGGCCGCGTCGACAAGGTCGAGGACGTCCTCAACGTTGGCGACGAGGTCAAGGTCCGCGTGCTTGAGGTCGACGAGAAGGGCAAGATCAGCCTCGACCGCATCGACAAGCCCGAGGCTCCGGCCGGCTCTGGCAAGGGCGGTCACGGCCACGAGGACCGCGGCGAGCGCAAGCCCCGTCGTCGTCCCGGCGACAACGGCAACTCCGGCCGTGCCCCGCGTCGTCACCACGAGGGCTAGGCATAGGCGCTAGCAGGCGTTTATTCCAAATGCGTTGATTGCTTTTGATGGGGAGGGTTCCTTTGTGGGACCCTCCCCACGCTGTTATAATTACTTAGTTGCACTCTGCCGCTTGGGCGAGCTGCACCATTCGCGAAAAGATGCGGCCGCGAGCCGCTTTAAGGCATACGAGTCACGAACGAAGGAGAACCACCCAAATATGGCAAACAACCCGACCCTGAAGATCATCCCGCTGGGTGGTCTTGACGGCATCGGCAAGAACATGACCGCCTTCGAGTGCGGCGACGACATGGTGCTCGTCGACGCCGGCCTGATGTTCCCCGATGACAACCAACCCGGCATCGACCTCGTGCTTCCCGACTACACCTACGTGCTCGAGAACGAGGAGAAGCTCCGTGGCATCGTGATCACCCACGGCCACGAGGACCACACTGGCGCCCTCCCGTACCTACTCATGGACCTCACGCGTAAGGTGCCCATCTTCTCCAGCAAGCTCACGCTTGGCTTCGTCGAGGGAAAGCTCGCCGAGCACAACATCAAGAGCCCGAAGTTCCGCGAGGTCACCGATGCCTCCAGCGTGAGTCTCGGCTGCTTTACGCTGCACTTCTTCTCGATGACGCACTCCATCCCGGGCGCGCTCGGCATCTTCATCAAGACGCCTGCCGGCACCGTGATGCACACGGGCGACTTCAAGCTCGACCAGACGCCCATCGACGGCGTCACGCCCAACTACAACGCCATCAACAAGTTCGCCAAGCAGGGTGTCGACCTGCTGCTTTCCGACTCCACCAACGCCAACATCCCGGGCTTCACCCCGAGTGAGGCCACGGTGGGCGCCGCACTTCGCCACATCATCAAGAACGCTCCCGGCCGCGTCTTCGTGGCGAGCTTCTCGAGCCACATCCACCGTCTGCAGCAGGTCTGCGACGCCGCCACCGCGGTTGGCCGCAAGGTCGTCGTGACCGGCCGCTCCATGGTCACCAACACCAAGATCGCCCGCCAGCTTGGCTACCTCAACATCGCCGAGGAGGACATCCTCGATGCCTTCGAGCTGCGCGACATCCCCGAGGACAAGATCGTCGTGCTCTGCACGGGCAGCCAGGGCGAGCCGCTTTCCGCCCTTGCGCGCATGGCCAACGGCGAGCACAAGAGCCTCTCCATCTGCGAGGGCGACACCGTGATCATCTCCGCCACGCCCGTTCCCGGCAACGAGAAGAGCGTGCAGGGCATCATCAACTCGCTCTCCAAGATCGGCTGCGAGATCTTCGACAAGTCCAACGCCGTCGTGCACGTCTCCGGTCACGGTCGCCAGGAGGAGCTCAAGCTGATGCTTGCCATGGTGCACCCGAAGAACTTCATGCCCGTGCACGGCGAGGCCGTGCACCTGCGCGCCCACGCCAAGCTCGCCGAGCAGGTGGGCATCGACAAGCGCAACATCTTCATCCTCGATAACGGCGACTCCCTGCAGATGACTGACGGCAAGGTCTCCATCGGGCCTTCCGTCGAGTCCGGCATCATCTACGTCGACGGCCTGCGCATCGGCGATACCGACCCCGTGGTCCTTCGCGACCGTCAGAAGCTCGCGCAGGACGGCATTGTCACCTGTGTCGTCACGCTTAAGAGCCGCACCCTCAAGGTGCAGGAGGTCGATGTCTCGAGCCGAGGCGTCTCCTTTGCGAGCGACGACGAGCTCATCTGCGGCATCGAGGACCTCGTCCGCAACACCATCGCCAAGAACAACCAGGGCAGCCCGAGCTCCGACGTGCTTCGCAAGTCGGTGCGCAACGCCCTCACGAACTACCTCTGGTCCAAGACCCACACCCGCCCGATGGTCATTCCCGTCGTCATGGAGGTCTAGCGAGCCATGCCCGCAAAACGCAGCTCAAACGCACAAAAGAAGAACCAGCAGAAGAGGCCCGCTTCCACCGGCGCGGAGTCTGGCATCGCCAACGACCTCATCGGCGTCGCCATCATCGTCGTCGCCATCGCCATGATCGTCTCGCTCGTATCCTCGAGCGACGCGCTGCTGACGCACGCCATGGCCGAGGGCCTGAGGCTCGGCTTTGGCGAGGGCGCCATGCTCGTGCCTGCCGCCCTCATCTTCTTCGGCATCACGATGTTTCTGCCCACCGACAGCTCGATCGTCGCCCGCGTGGCCCTTGGCCTTGCGATGATCGTGCTGAGCGCGCTCTCGATGCTCTCCATCCTTTCGCCGGCGGCCGCCAATGGCGCCTCTGCCGTGCTTGAGGCCGAGGTCGCCATCACGAGCGGCGGCTACGTCGGCTCCGGCGTGGCGTGGGTGCTTCTCACCTTCGTCGGCCAGATCGTCGGCATGGTGCTGCTTGTTGGCCTCGCCATCGCAGGCATCGTGGTCTGCGGCTTCTCCATCTCTAACCTTGCGGTTCGCATCCAGCGCTCCATGGGCCTGGCGGCTGACCGTGTTGCCGCCGCCCGTGAGCGCGGTGCCACCCGTCGCCACTCCGAGCGCACGGCCATGCAGGGCGGCTGGGACGATTCCGACCCTTGGGATGACCCCGCAGAGCCTGAGACCTCTGTCATGGACGAGCCCGCCACGAGCTTCATCGGCGCGCGCAAGACGAGCGTGCTCCGCCGTGGCGAGCAGCAGACGACCCGCATGGACCACCAGACGGCCACCCTGGCCATGGACCTTGGCGACGATGCGGCTGAGCCCAAGACTTCGGTGCTCCGTCGCAAGCGTCACCCCAAGCTCGACTCCGAGAAGGCTGCCACCGGCGAGGCCGGTGACTCCGAGCTGCTGAGCGGCATCGTTCCCGTCATGGAGATTCCAGCCCCGCTCGGTTCCGTTTCCGAGGAGCCCGCGGCAGAGGTTGCCGAGGCGAAGCCCGTCAAGGCGGACGAGCCTGCCATCCCCGACTTCCTGCTCGCGGCCTCCGGTCGCGCCAAGGCGGGGGAGGGCAAGGCCTCCGGCGACGAGGCCTCTTCCACCTCAGATTCGGCCGAGGAGAAGCCCCGTCCCGGGCGTGGGCAGCGCAAGCGCCAGGCCGCCGCGCCCGACAATCCCACACGCCCTGGCGACGACTCTGAGGACTTTGTGCTTCCGCCGCTTACGCTGCTTGACTCCAACCCAAACTCCGCAGCGTCTGCCTCTTCTGACTCCGAGCTCGACCGCACGGCCAAGCGCCTTCAGGCCACGCTCGAGGAGTTCGGTCTCAAGAGCCGCGTCTCCGGCTGGACGGCTGGTCCTCTCGTCACGACCTTCAAGATCGAGATGGGCGAGGGCGAGCGCGTCAACAAGATCACGAACCTGCAGGACGACATCCAGCTCTCGCTGGCATCCGAGTCCGTGCGAATCTTTGCGCCCATCCCGGGCACCTCGCTTGTGGGCATCGAGATTCCCAACAAGAAGCGCCAGAACGTGTTTCTCGGCGACGTCCTGCCCTATGCGCAGGGCGGCCCGCTCGAGTTTGCCATCGGCCGAGACTCCGAGGGTTCTCCCGTCGTCGCCGACCTCGCGCGCATGCCGCACATGCTCGTCGCCGGCACCACGGGCTCCGGTAAGTCGGTGCTCATCAACGCCATCATCATGTCGCTCATCATGCGCACCACGCCCGAGCAGGTGCGCCTCATTCTCGTTGACCCCAAGCGCGTCGAGTTCTCCTGCTACGCGGGCTTGCCGCACCTCTACGTGCCCGTCGTGACCGAGCCCCGCCAGGCCGCGAGCGCGCTTCAGTGGGCCGTCACCGAGATGGACCGTCGCCTCAAGGTCTTCGAACGTGCCGGTGCCCGCGACATCAAGGTCTACAACAAGATGGTCGAGGACGGTAAGTTCGCCGACATGGAGAACCCGCCCAAGCCGATGCCCTATCTCGTCATCGTTATCGACGAGCTCTCCGACCTCATGATGGTCGCCGGCAAGGACGTCGAGTCCTCCATCGTCCGCATTGCCCAGCTCGCCCGTGCCGCCGGCATCCACCTCGTGCTCGCCACGCAGCGCCCCTCCGCCGACGTCGTCACCGGCCTCATCAAGTCCAACGTCGACACCCGCGTGGCCCTCAAGGTCTCGAGCTCCATCGACTCGCGCGTCATTCTCGACCAGACGGGCGCCGAGCGCCTCATGGGCAGGGGAGACATGCTCTTCCGCAAGAGCGGTGGCGTGCTTCGCCGCGTGCTTGGTGCCTATGCGAGCGACGACGAGATCGAGTCGGTCGTCACATTCATCCGCGACCAGCGCGAGCCCGAGTACCATGCAGAGATCCTCTCCGCCGTCGCGCCTTCCGCGCCCGGCGGCGCCGCCACCGCAGACGGCATGGACGAGGATGACCCGCTCGTTTGGGAGGCCGCACAGATTGTTGTGGACTCTCAGCTAGGTTCTACCTCCGGCCTGCAGCGCCGACTCAAGGTGGGGTACGCTAGGGCAGGCAGAATCATGGACAACCTGGAGCAGAAGGGCGTCGTCGGACCGCCCGACGGCTCCAAGCCGCGCGAGGTCCTTCTCGATGCCGAGGGGCTTGAGGAGCTTCGCGCCGCAGACGCTAAGTACAAGGAGGTGTAGGGGCTGATGGCACGTACCAAGTTCGCTGACATTCTGTACCAGCGCCGCAGGTCGCTCGGCCTCTCCATCCCGCAGGCCGCCAAGGTGCTGCGCATGCGCGAGAGCGTGCTCGAGGCCTTTGAGGCCGGCGACTTCGACCACCTCCCGGCCCTTGGCTATGCCCAGGGCATGGTCGCGAGCTATGCCCGCTACCTCGGCCTTGATTCCAGGCAGATCACCGAGCTGTATGAGCAGGAGCATGCCGACTATGTCGCCGGCGTGACCGGCCAAGCTCCCCGCGGCCTTGCTCGCCTTTCGGACGAGCCGCAATACGACGGTCCCGCGAGCGCAACGAGCCCGGTACGTACGAGCTCCATGACGCCCACGTCTCTGCCCTCAGGTCGCTCAGACCTCGGCAGGGATTCCTACGGCATGCGCAACGGCTCCGGCCAGCAGCGCGCGCCCTACGACTATCGCGATGAGTACCGCGAGCGCAACGGCTCACGTAACTCGAACGGCTCCGGCTACGCCAGCGATTCTGTTGGCTCCAGAAGCTACGGCAATTCTTCTTATGAGAGCTATCGCAACAGCGAGCCGTCCGAGCGCCGCTATACCACGAGGAACCCGAACGCCTCGGCCAACGGCAACCGCCGCGCCCAGGCCGACCGCTACCGTCGCAGCCGCTCGAACGATGACTCTTACAACCGTAACCGCGAGCACGCCGCCGGAAACACCGTGACCTTCCGTGCCGTTGACTCTGACCGCTATAGCGACGACCTTCGCTTTGGCACCGACGCCAGCTCGTATCGCCCGTCCTCCACGCGTGCGGGCAGGCAGTCGAACAGGAACTTCTCCTCGCCGGACCGCCCGAACGTGCGTCGCCGCCAGCCCTCTGGTGCCAACCGCGACCCGCGCTCGCGCAACGGCCGCCAGCAGCCTCAGAAGAAGGGCGTGGCCGGAGCCCTGCAGAGCTTCGCGTCCGACCCTCGCCGCGTCGCCGGTGCGATCGTCCTCGCGCTCGTCATTGTGCTCGTGCTGATCATCTCCGCATCGGTGCGCTCGTGCACCTCCGCCAAGGCCTCCAACGAGAAGGTGAACGTCGTCACGGCCGTCACGTCTGACACGGCAGCGGCCTCGACCTCGTCCTCCACGCTCGAGCAGCAGGTGCTTTCGAGCGCCGCCGAGAAGGCAGCCGCCTCGAGTGCCGCCGCTGCCTCGCAGGAGACGGTCGTCTCCATCTCGGTTGACGACTCCGCCACCACCTGGATCGAGATCACATGCGACGGCGAACAGAAGGTTGCCGAGTCCGTGACCGGCGCCTGGAGCCAGGAGTACACGGTTACCAAGAGCATCGAGATTCGCGTGGGCGACCCGAGCGTGGTGACCGTTACCAAGAACGGCGAGCGCCAGGTCTTTGGAAGCAAGAGCGCCGGCGTCTCCTCGCTCACCATCCAGGGCACCGACCCGAGCGCCTCCACCACCGACGAGGCTGCCTCCGACGAGACTTCTGACGAAGAAACCTCTGACGAGGAAGAATAGTATTTTGCTACCGCTACCAGGGATTTCCCGGTAAGGAGATGAACCATGGCCAAGGATTCCAGCTTTGACGTTGTCTCGACCGTCGACATGCAGGAGGTCGACAACGCCTACCAGCAGACCGCCCGCGAGCTCACGCAGCGCTATGACCTCAAGGGTTCCGGCGCCACCATCGAGCTTTCCAAGGCCGATGCCACCGTCACCGTGAACGCGCCCGCCGACTTCGTCTCCAAGCAGGTCATCGACGTCTTCAACGGCCGCCTCGTGAAGCGCCAGGTCGACCTCAAGAGCATCTCCTGGGACAAGCCCCAGGCTGCGAGCGGCGGCTCCGTCCGTGTCGTGGGCCACATCGTCCAGGGCATCGACAAGGAGTGCGCCAAGAAGATCTCCAAGGACATCCGCGACCTCAAGCTTAAGGTCAAGGCCACCGTCGAGGACGACAAGCTTCGCGTCACCAGTGCCTCCAAGGATGCCCTCCAGCAGGTTATCTCGTTCCTGCGCGAGCAGGACTACGGTATCCCGCTGCAGTTCAACAACTATCGCTAGCCCCGCTAGGGGAGAGCGCATCCCCTGTTTCTGTTCTTTTCCAACCGTACGTCGAAAGGCCCCCATGTCCCAGGATGCAAGCATGACCTCGCCCAAGGTTCTTTACGTGACCCTTGGCTGTGCCAAGAACGAGGTCGACACCGACAGAATGAGGAGCCTCCTCACGCGTGCGGGCTACGGCGAGTCCGAAGAGGTCGAGGGCGCTGACGCCGTCATCGTGAACACATGCTCCTTCCTTGCGAGCGCCACGTCCGAGAGCATCGAGCGCACGCTCGAGCTTGCCGAGGCCCGCTCCGAGGGCGTGCGCGAGCTGCCGATCGTCATGTGCGGCTGCGTGCCGTCCCGCTACGGCGACGAGCTGCCTCATGAGCTCCCCGAGGTAGCAGCATTCGTTCGCGCCGACGAGGAGGACGGGATCGTGTCCGTCATGGACGGCGTGCTCGGCCATGAGTCAGTCGTGCCCTCCGCTTCTGGCGCCGCAGCGGGCCCCCTTGCCCAGCCGCTTCGCACGGTGCAGGGCTCCAGCGCCTACATCAAGATCAGTGACGGCTGCGACCGCTTCTGCTCCTTCTGCGCCATCCCCTACATCCGCGGCCGCTATGCCTCCCGTGCCTACAAGGAGATTGAGGCCGAGGTCAAGGCACTTGCCGAGAGCGGCGTCCGCGAGTTCGTTCTTATTGGCCAGGACACGGGCATCTGGGGGCAGGACCTGGGGGAGAGCGACACGCTCGCAAGCCTGCTCGTTCGCCTCGCGGAAGTCGTGCGCCCCTACAAGGCGTGGCTGCGAGTCCTCTATCTCCAGCCGGAGGGCATGACCGACGAGCTCATCGCCGCCATCCGCGACACGCCCGAGGTGCTTCCCTACATCGACATCCCCATCCAGCACTGCAACGGCCGCGTGCTCAAGAGCATGAACCGCTCCGGCAACGCCGCCGAGTTCTCCGAGCTCTTCGCGCGCCTTCGCGCGGAGATTCCGGGCATGGTGCTGCGCACGACCGGTATGGCGGGATTTCCCGGCGAGACCGACGAGGAGTTCGAGGAGCTGCTCCAGTTCATCCAGGACGAGGAGTTCGACTACACGAGCGTCTTCGCCTACTCGCCCGAGGAGGGCACCCGCGGCGCCGAGATGGACGGCCAAGTTGACGAGGACGTCAAGCTCGAACGCACTCAGCAGCTCGTGAACGTTGCCGAGGAGCTGGGCTTCTCCGCCACTGCCGCGCACGTGGGAGAGGTCGTTGACGTCATCATCGACGGCATCGACACCGATGGCGACGTCACCGAGCTCATCGGCCATGCCTGGTTCCAGGCTCCCGACTGCGACGGGGCGGTGCACATCGCCGAGGGCGAGGCGGCCGTTGGCGACGTTGTCCGCGTGAAGCTCATTGATTCGTTCTGCTACGAGCTCGACGGCGAGCTCGTGGGTGAGGAGGCCTAAAGCCATGGCCGATGCTAAGAAGTCCAGCATCTGGACGCCCGCAAACATCGTCACCACCGTGCGCGTCGTCTTCGTGCCCGTGTGGCTGCTTATGGCCGAGACGCTCGGCTACATCGAGCCCCGCGGCGGAATCTCGTGGGGCATGTTCTCTGTCTTTGTTGCCTT
>CAVIES010000082.1:0-8504 GCA_963641675.1 Anaerovoracaceae bacterium
CGGATAATGTCGACCCCGGCCACGCGGCTCACGGCGGCGTCCTCCTCGGGGGAAGCGGCCTCAGCGGCAGATGCGGAGTCTGCGGGGCGGGCGTCGTCGCCGTCGCTGACGGCGATGCCAGATACGGAAACCGCAGCGCCCGCGACTGAGGCGTCAACGGCGCCGGCTTCGGCGGCGGCTTCGGCGGCGGCGCCCGCGGGCGCGCGACCAACGCCCTTGCCATCAAAGCCGTCAGCAGCCGCTGCGCCTGCGCCTTCGCCCTCCCCCGCCTCAGAGACGGCAGAGAGCAGCATCTTCAGCTCGTCCTCCACGCGCTGGGTGCCCAGGCCATATTGGGCGAGGTAGCGGCTGCCGCAGTTCGGGCACTTGGTGGAGGGGTCGGGATAGGCGCGCACGGGCCAGCTGCGGGCGCAGCTATGGCAGACAAGGCTGTGGGTGCGCTCGTGATAGGTAAGGGCGGTGGAGCAGTGCGTGCAGGTGGGGACGCAGCCGCACTCGCGACACATGAGGAAGCTCGCGAAGCCGCGGCGGTTGAGGAGCAACACGGCCTTCTCGCGACGACGCACCACGCCCGCGAGCGCATCCTTGAGCACGGTGGAGAAGCAGCTGCCGTTCTTGGCGGCGAATTGCTGGCGCATGTCCACCACCCGCACGCTGGGAAGGACGGCCCCTCCCGGGCGCTCGGGCATCTCCACGCGGGTCCACGTCGCCCCACGCCAGCTGCCGGCTCGGCAGCGCTGCAGGCTCTCGAGCGAAGGCGTGGCAGAGCCCAGCACGAGCGCCGCGCCGCGCAGACGCGCAAGCTCGGCCGCGGCCTCGCGGGCGTGGTAGCGGGGCGCCTGGTCCTGCTTGTAGGAGCCCTCGTGCTCCTCGTCCACGATGATGAGGCCCACGTTCGCGAGAGGCGCAAAGAGAGCCGAGCGCGCGCCCACGACCACGTGCGCCGCCCCCGTGCGGACCATGTCCCACTGGTCGAAGCGCTCGCCGGTGGAGAGGCGCGAGTGGAGGATGGCCACGTCGTCGCCGAAGCGGCTGCGGAAGCGGCCGACCGTCTGGGCGGTGAGCGAGATCTCTGGCACGAGGACGATGGCGCCGCGCCCCTCGGCGCGTACGCGCTCGATGGCACTGAGGTAGACCTCCGTCTTGCCGGAGCCCGTGACGCCGTCCACCAGCACCACGTCGCCGCGTGCGGCGTCCGTGGCGCGCTCGATTGCGGCAAGCGCCTCGTTCTGCCCCGCCGTGAGGCGCTCCGGGCGCGGAGCGGCGGCGCTGGAAAGCGTGGTCGTCTCCCCCGCTCCCCTCACGCGGCGGCGGTGCTCCACGGCCACGACGCCCTTCTTGGCAAGCGAGGTCACCACCGCACCGGCGCCCGGCACCATGGCCGAGAGCTCGGCAACGCGCATCTGGCCCTCGCAAAGGGCCTCCAGCACGCGCACCTGCTTGTGGGCGTTCGCGCGCGGTACGTAGGCGCGGCCAGCCTCGGTAAGGGAGGCCCAGCGATCGTCCACCGCGTTCGTGCGCTCCACCACGAGCTGCCACTCGCCGCCGTCCTCGCGGCGGACGCGCATGGTCTGGCCAGGCGGCATCATAAGGCGCAGGCACACGGGCAGAGGCGCGGCGTACTCGCGGCTCATCCACGTGGCCAGCTCGGCGCCCACCTCGTCAAAGGCGGGGGCCGACAACACACGCTGCACGGGTAGCACGCGGGCGGGGTCAACGCCCTCCCCCGGCTCTGCGGTCACGGCCGTGACATAGCCAACCACGTCCCTGTGGCCAAAGCTCACAAGGACGCAGCAGCCAACCTCGCAGCCCTGCTCGAGCTGTGCGGGGATGGCGTAGTCAAAGCACCCGTCGATGGCGCGGGTGGGGATGTCCGGCACGACCTTCGCGTATCTCATGCCTCCAGTTTGACAGTTCGGGCGGCGGCACGCAGGGCTCAACCGGGCGCACAAAAAAGCGGGCGCGAGATGCCCCCCGACATCTCGCGTCCGTATGCAGCGCACATGCGCTGTTCTGGTTGTTACGCACCAGCCTAGCCGGCACGCGGGGAAACGCTACATCACCTTGGTGCTCTCGAGCTTCTCCTCCACCCACTCGTTCAGGCGGATGATGGGGCGGCGCAGGAACAGACCGAGCAGAAGCGCCGGGATGAGGAAGCAGAGGAGCCTGCCCAGGCACGCCCAGTAGTCGTTGTTGTAGACGCCGAACATGGCCGAGCGCATGGCGTCCTCGCTGTGGACGAAGGGCAGGAACGGGTAGAGCGCCTGGAAGGCCTCGGGCAGCATCTGCTTGGGGAACGTGCCGCCAGAGCCCGCCACCTGAATGACCATGAGCACGACCGCAATGGCCTTGCCCACGTCGCCGAAGCTCGCGGTGAGGGCGTAGATGATGTTCACGAACGTAAAGCTCGCGGCCCAGCAGACGAGGAACATCATCGCGGGGTTCTCGCACTGGACGCCCAGGAAGAAGAGGTCGCCGGCGCAGATGAGCGTGCTCTGGAGGATGCCCACGCCCGCAAAGAGCGCAAGGCGCGCGATGTAGGCCTGCGTGTGGCTGCAGCCGGTCTCCTCAAGGGCCTTCTCGCTGGCGTTGGCCTTGACGAGGGCCGCCAGCACCACGCCGCCGATCCAGATGGCAAGGGTGGTGTAGAAGGGCGCCATGGCGCTGCCGTTGTTCTCGATCGGGTAGATGGGCGTGCGGTCCATCTCCACCGGGCTCGAGATGAAGGAGGCGAGCGAGGTGACGTCGCCAGAGAGGATGGTGCGGATCTGGTTGACGTCGTCAGACTCGATGGCGGCGGCAAGGCGCGCGTGGAGGTCGCTCATCTTGGTGGCGGCGGTCTCCAGCGTGGAGGCCACCTCGTCGATGGAGCTCGCGGCCGTGCCCACGGTGCTCGCGGCTGAGCTTGCGGTGGAGCTCACCGAGCTCAGCGTGGAGTTGAGGCTCGAGACGATGCCGTCGGCGTCGCTCGCGGAGGAGTCGATCTGGCTCGCGAGCTTATTGAGCGTGCCCTTGAGGTTGGACTCGTAGTCGGTCTGGACGGCCGTGATCTCGCTCTTGGCGGCGGCCACGAGCTGCTTCAGCTCGGCGCGCTGCGTCTCGGTGACGGTCTTGCCGTCCTCGAGGTCCTTCTTGGCCGCGCCGAGCTGCGTGGCAAGCTCGCCCTGCGACTTGGCGCTGGCCTCGGCGTTCTCCTTGAGCTCGAGGCAGGTGTAGTAGAGGTCCTGCATGGTGTTGTAGGTGGCCGAACCCTCCTCCTGCGAGTTCATCGCGTTCTGGAAGACGGCAGCGGCGTCGCCGAGGCGGGTCGCCAGGGCGTTCAGGCGCTCCTGGTTAGTGCTCGCGGTGGTCTGGGCCTTGCCGAGGGTCTCGATGAAGGAGTCGGTGGGGCCGTCAGCAGCCGCGAAGGCGTTGTCGATGGCGGAAGCGACCGAGTCGAGGCTCGAGGCGCTGCTCGCCAGGGCGTCGTTCACCGAGCTCGTGGCGCCGTCAAGCGTGTTGCTGAGGTCGCGGACGCTGCTCGCGGTGCCGGAGAGGGTGTTGCTCACGTCGAGCGTGGAGGAGAGCGACGAGGCCGAGGCGCTCGAGCTCGAGCCGAGCATGCTTTGCACGCTCGAGAGCGAGGAGGACAGGCCGCGCATCTGGCTCGCGGTGTTGTTGAGCGTGTCGCAGGCGCTGTTGATGGCCGTGTCGAGCTTGTTGGCGACCTCGGTGAGGTTGTCGTCGTCGAGGTAGGTGCCAAGCTGGTCGAGCACGCCGGCGCCCACGGTGGTGATGGCGCTCGCGAACGACTCGTCGATGTCATTCTTGATGGCGGTCGAGGCCTTGTTGGTCACGATCTGCGCGATAGCGTTGCTCTTCTCGTTCTGGTAGAACTTCACCTCCGCCTTAACGGGGTTAGACGTGAGCGTGGTGAGCAGGTCTGCCGAGAAGTCCTCGGGGATGACCACGGCGGCGTAGTAGTCGCCCGAGCTCACGCCCTCGATGGCGTCGTCCTCCGAGGTGATGGTGTAGCCGATGGAGGTGGACTCGGAGAGGTCGGAGGCGATGCGCTCGCCAAAGTTGATCTCTACCGGGAGCACCTCGGAGCTGTAGCCCTTGTCGCAGTTGGCGATGGCGACCTTGAGGTTCTTGGTGTTGCCGTACGGGTCCCAGCTGCCGGCGATGTTGAACCAGGCGTAGAAGGTCGGCACCACGATGATGCCCACGAGAACGACGAGGGCGATGACGTTGCCCTTGAGGTGGGCGAGGTCGCGCTTGATGAAGGCCCAAATCTTAGCCATTAGGCCTCGCCTCCCTTCGAGGAGTCTTCAGGGGTCTCGGTGTCTCCGAGCTCGATGGTTGCGTCGGCATCGGCGGGCGAGTCGGCGGAGCCGAGCTCGACGGTTGCGTCAGCGGCGGAGAGGTCGGCCGTCTCGCCAAGATCGGCGCTCTGGCCCTCCTCGAAGGCGGAGTCGAGAACGGCGGTGTCCATCTCGGGCAGGCCGGCATCGCCGTTAGCAGCCTCATCAGCAGCAGCCTCGTCGGTCTTCTTGTCGAGCAGGATCTTGTCGATGGGCGCGAAGGCCATGAACTCCTGGCGCAGCTCGTCGTTCATGAGGGCGTAGAGCTCCTCGCGGCTCATGTCGGCAAGCGCGATCTTCTTGCCGATGCGCTCGTGGAAGTACTCCACCACGATGAGGAAGGTGCAGATGACCACGAGCGAGACGATCCAGAGGATGAGCATCGCGAACTTGGCCGGCAGGATGAACAGCAGCGCCACGAGCACGAGCGGCACCCAGATGAGGGCCGCGAAGCCACGCCTCACGAGCGTCGGGTACATGAGCTCGAACTTGGCGGCGCGCGCCATGAAGACCTCCTTGTACTCGCCGGAGTTCATCATGATCTTGATGAGGGTGGAGAGGCGGAAGTGCGCCTCGTTCATGCCCACACGCTCGGTAATCATGAGGTCGGTGTCGCCAAGGCGGCGGTCGAAGAGCGCGTTGATGTTAAGCAGGTGCCTGCGCGCGGTGACGCCGATGAGCAGCGCCGGGATGAGGAACAGAAGCAGGATGAGAAGGTTCACGAGGTAGTAGTTGCCGTAGTAGCCGGCGATGGCCTCGCGCATGGCGTTGATGCCGTAGGTGAAGGGCAGCCACGGGTGCACGGCCTTGAAGAAGCCGGGCATCATCTCGATGGGATAGGTGCCCGAGGCACCCGGGATCTGCAGGATGACGAGCAGCACCGCTATGGCCTTGCCAATGTGCTTGAACGCCACGGAGATGGCATAGATGAAGAACACGTAGACGAAGCTCTCCACCATGCCGGCAAAGACGAAGGCCACGGGATCGAGGCACTGGATGCCGAGGCAGATGTCGCCGATGCAGCAGATGAGGGCCTGCACCTGGCCGAGGAGGTTCATGAGCAGCCAGCGGCCGAAGAAGCCCTCCCACGGCTTGAACTTGCCGATGCCCTCGTCGTCGACCTCGAGCTTATAGATGGCCACGAGCACGAAGCCACCGACCCAGAGGGCGAGGTTGGTGTAGAAGGGCGCGACGCCGGAGCCGTAGTTCTCAACCGGGTAGATGGCCTGCGTGACCAAGTCCACCGGCGAGCCCACAGCCTCGCCCACCTGCTCGGCGTCGAGGTTGAGGATGTTCTTGAGCAGCTGGAAGTTCTCTGCGCTCTGGATGGCGGCCGCGTCGGTGGCAAGCGAGGCCACCTTGTCGGCGGCGGAGTTGAGCGAGTCGGAGGCGCCGGAGATGGAGCTCGCGGCGGAGGAAAGCATGCCGTCGAGCTGCGAGAGGGCGCTATCGGCCTGCGAGATCATGGGGCCGAGCGCGTTGGCGGTGCCCACGAGCTGGCCGCCCACGGTGGAGAAGTCATCGAGAGCGTTGGAGAGCTCGGGGATGGTGGAGGAAGAGAGTGTTCCCTGAAGCGCCGACATGGAGCTCGCGGAGCTCGAGATGGCGTCGTTCACAGAGGAGGAGAGGCCGCTGATGGCATCGGTGCTCTGCTTGACGGAGTTGGAGGCGTCCTTGAGGGTCTGGATCTGCGAGGTGTTGTAGTTGGAGAGCTCGTTCAGCACGTCGCTCGCGGTGTCGAGCGCGGTGAGGATCTCGGCCTTGTTGGGCGTGGAGTCGTCCATGGCCTTGACCTTGACGTAGACGCGGTCGATAGAGGTCTTGAGGCTGGCCACGGTGTTGGTGTTGAGCGAGTCCACGCTGCTGATGGCGCCGTCGAGCTGGCCCTGGGCAGATCCCACGAGGCCGCAGATGGTGCCGATCTCCTTGTTGGCCTGGCTCGAGATGCCGGTGACGGTGGAGATGGAGGTGCCGAGGGCACTGGAGAGCGTGGCGCCGAGCGTCTGGGTCTGCGTGCGCGTGGTGGCAAGCGTGCCCATGGACTCGGAGAGCGCAGAGGAGAGCGAGCTCGTAGAGCCGCTCACGGTCTTTAGGGTCGCACGGGCGGAGGACACGGTGTCACGCGCGCTCTGGAGCGTGGAGGTGGCCGTGCTCAGGTTGCCCGAGAGGTCCTTGATGAGGTTCTGGACGTCGGTGAGGTCGGCGACGACGCTCTGCACGGCCTGGTCGGCGTCGGTGATGGCGTTGCCAGAGGCGGTCTGGAGCTTCTCCACCACCGTCTTCATGGCGGTTTCCACAAACTGCGAGGAAATCTCGCTCTCGAGCGTGGTGGAGCCAGTGTCGGTGACCTTGGGCGCGACGGCGTTCACCTTCTCGTTCACGTAGTAGGTAATGTGGGCCTTATCGGTGTTACCGTCGAGCACGTCGGAAAGCGAGCTCGTGAAGTCCTCCGGCACGATGAAGGCGGCGAAGTAGGTGCCGGCCTTCACGCCCTCGACGGCCTCGTCCTCGTCGTCGACGAAGGTCCACTCGAGCTGGTTGTTCTCCTCCAGCTGCTCACGCATCATGTCGCCGGCGTTGATCTCTCCAAGGCTGCCGACCTCGGCGCCCTTGTCCTCGAGCACCACGGCGATGGGGATGGTGGAGGTGTTCTCGTACGGATCCCAGTTGGCGAGGATGTTGAACCACGCGTAGAGCGAGGGGATGATGCAGACGCCGATGGCCACGACGACGGCCACGGGGTTCACGAGGATGCGCTTAAGGTCGCGCTTGAAGATCTTGAAGGCGGTTCTCACGAATCAATCTCCCGGTCATACATACGTAAGCCGCCGTTCGCGCGGCGGCCAGATTTGCTTCCAAGGCTGAGGCGAGGCACAGCTCTCCCCCAAGTCTTAGGAATTATAGACCCGTCTTTACCCATTATTGGGGCAACTAACAGACAACTTTACATAAATCCAACCTTATTACGGAGATGCGCGCGTCTGAGTTGCGCGCAGGCCCCAAGGCGCTACACTGTCTTTGCCCGAAAGGGCGCTCGTCAAGAGGTGCCTGGCGGCGGCGATGGCCGCGATGCCTAGGCACATAGAGCCGAGGGACCGAGCCCTGTGACGCTCCGACAACCCACCTGCCGCGCCCGCGGCCAGGCAGGGTGCCAATTCTCGGCGGGAGGCCGCAGCCTTCCGGAAGACGGGGGAACCAACATGGCATTGCTCATCGACGTCCCCTTTTGTACAAGAGGGGACGTTTTTTGTCCCCGCCGCGGGGCCGGCTGGGCCCCAGAGTCTGGCACGTGCCAGAAGAGAGAGGGACGAACGTGAGCGAGAGCTACTACTTCACCTCGGAATCCGTGACCGAGGGCCACCCCGACAAGATCTGCGACCAGATCAGCGACGCCGTGCTCGATGCCATCCTTGAGAAGGAGGCACGCCTTGAAGCCGAGGGCTACGTGAGCCACGACGGCCAGCCCGCGAGCCTGGAGAACGTGCGCTGCGCCTGCGAAACCTTCGTCACCACCGGCACCGTGGTCGTCGCCGGAGAGATCCGCACGCAGGCCTATGTGGACGTGCAGAGCATCGCCCGCAACGTGCTGCGCGGCATCGGCTACGACCGTGCCAAGTACGGCTTTGACTGCGAGACCTGCGGCGTCATCTCGATGATCCACGAGCAGAGCCCCGACATCGCCCAGGGCGTGGACGAGTCGTTCGACGCGCAGGCCGGCCGCACCACCGACCCGCTCGACCTCATCGGCGCCGGCGACCAGGGCATGATGTTCGGCTATGCCTCCGACGAGACGAAGGTCCTCATGCCCATGCCGATCTACCTCGCCCAGAGCCTGGCCAAGCGCCTGGCCGAGGTCCGCAAGACCGGCGAGCTTTCCTACCTGCGCCCCGACGGCAAGACCCAGGTCACCGTGCGCTACGAGGACGACCGCCCCGTAGAGGTGAGCGCCGTCGTGGTCTCCACCCAGCACGACCCCGAGGTCGAGGACATGGGCGTCATCAAGGCCGACGTCATCGAGCACGTCATCGCGCCCGTGCTCGACGCCGAGGGCATCGAGTGGAAGGGCGCCGACATCTACGTCAACCCCACCGGCCGCTTCGTCGTGGGCGGTCCCATGGGCGACACCGGCCTCACCGGCCGCAAGATCATCGTCGACACCTA
>CAVIES010000083.1:0-8426 GCA_963641675.1 Anaerovoracaceae bacterium
GAATACCTAAACGTGATCGCCTGTGCCCGCAAGGCGCTGCCTGGCGTGGCCGTCGCCTGTGACCTCATCGTCGCCTTCCCGGGCGAGACCGAGGAGGAGTTTGCCGAGAGCCTCGCCACCTGCGAGAAGGCGCAGTTCGCAAAGATGCACGTCTTCCGCTACTCCCGTCGCCCCGGCACTCCTGCCGCTGCGATGGAGGGCCAGGTGGCGCCCGAGGTGAGCGCCGAGCGCAGCCGCGTCATGCGCGAGCTTGCCACGCGCATGCGTCGCGCCTACGCCGCCTCGCTTGTGGGCACCGAGCAGCTCGTGCTCGTGGAGCATGGGGACAAGGGCGTCACCGGCGGCCTTGTGGAGACTTACGTCGATGCCGGCCACGTGGGCGAGCTCATCCACGTCACGCCCCATTCCCTTACGTCTGCCGGCGTGCTCGATGCCCGCTCTGGGCGTATCATGGGCGAGTGACAGGGCGCTCATAGGAGGAGCATGGAACCATCTCTGGTTAGACTCACGATTCCCGATTCCGTTGACATGACGAGGCTCATGGGGCCTGCGGATTCGCTGCTCAGGCGTATCGAGGCCGCAACGGACGCCTCCATAACCGTGCGCGGCAACCAGGTTGGCGTCACCGGCGAGCCCGTGGAGGCAAACCGCGTCATCGCCGTGTTCTCCCAGCTCGTGCAGATGGTCTCGCGCGGGGAGACGCCGAGCGCCGACGAGGTCGACCTGCTCCTCGCGCAGTCGCAGTCCGGCTCCATGCCCGACGCGAGCCTTGGCGACGACATCCTGCTTACCTACCGCGGGCGCGCCCTTCGCCCGAAGACCGCCGGCCAGCGCCGCTACATCGAGGCGGTGCGCCACAACACGCTCACCTTCGCGCTGGGCCCTGCCGGCACGGGCAAGACCTACCTCGCCATGGCGATGGCCGTGGCCGCGCTCAAGCGTCGCGAGGTCGGCCGCATCGTGCTCTGCCGTCCCGTGGTTGAGGCAGGGGAGAGCCTGGGCTACCTTCCCGGCACGCTCCAGGAGAAGCTCGACCCCTACGTGCGCCCGCTCTACGACGCGCTCTTCGACATGACCGATATGGAGAAGGGAAACGCCCTCATCGAGCAGGGCGTCATCGAGATCGCCCCCTTGGCCTACATGCGCGGCCGCACCATGAACGACGCCTTCGTCATCCTGGACGAGGCCCAGAACACCACGCCCGAGCAGATGAAGATGTTCCTCACGCGCATGGGCTTCCGCAGCAAGTTCGTCGTCACCGGCGACGGAAGCCAGCGCGACCTCACCGGCCCCTCCGGCCTCTCCAGCGCCCGCCGCGCCCTCGAGGGCATCGACGACATCGCCTTCGTCGACCTCGGCAAGGCCGACATCGTCCGTCATGCCCTCGTGGCGCGCATCGTCGAGGCCTACGAGGCCGCCGAGCGCAAGGACGGCCATGCGGGCGGTGAGCTCTAGTGGGGCTCGAGCTGAATCTCTTTGCCGAGGACGGCGTAAGGCTCGCCGTCAGCGAGCGCGAGCTCAAACGAGTCTTTGAGCTCGTGCTTTCCGAGGAAGGCGTGGAACGGGCCTGCTCCGTCTCGGTGAGCGTTGTCTCCGAGGGCCAGATGCAGGACCTCAACCGCGAGTGGCGCGGCGTGGATAGCCCCACCGACGTCATCAGCCTAGAGTGCGAGCGTCCGGACGACCCCGACCTCGCTCCTGGCGAGCCCTGTGAGCTCGGCGACATTGCCATGGCTCCCGGCGTGCTTGCGGCGCAGTCGGCGCGCTTTGGCACCACGCCCGAGGACGAGACGCGCCTCATGGCCATTCATTCGCTCCTGCACCTTCTGGGCTATGACCACATCGAGGAGGACGAGGCGCGCGTGATGGAGGCCCGCGAGGACGAGTTGCTCGCCCTTGCCTGCGGACGCGACCTCGGTCATATTGCTACCACGAGGCACGCCGATGACGCGCCCATCGAGGCGAAGGAGGCTGACGCATGATCCCCGGATCCAAGGAGAATCACCCCAGCTTCTGGAAGAGCTTCGGCTTTGCCGTCCAGGGCTTCCGCTTTGCCTACGCAACCGAGCGCAACATCAAGGTTATGCTCGGCGGTTTCGTCTTTGCCATCGCGGCCGGGCTCATCATCGGCATCGATGCCGTGCGCTGGGCCATCGTGCTCGTCTGCTGCGGCGCCGTCCTCTGCGCAGAGCTGCTGAACACCGCCATCGAGACGGTGGTTGACCTTGTGAGCCCCGAGTACCACCAGCTGGCGGGCCGTGCCAAGGACATCGCCGCCGCGGCCGTCTGGGTGCTTTGCATGTTCGTCGGCCTCACGGGCCTCATCGTCTTCGTCTCGGCCATCGTCGAGAAGTTCCTCTAAGCCGCGGCCACCGGCCGCCAGACCACCTCAAGGAGTCTCATGTCTAAGGACGCCCCCTTCCGTTCCGGCTTCGTCGCCCTCGTCGGCAGGCCCAACGCCGGCAAGTCAACGCTGCTCAACGCCTGCATGGGCGAGCGCATCGCCATCACGAGCCCCGTGGCCCAGACCACGCGCAAGCGCCTTCGCGCTGTCGTGAACACGCCTACGAGCCAGATCGTCATCGTCGACACCCCGGGCCTCCACAAGCCCAAGGACGCCCTCGGCAAGGAGCTCAACCGCTCGGCCTTGGGAGAGCTTTCCGACGTGGACGTCGTGGCCATGCTGGTGGACGCCACCAAGCCCGTGGGCACCGGCGACGAGTGGGTCGGGGCGCATGTGGACAAGGCCCGTGCGCCCAAGATCCTCGTGCTCACCAAGGCCGACCTCGCAAAGCCCGAGCAGATGGCCGCCCAGCTCGAGGCCGCCCAGAAGCTTGCAAGCTTTGACGACGTCATCGTCACGAGCGCCACGGAGAACTTCAACGTCGACTCCTTCCTGAGGCTCGTGAGCGAGAAGCTCCCCGAGGGGCCGAAGTGGTTCCCGGAGGGCATGGACTCAGACGCCACCGAGGAAGACCTCGTGAGCGAGTTCGTTCGCGAGAAGGTGCTGCTTAACTGCCATGACGAGGTGCCGCACTCGGTGGCCGTCGTCTGCAACGACATCGTCTGGAAGAAGGACGGCCACGCGAGCGTCTCTGCCACGATCCTCGTTGAGCGCGAGGGCCAGAAGGGCATCATCGTCGGCAAGGGCGGCTCCATGGTGAAGAAGATCGGCAAGGCCGCTCGCCCCGACATTGAGCGCCTGCTTGGCGCCAAGGTATTCCTCGAGCTCCGCGTTCAGGTGCGCCCCCAGTGGAGGCGCGACCAGAACGAGATCCGCCGCCTTGGCTACGAGGCCACGGAGTAGCGGTGCCCCGCGGGCGCACGAGACATACCTCAGGCATCGTCCTCGACCGTACCAAGCTGGGGGAGAGCGACCTCATCCTCACCCTGCTTGAGGCTGACGGCTCACAAGGCCGTGCCGTTGCCAAAGGCGCCCGCAAGCCCGGCGGCAAGCTGGCGGCCAAGGTGCAGCTCTTCTGCGAGCTCGACCTTTTGCTCGCGCAGGGCAAGAACCTAGACGTCGTGGCCGAGGCCCAGCTCACGAACCCCCATGCGAGCCTTCGCGGCGAGCTCGCGCGCGTGAGCGCGGCGAGCGCCGTCTGCGAGGTCGCCAAGCTCACGAGCTTCGCGGACGCGCCGGACGCCTTCCTCGCGCCCATCTGCTCGCGCGCGCTCTTGGCCTGCGAGCAGGCTGCCGACCAGGCGCATCTCGACCTTGTGCTCGCCGCCTATGCCTTTAAGGTGCTCTCGCATCAAGGCTGGCGACCGGTGCTGGATTCGTGCATCGCCTGCGGCGACTATGCCGTCTCTCGCTTCTCGGCTGCGGCCGGCGGCGCCCTCTGCGAGAGCTGTTCGCGTGAGCTTGAGGGCGCGGAGCCCGTGGACGCCGCGACGCTGGCCTGGCTCTCTGCGCTCGTCACCTCCACCTTTGATGAGCTGCTTGCCATGGACGTGGAACCCCAGACGGCCTCGACGCTTCTCGCCTTTGCCCACACCTGGGCGGCGACGCACTTGGACGCGCGCCTGCGTGCCTTTGAGTTCACGTTGAGTGTGTGAGCAGTCATTCAGATGTCTTGCCCGCTAGTATGGCTCCCGTTGACTTCAAGACGGGAGCTTTTCTTTTATGGACGTCGCGCTCGACATTCTCTTGGACGCGGTCAAGGACACCCTTGTCCTTGTGCCGTTCCTCTTCGTTACCTACATCGCCGTGAGCCTCATCGAGCTCTTTGCGGGCGAGCGAGCCCAGGCCGCCATCCAGAAGGCGGGCCACGCCGGCCCCGCCATCGGTGCCGTGCTCGGCCTTATCCCTCAGTGCGGCTTTTCCGCCATGGGCTCCATGCTCTTTGCCGATCGCATCGTGACGCTCGGCACCCTTGCCGCCGTCATCCTCTCCACCTCTGACGAGATGCTGCCCCTCCTTATCGCCGAGCATGTGCCTGGCTCCGAGCTCCTCAAGGTCCTTGCCACCAAGGCGCTCATCGGCGTCATCGCTGGCTTTGCCATTGATGCCGTTATCCACGTGCTTGCGAAGAAGTCCAAGCGCATTGCGGCCCTGCTCCCTGGCGCCGAGCTTCCCGAGGAGGAGGGCGTAGGTGAACAGGAGGCTCCGAGCGAGGAGTTCGACCCCTCCCAGTACTCCTGCGACTGCGGCTGCGGAGAGCCCCTCACCAAGGGCCAGATCGTGCAGTGGGTGCTCATCAACTCCGCCTACCGTACGGCGCAGGTGACGGTCTTCATCTTTGTCATCACGCTGGCGCTCACGGCCCTCATCCAGCTCATTGGCGAGGCGACCCTTGCCGCCTTCCTCTCGCAGAACGCCGTTCTCGCGACCTTTGCCTCCGGCCTCGTGGGCATGGTTCCCAACTGCGCCGCGAGCGTCGTCATCACCCAGCTCTACCTCGATGGCGCCCTCGGCTTCGGCCCCATGATGGCGGGCACGCTTGTCGCCGCCGGCGCCGGCTACCTCGTGCTCTTTAGCACCAACGCCAACGCTCGCGAGAACGCCTGCATCGCGGCCCTCATGTACGTCATCGGCGTCGGCAGTGGCCTCGTCCTCCTTGCGCTTGGCATGTAAAGAGGCCCCGTAGGACCGGTTGAGGCCCTCTCGTTGGTCTAGGATTGTGCGCAAGAGACCAACGAAGGGGGATCCATGACCATCAAGCTCAAGGACTGCATCTACGCCGGCGAGGGCGAGTTCAAGCTAGCCGACCACCCGACCTCCGCGCGCGTGGACAAGGCCGAGAAGGATAACTACAAGGCCCTCACCGCCAAGAACACGGCAAAAATCGCCGAGCTCCAGGACAAGCTCTACGCAGAGGCCAAGGAAGGCGTGGTCATCCTCATCCAGGCGATGGACGCCGCCGGCAAGGACTCCACCATCAAGCACGTCATGAGCGGCATCAACCCCCAGGGCTGCCTCGTCCACAGCTTCAAGCAGCCCTGCCACGAGGAGCTTGCCCACAGCTACCTCTGGCGCGCCTTCATGCACATGCCCGAGCGCGGATACCTCGGCATCTTCAACCGCAGCTACTACGAGGACGTCCTCGTGGCCCGCGTGCACGAGCTCCAGAAGACCTACGCCATGCCCAAGCGCTGCACCGACATGAGCACCGACGAGTTCTTTGAGAAGCGCTATCGCCAGATCTCGGGCTTTGAGCAGTACCTTTACGAGAACGGCTATCGCGTCATCAAGATCTTTTTGAACGAGGGCAAGGACGAGCAGGCCAAGCGCTTCCTCGCGCGCATCGACGACGAGTCCAAGAACTGGAAGTTCTCCGAGGCCGACATGAAGGAACGCGCCCTTTGGGACGAGTACCAGAGGGCCTACGAGCTCGCCATCGACGGCACGGCGACGAAGCACGCGCCCTGGTACGTCATCCCGGCCGACCAGAAGTGGTACGCCCGCTACCTCGTGAGCGAGGCGGTGCTCAAGGTGCTCGAGGACATCGACCCCAAGTACCCCGAGATGCCGGAAGACCAGAAGGCCAACCTCGCCGCCTGCAAGGAGGCCCTCCTCTCCGAGCAGAACTAGCATGTGAACTTCTCGTGCTAGGGCGCTTGTTGTGATATTCTCTGTCAGGTTGTTCGTACGTACCTCTCACTTGGACGCTTGCTACACCGGCGACGGTCCCAGTCTGAGGCGAATGAGAAAGAAAGGTGTTTCGCATGACCATTTCTAAGGAGCGCAAGGCCGAGCTCATCAAGGAGTTTGGTAAGAACGAGCACGACTCCGGCTCTGCCGAGGTCCAGGTCGCCATCCTCACCGACCGCATCAAGGAGCTCACCGAGCACATGAAGTCCCACAAGAAGGACTTCCACACCCGTCGTGGTCTGCTCATGCTCGTCGGTAAGCGTCGTCGTCTCCTCTCCTACATCAAGAAGAACGACGTCAACAACTACCGTGAGCTGATCGCCAAGCTCGGCATCCGCGACAACATCCAGTAAGCGGGACCTACGGGGCGCCTCGGGCGCCCCTTTTCATATCGTGTGCCCTAAGGTCTGGGCACGGCGGGCTTGCGGAGGCGCACATGCGCCGACGCCAGACCAAGCGGGGAGGGGAAGTCCCTTCCTGGGGCCCGCAGACGGCCCGTCTGCAATGTGGCAGGCGGAGATAAAGGAAATAGAAATGACTAAGGTTACCCACGAGTTTGACCTCTACGGTAAGCACTACGTTCTCGAGACCGGCGAGCTGGCCAAGCAGGCCACCGGTGCCGTCCTCGTGAAGCAGGGCGACTCCACGGTGCTCGTCACCGCCGTCGTCTCCAAGGAGCGCAAGGACTACGACTTCTTCCCCCTGACGGTCGACTTCATCGAGAAGATGTACTCCGTCGGCCGCATCCCCGGCGGCTACCTCAAGCGTGAGGCCCGTCCCTCCGAGAAGGCCACCCTCACCGCCCGCATGATCGACCGTCCGCTGCGCCCGTCCTTCCCGGACGGCTTCCGCAACGAGGTCCAGGTCGTCGCCACCTCTCTCGTGGCCGACCAGGTCAACCCCGTCGACACCATCTGCATCATGGCCGCCTCCGCTGCCTTCACCGTGGGCGGCGTGCCCTTCGAGGGCCCGCTGGCCTGCGTGCGCATCGGCCGCGACCCCGAGACCGGCGAGTTCATCGTGAACCCGACCTACGAGGAGCGCGACCTCTCCGATCTCGACCTCGAGCTCGCTGGTTCCGACTCCTTCATCTCCATGCTTGAGGCCTCCGCTGACGAGATCAGCGAGGAGGACATGCTCGCCGCCATGGCCTTCGGCCAGGAGGCCATCGCCGCCTTCTGCGAGGAGCAGAAGAAGTTCTTCGCCAAGTTCGAGGAGGCCAACGGCCCCATCCAGCTGCGCGAGTACGTCTACGACCAGCCCAACGAGTACGTCCACGAGAAGGTCTTCGCCCACTTCGCCGAGATGGAGGCCGCTCTCAAGGACGCCGACAAGCTCTCCCGCATCGGCAAGGCCGAGGCCCTCAAGGCCGCCATCAAGGAGGAGTTCACTCCCGAGGAGCAGGCCCAGTACAGCCGCGAGATCCCGGTCGAGCTCAAGAGCCTCGAGAAGCACGCCATGCGCAACATGGTCGTCGAGACCGGCGAGCGCGTTGACGGCCGTGCCGCCGACGAGATCCGCCCGCTGATGGTCAAGCCCGACTATCTGCCGCTCGTCCACGGCTCCGGCCTCTTCCAGCGCGGCCAGACCCAGGTGCTCTCCGTCTGCACCCTCGGCATGCTCAACGAGTGGCAGCGCCTCGACACCATCGAGCCGGTCGACGGCAAGCGCTACATCCACCACTACAACTTCCCGCCCTACTGCACCGGCGAGACCGGCCGCATGGGCTCCCCGAAGCGCCGCGAGATCGGCCACGGCAACCTCGCCGAGCGCGCCCTTCTCCCGGTGATCCCCTCCGAGGAGGAGTTCCCCTACACGATCCGCGTCGTCTCTGAGGTCATGGAGTCCAACGGCTCCTCTTCCATGGCTTCCACCTGCGGCTCCACGCTCGCCCTCATGGACGCCGGCGTGCCGCTCAAGCGCCCCGTCTCCGGCATCGCCATGGGCCTCATCCAGGAGAACGGCAAGACCGTCGTCCTCTCCGACATCCAGGGCCTCGAGGACTTCCTCGGCGACATGGACTTCAAGGTGACCGGCACCACCAAGGGCATCACCGCCATGCAGATGGACAACAAGGCCACCGGTCTTACGCCCGAGATCCTGCGCTCCGCCCTCATGCAGGCACACGAGGGTCGCATGTTCATCCTTGACGCCATGCTCGAGCAGATCTCTGCCCCGCGTGAGTCCCCGAAGGACTGCGCGCCGCAGATCATCAGCCTGCAGATCCCGACCGACAAGATCCGCGAGGTCATCGGCTCCGGCGGCAAGGTCATCCGTGGCATCCAGGAGGACACCGGCGCCACGATCGACATCCAGGAGGACGGCACCGTCT
>CAVIES010000084.1:0-8425 GCA_963641675.1 Anaerovoracaceae bacterium
CCATGGCGGCGTCACGCAGGCCAGAGGCGTCGTCTGCGCAGACGGCAAGCAGCGCGGCAACGTCGGAGTCTCCCATCGTCTTGGGCAGGCGCCGTCCGAGCTTGGGGCTCGCCACAGCGGCGGGGGCGTCCTGTTCGGTGACGTCGCGGCTCACGAGCCAGCGGTAGAGCGAACGCACGGCGGAGAGATGACGGTTCTGCGTGGTGGTGGCATACCCGGCACCCGCAAGCTCGGCGAGCCAAGCGCGCACCTCTCGGTGCTCTACGTGCATCGGGTCTATGCCCTCGCGCCGGCACCACTCAACGTAGGCCTTAAGGTCGGTTTCATAAGCTCGGACAGTGTTTGGCGAGAGGTTGCGCACGCCCTTAAGGTAGGAGATGAACTCCCCCACCTTGCGCTCAAAGGCGTCCTGAGCGGAGCCGCGCCTTTCCGCAGATGTCAGGCCCTCGCTAGGCAAAGAGGTCCTCGCGGGTGGCTAGGTAGGCCTTGAGGTCTGCAAGGGCGCGCTCGGAGTAGCGCGCATAGCGCTCGCGCTTCTTAAGACGCGGCCCCTCGATGGGCGGCACGATGCCGAAGTTCACGTGCATGGGCTGGTAAGGAGAGGTGGCCGGGTCGGTCGCATAGGCAACGAGCGAGCCAAGCGCGCCCGTGCGCAGAAGCTCTACGTGAGACACCCCGGAAATGTCGGCATAGGTGTTGAGCGCCGCGAGCAGGCCGGAGGCGATGGCCTCGGTGTAGCCCTCGGTGCCGCAGATCTGGCCGGCGAGGCGCACCGTTGTGCCGGGGATCGCAAACGTGCGGTCGAGGCAACGCGGCGAATCGACGAACGAGTTCCTGTGCATCACGCCGTAACGGAAGAACTCCGCCTCCTCAAGGCCCGGAATCATGCGGAACACGCGCTTCTGCTCGCCCCAGGTGAGGTTCGTCTGGAAGCCGACGAGGTTGTAGGAGGTCTTGTCGGCGTTCTCGGGGCGCAGTTGCACGACGGCCCAGGGACGGTGGCCGGTACGCGGGTCGGTGAGGCCGACGGGCTTCATGGCGCCGTAGCGGGCGGCGTCGTGGCCCGTTCGTGCGACCTCCTCGACGGGCTGGCAGGCGCAGAAGAGGTCCTTCTGCTCAAACTCCTTGGCAACCACGCGGTTGGCGGAAAGCAGCGCCTCGATGAAGGCGTCGTACTCCTCCTTGTCCATGGGGCAGTTGAGGTAGTCGCCGGCACCCTCCTCCTCATAGCGGGACTGCGAGAAGACGATGGTGCGGTCGATGGTCTCGGCGTCGACGATGGGGGCGGCGGCGTCAAAGAACGAGAGCGACTCGGAACCCACGAGGCGCTGGACCTCGCCGGCCAGGGCGTCGGAGCAAAGGGGCCCCGCGGCGATGACGCAGCGGCCCCCAGGGATTTCGGTCACCTCACCGCGAACGACCTCGATGAGTGGGTTCTGCTCGACGAGCTCACCCACATAGGCGGAGAAGTCCTCGCGGTTGACCGCGAGGGCGCCGCCCGCTGGCACCGATGCCTTCTTTGCACAGGCAAGAAGCTCAGAGCCCATGAGCTCGAGCTCCGCCTTGAGAAGACCCGCAGCCGAATCGACGCGCATGCTCTTGAGCGAGTTCGAGCAGACAAGCTCCGCCATGCCGTCGGTGTGGTGGGCGGCGGTGGTGGCGATGGGGCGCTGCTCGCAGAGGCGGACGTGCACTCCCCTCTTTGCAAGCTGGAGCGCGCACTCGCAGCCCGCAAGCCCGGCGCCGACGACGGTGACGATCTCGTTTTCCATGCAAAGCCAATCTACTCCAAAGGGTTCATCGACCTCCATTTTGCCCTAGGAGCGCCCGCTCGTCTGCCGCGAATCTCCCATCCATGAGCCTCGCCACATTTCCAAGGGCCTCCTGCTCGGCAAGCGTCGCCAAGGCGGACGGAACGGTGGTGGCAAGCAGCTCGGCTATCTCCTCGACCGCCATGGGGCTTGCGACGAGAGCATCGAGAAGCTTTCCCCGCGACTCGCGCGAGCGCTCCGATTCCATGCGTAGGCGGCCGTAGTCAAGCGCTATGAGCGACTCGAGCGACTCCTCGTCGGAGACGATCGCCGCTCCGTCCTCGATGAGCCAGTTCGTACCGCGCGAGTTGGCCGAGAAGATGGAACCCGGCACCGCATAGACCCTGCGACCGAGCTCGGCGGCCTTGGTCGCGGTGCCGAACGTTCCCGATGGGCGCCCTGCCTCACAGACGATGAGGCTCTTTGAGAGCGCCGCGATGGCGCTGTTCCTCCTCACGAACGTGAAACGCAGAGGCGGCGTTGCCCAAGGCTCGATTGAGATGACGCAGCCGCCGCCCTGGACGGCACGGACAAAGAGCGATTCGCTGGAGGCCGGGTAGACGACGTCTGCCCCGCAGCCGGGTATCACGACGGTCTTGCCACCTGCGTCGAGCGCGGCAGTGCCGGCTATCTGGTCGCAGCCGACGGCCCCTCCGGAGACGACCGTGATGCCGCATTCGGCCGCCACACGCCCCGCCATCTTTGCGCAGGCCTTCCCGTAGGGGGTCGCCCTCCTCGCGCCAATCACCGAGACGCAGTCGCCGAGCAAGACTGAAGGGTCACCGTAGCCCCTTATGACGAAGGGCTCCCCATCAAGCTCGAGTAGCGCCGGAGGGTAACCCTCATCGCCGGCGCGAATCTCGAACGGCCTCATCTTCGCAATGACGTCGAGATACCTTACGCGGGGCCTAGCCATGTGCCTCACCCGACTCGAAGCGACTCCTGAAGGCGCAGGCCTCGGCCACGTGTTCGGTGCCGACGTTCTCGCACTCCGCAAGGTCTGCGATCGTCCTTGCCACGCGCGCGGTCCTCGTTATGGCGCGACCTCCCAGACAGAGCCTCTCGCTCATGCGCTCAAGGAGGCTTGCCGCGGCTGGCTCGAGCAAGCACGCTGCGACGTCCCTCTCGAACGCCTCTCCCCCACGGCGCCTCCAACTCGCAAACTCACGCCCTTGAAGCACCTGCGCGAGCATGGTCTTTGAATCCGTCCCGCGCGCTCCCTCGATAACCCTGTTGGCTGCAGGCCTCTGCACGTCAACAAAGACGTCGATGCGGTCCATGAGAGCCCCGCCGACGTGACCTTGGTAGCGTGCTATCTCCTGCGGCGTGCACCTGCAGGGATGGCCCCTGTCGCCGGCATGGCCGCAGGGACAGGGGTTTGCTGCGGCAATGAGCTGAAACGCGCTCGGGAAGGTAAACGAGCCCTCGGCGCGGACAAGCCTCACGACCTTGTCCTCCATCGGTTGCCTAAGCGTCTGGAGCACAGAGGACGAGAACTCCGGGAGCTCGTCAAGGAAGAGCACTCCCCTATGGGCAAGCGAGGCCTCACCTGGCTTGATGGGACTGTCGCCGCCAACGAGACCTGCGCGCGTCACAGAATGGTGCGGAGCCCTGAACGGCCTTACGCCTGCGAGCACTGACTCCATTGGCTCCTGGCAGACGGAATGCACAAGCAAGGACTCAAGGCGCTCCTGCTCGCTCAAGGGCGGTAGGATGGTCGGCATCCTACGGGCGAGCATCGTCTTGCCGGAGCCCGGAGGGCCCACCATAAGCAGGCCATGGCCACCCGTGGCCGCGATCACCATCGCGCGCTTTGCAGCGTCCTGGTCAACGACGTCGGCGTAGTCAAGCTGCTCCACGGCGGCGACGCACTCGCAGCTCTCTTGCGGCGCCTCCGGGAGCCTCTCCACGCCAAGGCGCAGGGTCGCCAAGGAGGTGATCTCTTTAGGCGGGATGAGGCAGGCGGCCGAGGCTGCCCTGACGAGCTCGGGAGGCCCAACGAGGCAGAGTCCGAGCTCGCGCGCGAGCAGCGCGTAGGCGATGCCGCCGCGCACGGGACGAACCGTGCCGGAGAGCCCAAGCTCCCCAACGAAGAGACAGCCGTCGAGCCCCTGCTTTGGAATCTGGTCGTTCTCGGCAAGCGTCGCCACGGCAATCGCGAGGTCGAGCCCCGTCCCACTCTTCTTAAGCTCGCCCGGCGCGAGGTTCACGGTGACGTTGAGCCTGGGCATGTCAAAGCCGGATTCCTTGAACCCGCAGCGGATGCGCTGCTTGGACTCCTGGAGCGACTGGTCAGCCATGCCGACGATGGTCATGCCCGGGATGCCGCCCGAAAGATCCACCTCTACGGTGACCGGCATGGCCTGCATGCCCTTGAGCGTGGCCGCGTGAACGGCAAAGCCGCCCATCAGTCGGCCATCCAAACGCCCTTGATGTAATGCATGTGCGCGAGGTCCCTCGACTGGAGCGTTACGCCGGCGACGTCAAATCTCACCGTAGAAATTTCGGGATGGTGTGCGAGATAAACGCCAACCATGCCCCTGTACCTGCGGCGTTTCTCGTCGGTGACTGCTTGCTCGGGCATGAGGTCGTCAGCGCCCTTTGCGTAGCGGGTCTTGACCTCGACGAACACGAGCTCGTCGTCCTCCCTGGCGATGATGTCGGCCTCGCCGAACTTGCATCTCCAGTTTTGCTCGAGGATCTCAAAGCCGTGGGCCTCGAGCCAGCATCTGCAGACGTGCTCACCCAGGCGGCCCACCTCGTGGGGCGTCAGCTCCTCGGAGTTTGCCAGCGCTGCTTCCATGTGAAAGTCCTTCCCTCGCCGTGTACGGTGAGGGAAGTCTCGCAGACCGACCTGACAGGATTGGGCACTCGAACCGACAGAGACCTGACACTCGAGCTAGAAGAGCCGCTCCGTCTCCAAAAAGTTCTGGCAGAAGCTCTCGCGATGAACCGGCGTGAGGCCATGCTCGCGAATTGCCGCGATATGCTCGGGCGATGCGTAGCCTTTTGACTCGGCGAGGTGATAGCCGGGGTATCGAGCGTCGAGCTCCACCATCAAATCGTCACGGGTCACTTTCGCAACGATGCTAGCAGCCCCAATGCAAGCCACCCTCGCGTCACCCTTGACCAGCGTCTTTTCCTTGGGGTGGATGTGGAGGGGGTTGCCGTCGATGAGCACGCAGTCGGGTTCGACGCCCGTGTCGGCGATGGCGCCGAGCATTGCCTCACGCAGCGCGCGGGCCATGCCCACCTCGTCGATGCGCTCAGGCGCGATGTGGCAGATGCCGATCGCGAGCGCCACCGAGCGAATGCGCTCTGCAAGCTCACGGCGCTTGGCGGGAGTGAGCTGCTTGGAGTCGTTGACGCCCCAGATCTTCGGCTCGTCGGGCAGCGCAACGGCGCAGACCGTCACGGGGCCGGCGACGGAGCCGCGTCCGACCTCGTCAAGGCCAAGCACGATACCGTCGCCTCCCATCTCGCGCATGAGCGCATACATGCCCTCGACACGCTCGCGCTCGGCGCGCTCCTTGGCGACGCGCCTCTCTGCAACACCGCAGGCGCGCTTCACCTGCGCGCGGGGGTCGTCTGCATAGCGCTCGAGAAGTGCCCCGAGCTCTTCCTCGGTGGCCTCTGCAAGGGTCGCCGCAATCTCTGCCGCGGTCCCCGGATGTGGCGTGCCTTTGGGCATTGGTTCCTCCAAACACAAGAAAGGAGCCGCCCCGCTGAGCGGAACGGCTCCCATTCGCAACAAAGCCTAGAACTAGTCGCGCTTCTCGCGGATGCGGGCGGCCTTGCCCACGCGATCGCGGAGGTAGTAGAGCTTGGAGCGGTGCACGTCACCGTGACGCACGACCTCGAGCTTGGCGATCTTGGGCGAGTGAAGCGGGAAGGTGCGCTCGACGCCGACGCCGAAGGAGATCTTACGAACGGTGAAGGTCTCGCGGGAGGAGCCGCCGCTCATGCGGATGACGTCGCCCTGGAAGACCTGGATGCGCTCGCGGTCACCCTCCTTAATGCGGTAGTGAACCTTCACGTTGTCGCCGACGATGACCGTGGGGATGTCCTCACGGATCTGCTGACGCTCAATCGCGCGAATGTAATCCATCTTTGATCCTTTTCTCTATTTGCCCAGAGGTACGACGCTTCTGCGAGGTACATGGGGTTTGCACACAAGGGGGAAGTATACAGAAGCCTGAGTGGCGGCGCAACGAGCGATTTCACGACACGCAGGCTCCACAAGAGCCTAGCGCCTCCATGCCCTGGGGATGAAGTGACTTTGGTAGTCACGGATGGCATAGCGGTCGGTCATGCCGGAGATATAGTCTGCCACCTGCACCTCGGGCGCGTCGCCATTGTGCACGCGATACTCGGGCGGAACCTCGTCCAAGTGTCCGATGTAGTACATGAAGAGCTCCTCTACGAGCCTGTTGGCCTTAGGCTCCTCCTCCTTGGCGTCGCTCTGGGTGTACACGTTGGAGTAGAGCCAGCTACGAAGTTCCATCATGGCTTCCCACACAGGGTCGCTCATCTGGATGTCGTGGGCCTCGGCGCTCGTGACTATAAGGTCGCGCACCATGGTCGAGATTCTCTCCGAGGCGGTGTGGCCAAGTCTCTCGCAGGCGCCTTGCGGAAGGTCGCCCTCGGTTAAGAGGCCGGCTCGCTCGGCATCCTGGATGTCATGGCTCACATAAGCGATGCGGTCGGCAATGGCGACGATCCTGCCCTCGAGCGTGGCCGCGCGTTGGCTGCCAGTGTGGCAGACGATGCCGTCGACGACTTCACGGGAGAGGTTGAGGCCAGCGCCGTCCTTCTCGAGGAAGTCAACGACGCGCACGCTCTGCTCGTTGTGCCGGAAGAGGCGTTTGCCCTCATCGGACGCAGGGTCGATGCCGCGCCAGAGCGAAAGCGCACGGGAGAGCGCCCCCTCTCCCGTATGACCGAAGGGCGTGTGTCCGAGGTCGTGGCCAAGGGCAATCGCCTCGGTGAGGTCCTCGTTCAGGCGCAGGGGTCTGGCAACGGCGCGCGCTATCTGCGAGACCTCGAGCGTATGCGTGAGGCGCGTGCGGTAGTGGTCTCCCTCCGGCGCCAGGAACACCTGCGTCTTGTGGGAGAGGCGCCTAAAGGCCTTGGAGTGGATGACGCGGTCTCGGTCGCGCTGGTAGCACGTGCGGAAGGGGTCCGGCTCCTCCTCCCGGAGGCGACCGGAAGACGCGTCGGAAAACGCCGCGAGCGGCGAGAGCGTCTCATGCTCCCGCCGCTCGGCGTCAGTCCTCAGAAGATATGCGGACCCAAGCTCCATTTACAGGGTCTCGATCTTGGCCATGATGTCGGAGCTCAGCTCCTCAACGGTGCGCTGGTCGATGTCGAGGACCTCACAGCCAAGCTCGGCCATCTTCTCGGCCGCGTAGGCCTGATATTCCTCGACGCGCTCGATGAGCTCCTGGCGCTCGGCAAGCTCGCCGGCGCGGATCTTGAGGTTCACGAGGCCGTCGACGGAGTTGGAGAGGCCGAAGATGCGCCTCTTGTCGACCTGGGCGAGCTCGGCCGGAATCTTCGCGCCCGGGTCGAGGCTCAGGCTCGCGACGTAGTAGCCGAGGAAGGAGAGCTTCATGGCCAGGGGCGTCTTGGAGGAGCCGGTGAGACCCACGAGAACGACGTCGGCCTTGGGCAGGTCCTCGGGCGCCTTGCCGTCGTCGTGGGCGGCGAAGAACTCCATGGCGTCCATGCGGCGCAGGTAGCGGCGGTCGACCGTGTGGTGCGCACGCGCCTTGTTCTTGGGCTTCTCCTCGGTGAGGCCGGCAAGGAGCTGGACCACGGGGCCGAGGATGTCGACGGAGAGGACGCCGCGCGCGTTGAGGGCATTGCGGACATCCTTACGAAGCGCCGGGTTGACGATGGAGTGGAAGACGGCGGTGGAGGCGAACTCGCTGTCGTGCTCGTTGAGGTAGTTCTCGACGTCGGCGACACACTCGATCTGGGAGAGCCTCACGACGCGAACGGCACCGTCGCTGAACTGCGAGGCAGCGGAAAGGACGACGCTGTTGGCAGACTCGCCGAGCGAGTCGGAGACGACGAAGACGGTGGCGTAGCCCTCTTTGAGCTCCTCGCCGAGCTGATCATACGTAACGTTCACGTGAACCTCCTAGCAGGTTGGTAACCGTGACAATCGTACCCCGCGCCCGCCGAAAAATACAGGGAGCATTCGGAAGGCGCAGGGCAGGCGGGTTTACTTACGGGCGAGCTCGCCGACGTTGGCGACGCCGGAGAAGACGCTCACGAGCGCGTTCAGCAGGCGCAGGCGGTTCTCGCGGAGCTTCTGATCCTCGTCCATGACCATGACGTCGGCAAAGAAGGCGTCGATGGGCTCACGAAGAGCCGCAAGTGCGTCGATGACGGCAGACAGGTCCTTGTTATCGAGCGAGGTGGCAACGGCGGTGCGGGCACCGGCGATGGCAGAGGAGAGGTTCTTCTCGGCCTCCCCCATCAGGGCCTCGTCGGCCTCCTCGCCGAGCTCAGGCTGCGCGAGGTGCGCGGCGCGTGCGTAGGCGATGGCGAGATTCTCGAAGGTCTCCGGGTCATTGGCGCGGGCGTCCTCGAGGGCGTGCGCGAGC
>CAVIES010000085.1:0-8095 GCA_963641675.1 Anaerovoracaceae bacterium
GGTTGTCGGTGACGTTCTGAGCGATAACGCTCCAGACGAGCGTCCAGACAGCCACCACAGGGCTCACGAAGAGGCCGGCGAGCGTGGCCAGGAGCGCGGAGACGGCCGGCCCCACCACGGGCACGAAGTGCATGATGCAGGTGATGATGCCCATGAGGCCCGCATAGGGGTGGCCGCAGAGCAGAAGGCCAACGAAGACGAGCACGCCATTGAGCACGCTCGTGATGACGATGCCCCTCATGTAGCCGCCCACCGAGCGGGCGAGCACGGCCACGAGAAGCGAGAGGTCCTCGTCATGGCGCGGGCCGGCGATGACGCCGAGCTCGCGGATGATGATCGGGTAGTCCTTGGCGAACCAGAAGGCGATGATGAGGCCCATGAAGCCCATCACGAAGTTGTTCGCGATGTTGACCATGTTCGGCACGAAGGCGGTGGAGAGCCAGCTCGCCCCCTGCTTCACCAGCGTGGTGCCGATGTCGGAGAGGCCCGAGAGCATCGACTGAACGTTCTCCTGGAGGCCGGCCGTCCTTGAGTTGCCATAGTCGTTGAAGAGCTTCTGGACGTAGTCCTGCACGAGCGTGAAGTAGCTCGGGAGCTTCTCGAGAAGCTGGCGGAACTGGTCGAAGAAGAGCGGCCCCACCCACACGAGCAGGCCCGCGACCACGGCAAGCACCACCACGAGCGAGATCATGGCGCCGGCTCCCCTGCCCACACCCTTGCGCTCGAGCCAGTTGGTCATGGAGCTGCAGACAAAGCCCACGATGCAGCCGACCGCCAGCGAGATGACGGCGGGCATGACCTGCCCCAAGGCCATGACGGCGATGACAAAGACCGCGGCGCAGCCGATGAGGGCCCAGGCGCGAACGGCCAGGAGCCTTGCCGCGAGATAGGCCTCTTCCTGCTCTTCTGGCGTGCGGCGAAGCGTCATCGCATGAGCCCCTCGGGATCGATCTTGTCCTGGAGCTTTTTAAGCGTGCGGCGAAGCAGACGACTCACCTGCACCTGGGAGACGCCCAGGCGCTTGGCAATCTCCACCTGCGTGAGGCCGTCCTCGAAGCGCATGCGGACGATCTCCTGCTCGCGCGGAGAGAAGTTGCGAACCGTGTCCTCCACGACCATGCGATCGTCTGAGGCCGCGAGCTCTTGGTCGACGCTCGCGTAGTGGTCGATGATGGCCGGCGCGTCGTCATCGTCGGTTGCCGGGCCCTCGAGCGAGACGGAGCTATAGGCGCTGGAGGACTCCATGGCCTCGAGCACCTCGTCCACCGTGACGCCCAGGCGCGTGGCGACCTCCTCGGTGGAGGGCGAGCGCTGGAGCTCCTTGGTGAGCTCGTCGGTTGTCTGGTTCACCTTGGCGGAGAGCTCCTGCAGGCGCCTCGGCACGCGCACGCTCCAGCCCTTGTCGCGGAAGTGGCGCTTGAGCTCGCCCATGATGGTGGGCGTGGCATAGGTGGTGAACTCAAGGCCGCGCTCCGGGTCGAAGCGGTCGATCGCCTTGATGAGGCCGATGGTGCCGACCTGGATGAGGTCGTCGAGCGGCTCTCCCCTGTTCTTGAACTTGGCGGAGAGGAAGCGCACGAGGTTGAGGTGGCTCACAACGAGCTCGTCGCGGGCGGCCTCGTCGCCTTCCTCCTTGTAGCGACGGAAGAGCTCGCGGGTGCGCTCCTTGTCCCAAGCAAGCTTGCCCTTGGGGGTCTGCGGGAGCTCGCGGGCGGCCGCGGCCGAGGCCCTACGGGCCTGGGCGCGCTCTTCTGCCGTGAGGGTCGTGGAATCGCTAGGCATCAAGGGCACTCGCACTCTTCTTGAGGTGGAGCGTGCCCTCCGTGCGGTCGACCACGCACTCGTCGCACACGGCGGAGATGATCAGCTCGGCATAGGTCGAGGTCTGGTCGTCCTCGGACAGCTGCTCGTCACCAAAGAGGAACTCCATGTCGAGCGAGCCCTCGTAGATGTTGAAGGTGGCCTCGAAGGTCTCGGGCTTGGTGGCGCAGCACCAGACGAAGGCCTCCTCGGCGGCCATGCGGGCGTCTTCCACGTCATCGACGGAAAGGCCGGCGAGCACGCCGAGGTTGGCGGCGAGCATGCGCACGGAGCGCGCGTAGGCGGGCTCGGCCGGAACGCTCAGGAGGACGGGTGCGGTCTTAGCCATGCAGCCCACCCCTACTCTTCGTCCGCGGACTCGTCGGAGCCTGCAGCCTTCTCGGGCGCGGCGTCTGCCGCGGGATAGGTGAAGTAGCCCTCGTCGCCAGAGACCTGCTCGACAGCGACGGGCTCCGCGTCGGCGGAGTCGAGGGCGGCAACGGTCTCGCCAGCCTCGAGGTTGGCGGCAGCCTCGCCCTTGCCGGTGACGGCGCCGGCAACCTTGTTCACGACGCCCGCGACGCCGCTGGCGGCGCGCTCGACGGCACCGCTGACGGCACCGGAGGCACGGGCGCCCGTGCCGGTGACGGTGTTGACGTCGGAGAGGATACCCTCGACGCGGACGAGGTCGACGTTGATGAGGTCGACCGTGGTGGAGGCCTTCTCGAGGATGGGCTCGATCTGCTTGGCGGCGGCAGGCAGCTCGTCGGCGACGCCATCGAGCTTGGCCACGACCGGGCGGATGTCGGCGATGGTGTCGTTCACCGAATCGGTGAGCTCGTTTACGCTCTTGCGGGTCTGGCGCAGGGTGAGCGCAAGCTCAACCACGGCCCAGATGCCGGCGATGACCAGGACGATCAGGGCAATCGTCATCGGCTGAATAGAGTCCATCGGGTTCCTCCAATGTTCATGCGCCATGGGCGCACACCATACTCGGCTGCAATTCTACCCGTCTTATGTCGGGTTACTCCTCGGTATCTTCAGGCGTCATTTGAGGCTCGGCGGCAGGAGCGGGCCCGGGCGTGGCCGTTGCGGCCGCATCGTCCGCAGGTGCGACGGGCTCCGGGACCGGCCGGGCCGGCCTTCCTGCGCGGTCGCCGTAGATCGAGTCGAGCCTCCAGGCCTCCCAGCCGCGCTGCCCGGGGTTGAAGAAGCTCCCCCGCTCGAGGCCGTCGGGAAGGTATTGCTGCTCCACCCAGCCTTCCGCATAGTTGTGCGGGTAGAGGTAGGCGCCGTACTCGTCAGAGCCCGGGCGGTGACGGTCGCGCAAGTGGTTGGGCACCTCGCGGCGCGGACCCTTGCGCACCTCTTCGAGCGCGGCGTCGATGCCGGCCTCGCAGGCGTTGCTCTTGGGAGCCAGGCACACGTAGAGCGCGGCCTGGGCCAGGTTGATGCGGCACTCGGGGTATCCGATGACCTCGGCGCTCTTGAAGGCGGCATGGGCCACGAGCAGAGCCTGTGGGTCGGCGTTTCCCACGTCCTCGCTCGCGTGGATCATGATGCGGCGGGCGATGAACTTCGGGTCCTCGCCGGCATCGATCATGCGCGCGAGCCAGTAGAGCACGGCGTCGGGGTCGCTTCCGCGCATCGACTTGATGAAGGCCGAGATGATGTCGTAGTGCATGTCGCCGGACTTGTCATACGGCAAGCCTCTGCGCGGGTTCGCCTCGGTGACGTTCTCGCACGTTATGGCAAGCGGGGCGCTGTCGCCCTCCCCCAACCTGGAGCCGTCTGCGAGCGTAATGCTACCGTCCTGGCCAACCTTGGCGCCGGCGGGCAGGGCCATCTGGCTCGCGAGCTCAAGCGAGGTGAGGGCCGAGCGTGCGTCGCCGCCGGCAAGCTGAATTATCTCGGCTCGGGCGTCGGGCTCGAGCGCGAAGAGACCGCCCAGGCCGTGCTCGCTCGCGATTGCGCGGTCGATGAGCGTGCCGATGGACTCGTCGTCGAGCGGGTGGAGCTCCACCACGCGGCTTCGCGAGATGAGGGCCGAGTTCACCTCAAAGTAGGGATTTTCCGTCGTGGCGCCAATGAGGATGACCGTACGGTCCTCCACCGCATGGAGCAGCGCGTCTTGCTGGCTCCTGTTGAAGCGGTGGATCTCGTCCACGAAGAGGATGGTGCGAAGCCCGCGCGTGAGCAGGCGCGACTCTGCCGCCTCGATCTCTCGGCGAAGGTCCTTTACGGTGCCCGTGATGGCCGAGACCTCGACGAACTCGGCATGCGTGGTGTTGGCGATGATGCGCGCGAGCGTGGTCTTGCCCGTGCCGGCGGGGCCGTAGAGCAGCACGCTCGAGAGCACGTCATGCTCGATGGCGCGGCGCAGCCACGAATCGGGGCCCACGGCCTCCACCTGGCCCACGTACTCGGCCAGGGTCTGGGGCCTCATGCGCACGGCGAGCGGAGCGTTCATGTTGCGCTTGTAGCGCTCGACTTCTGAGAAAAGGTTATCCATAGCTCTGATTCTACGGCATCTAGCGAGGAAGGCAGCCAGGCAAAAGGGGCACCGCACGGGCGCCCCAAACCATCTGTGCTTGTTTTACTTGCGACGACGTGCCACGCCCAGGGCGCCAAGCGCCGCTCCCGCCGCGGCAACCAAGCCCGCCGCGCCGGCCACGTCACCTGTCTGGGGCAGCGCCTTGTCATAGGGCGTGGGATCAGCGGAAGGCTCGTCAGAGCCATCCCTCGTCCACATGGCGACGAGCTTCACCTCGTGGTCGAGCTCGAAGGTGGGCGCGTCCCCTGCCGTCACGGGCTTG
This sequence comes from Anaerovoracaceae bacterium, assembly GCA_963641675.1. GTDB lineage: Bacteria > Actinomycetota > Coriobacteriia > Coriobacteriales > Atopobiaceae > Parolsenella. The sequence continues at coordinate 4,617 of CAVIES010000085.1, forward strand.
GAGGCATCCCCGCCAACGAACCAGCCGGCAAAGGTATAGCCATAGACTTCCTCGCCTGCGGGCAGCTCGCCATAGGCCTCGCCGTCCTCAAGGTAGAGAGTCTCGCCAATGGTCTCTCCCCGCGAGACGAACGTGACCGCGTGGACCTTCGCGAAGTCGGTGCGCGAGTGCTCCTCGGCATAGGCCGCGCCCTCGTCCTCGCTCTCGAAGTAGACCTTGGTGGCCGTGCGACCATCGGTGGCCACGCAGGTGGCGTTCCTCTTGGCCTCCGCGGCATCGAGCACCTCGTAGGCGCCCTCCGCATGCTTAAGCAGGCACTTGCCCTCGGCCACGCTCTCGGCGTTGTCGGCCGAGCCGAAGGAGCCGCCATATATCGTGACGTCACGGTCGCGGCGGACAACGATTCCGCCCGCGAACTCGCCGGCATAGACGGTGAGGGGCGCGGCGCGGGCGACGGTAACCGATGAGCTCTGGCCCTCGGGCACCACGAACTTGCCTCCGCGGATCTCGCACTCGGGGTTGCTGCCGTTGAAGAGGCTGAGCGCGTATCCATAGCTGCCCTCGTCAGCCTCATAGGTGCCGCCGAGAACCGTAAGCTTGCCGGCACCGACGCTCACGACGCTATCGGCGGTAGAGGTGGCGGCGTCAAGGTCGAGCGAGACCTCAGCACCTGTAGCCGCGCCATCAACGTAGACGCAGTTACCGCTCGCGGAAAGCGAGCCATTCGCGACGGAAAGCTTGGCAGAGCCCGTGACCGAGATGGCCCTCGTGGCGGCGCCGTCTTTGCCGGCGGTGGACGTAAGCGTATAACCGCCAAGGTCAAGCGTGATGTCCTTGCCCTCACCAACCATCACGCACTCGGTGACGTCCTTGAGCATCTGGATAGTCGTGGAACCAGAGGAAGCGTCGATGGCCTCTTGCAGGGTCTCGTAATACGTGCCGTCCACGATGGCGGCCGCCCTGTTCCAAACGGGTTTTAGGGTGAAGTTGTTATACACGGGATCAGAGAAGTCGTAGCCCTTGCTCCAAGATGACTGGTCGGGACGGATCCAGCCCTTGAAGAAGTAACCCTCCTTATAGAGGGTGATCTTCGGGTCCTCGACCTTCTCCGAGTAGTTGACGTCCACGGTCCACGGCTCCACAGCCTCGCCCGCTTCGTCGGTGCCGCCGTCGGTATCGAAGGTCACCTTGAAGACGTCGACGATCGTTGGCTCGGAAATGCCATGCTCGTTAGCCCATGCGGAGGCGTCGTCTTTGGACTCAAAGTAGATGTTGCCGAAGTTGGTTTCGGTCTCTAGATAACAGACAGAGGCACGGCTGGCGTAGTAGGTCTGCATCATGCTGTACTGCTTGAACTCGCCGTCTTCGCCCCTCTTAACGACAAACGAATAGCCCCCGCTGCCATATGGCAGGTTGGCCTCCGCAGGGAAATCGGACCAGTCCCCGCCAATAATGCTGATGTCCTCGTTGGGGTCGCTCTTATGAAAGTTGTTGTTCTTGGCAATCGTAGAGCCGCCGTTGAGCGTGAACGTACCGCTTCCCACAAAAATCGATCCATATCTCTCGATAAGGAGAAGCGACACATCCGCTGCAGAGGCGTCCGTGATGTCGGTGGTGTAGCTGCCACCGTGGATCATGACCTTGCCGATGGAGCTGGTGATGCACGCATGGTTCGTGGCCGAGGCGTTAACGTTGTTCAGGATGAGGTCATAGTTTGGCGCATCCGCGCTCGCCGCCGCATAAGAGACGTTTTGCTGCACGATGCTTCCGTTTGAGACAAATACCTTCGAATAGCCATCGACGTAGACGAAGGAGATCGCGCTCCTGTCAGACGTGCTCGGATTGGTTAGCGTAAAGCCACCAAGGTCGATATTTACGGTCTCAGAGCTGGAGAGCTTGACGCGGAAGGCACCGGTTACGTTATCCGTGAGAACGTAGTTGCCGCCCTGGGTGATTTCGCAGACTCCATCGGAATCGAAGGACGACTGGGAAATCTCCGTCACGTCGCCGCCCTCACCAAAGGCAAGCGCCGGGAGCGCCAGACAAGCCAGCGCAAGTGTGAACGCCATAAGAGCGCAGATGAGCTTCTTGTTCCCCATGGGAACCCCTATTCATGCGCCGCAGATGCGGCGGGAAAGACTTTGTGTCTGTGGCCGCTAAGCCGCTATTTGTTCATTCTAGCAGCTTGCCTTAAGCCAAGGTTGCACGACGCCCCTTAGCAAAAATAGCCGCGACGCTTGAAGAGGCGCTCCGACTCTGGGAAGAGGTCCTCGCAGAGGGCGACGAAGTAGTCATCGGTCATGCTGGAGATGTAGTCCACCACGGTAAGGTCGAGGTCCGCCTCCCACTCGTAGCCCTGGCCGTAGTAGCCAAGCGAGCGGTCGACGTCCACGATGTGGTGGCGGAAGATCGGGCTCTCTTCGTTTCCGGCCTTGAGGTCTTCGAGCATGTGGGCGTAGACGCGCTCGAACAGCTCGGCCACGCCAGAGGCGAGCTCGCCGTTGAGTTCGCAGGCGTTGTAGATCTTCTCGTAGTTCTCGCGCTTGGCGCGACGCATCTCGCAGAAGGCCTCCTCGCTCATCTCGATGCGGTCGCGGCCGAAGCTGTGCTCCACCACGTCCGAGATGAAGGCGCCGAGCGCCCAGGAGTTGTAGGCGCCGCCGAGGCCGTCCTCAAAGGCGTCGCCCCCAACGATGCCGGCTGCGATGGCATCTTGGCGGTCCTTGCCCACGTAGGCGATGATGTCGCTCACGCGCACCACGCAGCCCTCAAGCGTCATGGGGCGCAAGCTCTTGATGGCAGCATTGCCCGTGGCCCAGCAGCTCTCCACCACGTGGTCGAACTCGTCAAAGCTCTCAAGGCCGCTCGTCTCGAACACCTGGCGCTCGCACTCACCGTTGTGGCAGATGACGCCGTCGAGCGTCTGCAGCGACAGGTTACGCCCGTAGAGGACGTCGAGCACGCGCACGCTCTGCAGGTTGTGGAAGAACCAACGGCCGGTGCGCTTGTGATAGGCGTCGTTCAGGAAGCGCTCGCCGGCGTGGCCGAAGGGCGTGTGGCCGATGTCGTGGCCCAAGGCAATCGCCTCGATGAGATCGAGGTTAAGGCCGAGCGAGAGGCCGATGTCACGCGCCACGCGGCTCACGAGTTGCACGTGAAGGCCGCGACGCGAGATGTCGTCGTTGGCGCGGAGGGAAAACACCTGCGTCTTGCCCGCAAGGCGGTTATAGGCCGGCAGGTGGATGATCTTCTCGGAATCGCGCACGAAGGAGGGGCGCTCGGCCGTCTGCCCGTCATGGCGGACGTTGCGCCTAATTGCCTGGGTGCCGGCGCAGGCATAGGGGCTGAGATGGCCGTTTGCGCGCTGGTCGAGCACGGCGGCGGCGACCTCCGGCGAAAGGCCCTCGCCAAGGTTGGGTGCAAGCGGGTTGGTGCGGTATGCCATGATTCCTCCAAGGGCATCAGGTTTTATGAGAACA
>CAVIES010000086.1:0-7991 GCA_963641675.1 Anaerovoracaceae bacterium
CTCTGGCATCCCCGGTGCCGAGAAGCTCCCTGCGTGCCTCGTGACGCTGTTGGAGAACGTCGTGCGCCGCGCAGAGACGGACGAGGAGGCAGCCGAGGCTGCCGAGCGCGTCATCTCCGCCGGAACCTCCGGAGCCGCTGGCGACGAGATCATGTTCATGCCGGCGCGCGTCCTCTTCCAGGACTTTACGGGCGTACCCGTCTTCGTCGACTTCGCCGCCATGCGCGACGCCATGGTCGAGCGCGGGGGAGACCCGAGCCAGGTGAATCCCCGCATTCCCTGCACGCTCGTGATCGACCACTCCGTCACGGCCGACGTCACCGGTTGCGCGAGCGCCGCCGAGCAGAACCTCGCCATCGAGGCCAAGCGCAACCGCGAGCGCTTCGCCTTCCTCAAGTGGGCGAGCAAGAGCTTTGACAACGTCCAGATCGTGCCGCCCGGCGGCGGCATCTGCCACCAGCTGAACATCGAGCGCTTCTGCCAGGTCGTCTCCACCGACGCCCTTTATGCGGGCGAGGGCGAGCTTGCCTGCTTCGACACCCTCGTCGGCACCGACTCGCACACGCCCACCGCTAACGGCATCGGCGTGCTCGGCTGGGGCGTCGGCGGCATCGAGGCCGAGGCCGCTGCGCTTGGCCAGGCCATCACCATGCGCGTACCCGAGGTCGTGGGCCTACACCTTACCGGCAAGCTCTCGGACGGCGTCTCTGCCATGGACCTCGCCCTTACGGTGGCGCAACGCCTGCGCGCCGAGGGTGTCGTCGGCTGCCTCGTGGAAGCCTACGGCGATGGCGTCTCCACCCTCACCGTGACCCAGCGCGCCTGCGTCTCCAACATGACGCCCGAGTACGGCGCCACCTCCACGCTCTTCCCGATTGACGGTAACGTGCTCGAGTATCTGCGCCTCACCGGCCGCGACGAGGCCGAGGTCTCCTTTGTCGAGGCCTACGCCAAGGCGCAGGGCGTCTTCGGCGGCGTTTCCGGCCGAACCTATGCCCGCGTGGTCGAGCTCGACCTTGCCAGCGTCGAGCTCTCGCTCGCCGGACCCTCGCGCCCGCACAACCGCGTGACGCCGACAGGTCTCAAGGCCCGCTTCGAGGAGGCTGCTGCGGGCCACGGCCATGGCGACATGTCCGAGCGCTGGGACGTCTCCTGCGCCGACGGCACCACCTACCAGCTCGGCCACGGCGCGCTTGCCATCGCCGCCATCACGAGCTGCACCACCGCGACCGACCCTGCCATGATGGTCGCCGCCGGTCTCACGGCCCGCAAGGCGCACGAGGCGGGGCTTGCCACCAAGCCTTGGGTAAAGCGCATCCTCGCTCCGGGCAGCCACGCCGCCGCAAGCGTGCTCGAGCGCGCTGGCCTCTTGGACGACCTGCGAGCCCTGGGCTTTCACACCTGCGGGTTTGGCTGCATGAGCTGCATCGGCAACTCCGGCGAGATCCTGCCTTGCCTAAAGCCGCTCGCTTCTGAGATGGAGCTTTCGAGCGTGCTCTCCGGCAACCGCAACTTCGATGGCCGCATCAGCCCCGACGTCGCCCAGAACTTCCTTGCCCAGCCCGCACTCGTGGTGGCCTATGCAATCGCGGGTACGGTCGACGTCGACCTCTCCGTGACGCCCCTGGGCGAGGGCAAGGACGGCAGCCCCGTCATGCTCGCCGACATCCTGCCCTCCACGGCAGAGATCGAGGCCGTGCTTGCTGATGTCCTCTCGCCCGAGGTCTACGCGGAGGGCATGCGCGGCCTCATGGAGGGCGACGCCACCTGGCGAGCCATCGACGCGGGCTCGTCTGCGACCTTCGCCTGGGACGAGACGAGCACCTACGTGCGCCGCCCGCCCTACTTCGAGATCGCCAAGAGCCAGGAGAGCATTGGTGTCTCGGGCGCCCGCGCGCTTGCGCTCTTTGGCGACTTCATCACGACCGACCACATCTCGCCCGCGGGCGCCATCGCCAAGGACTCGCCTTGCGCCCGCTATCTCGGTGAGCGTGGCGTCGAGCCCGCCGATTTCAACACCTATGGCTCGCGTCGCGGCAACCACGAGTGCATGGCTCGCGGCACCTTCGCCAATGTCAAGCTCGAGAACAAGCTTGCGGGAAGGCCCGGCCCCGTCACGCTCGACCAGCTAAGCGGCGAGCTCGTGAGCGTCTATGACGCCGCCGAGCACTACATGGCCGAGGGCGTGCCCCTTGTGATCGTCGCCGGCAAGATGTACGGCTCCGGCTCCAGCCGCGACTGGGCGGCCAAGGGCCCCTTGCTCCAGGGCGTCAGCGCCGTCATGGCCGAGAGCTTCGAGCGCATCCACCGCTCCAACCTCGTGCAGATGGGCATCCTGCCGCTCGAGTTCTTGGAGGGCGAGGGGGCCGAGACGCTCGGACTTGACGGCACCGAGGTGTACGAGATCGCACCCGTTGACCTCTCGCATGGCCTTCCGGCTTCCCCCAAAACCACGGTATCTGCAACTAGGGCCGATGGCTCTGTCGTAAACTTCGACTGCGTTGTACGTGTCGACACGGCGCTTGAGGGGGAGTTCCTCAAGGCCGGCGGCATCCTGCCCTATGTCCTGGAGGATCTTGCGTGAAGTGCCCTTCCTGCGCATCAGAGATAGCCGACGGCCTGGACGTCTGCCCCGCCTGCCATGCGAACCTCGCCATGACCCGCGTGATGCCCAAGCTCACGGGCACGTGGTGCGCCAACTGCGGTGCGCTCGTGCCGACCGGAAGCGACGTCTGTCCCAAGTGCGGCGTCCCCGTCGCCGGAGGTGCCCAGAGCGCGGCTGCCGCGGAGATGGCCAAGAGGCGCGCCGACGAGCGCAGGCTCGAGAGCGAGAAGACCTCGTCGCTTCCGCGCATAGAGAGCGCCATCCCGAGCGAACCCGACCCGGTTGCTGAGGCTGCCTACGGCCGCGAACGCCTGCCGCGTACGAGGGTCTTTGTCCTCGCCGCCATCGCGAGCCTGCTCGTTGTGGGTGGCGTGACGCTTGCCATCACGCACCCGTGGGACCCGACCCTCACCGACACCCGCGCGACGATGCCTGCCGACACCTCGCAGGCGGGCTTCCCCGGCACGGTCGACAAGCTCTCCGGCCAGGACAAGTCCACGACCGATGCCGTGTCGGTCGAAAGCGCGGACGAAGCCACCTACAACTCGCTGCTCTCTTGCTACGAGGAGCTTTCCGATCTCTCCACCCGTGCCGATGAGCTTGACGAGAAGCTCGACACCACCGGCGTCTCGGGTACGAGCGACGAGCGCACGAGTGCAATGGAAGAGGCCAAGCAGCTCTCGCTTGACATCAGCAACCTCGTGACCGAGATCGACGGGATCGACGTCGTCACCACCGGCACCTACTCAGACCAGAAGGCCAACGTCTCCACGCTTGCCAGCTGGCTTAGGAACCGCATCGACGCCATATACTCCGCCTGGCAGGTCTCCGCTGAAAGCGATGACCCCGCCGCCGACAAGAGCAAGATCCTGGCACCGATGTCCGGCATGCGCGAGAGCGACGGCACCGACGCCTACGTGAACCTGTTCAAGAAGAACTACGACGCCTGGAAGCCCACCGAGCGCTAGTTGCTCTCCCAGGCCGCAAGGAGGCACCCATGGCCCGCCGCATGCTCGATTGCACAGCGTCCGACTTCGCAAGCTTCACGCGTGAGGACCTGCTCGAGTCGATTCGCAAGAGCGAGGGGCGCGTGCTCGCCGCCGAGACCATCGGCTGCGTGCGTCCCATGCTCGGCGACGTCACGAACGCCGAGTTCGTCTCCGCCATGGGTGCCGACATCGTGCTGCTCAACATGTTCGACGTGCAGAACCCCGCCATCGAGGGCCTGCCCGAGTGCGAGCCCGCCGAGGTCGTCCGCACGCTTAAGAAGCTCACCGGCAGGCCCATCGGCATCAACCTCGAGCCCGTGGAGGACCTGGAAGGCGCTGACGTCGACCCCATGTGGAAGATGTCCTCCGGACGCGTGGCCACGGTCGAGAACGCCCTTCGCGCACGCGAGCTCGGCGTCGACTTCATCCTGCTTACGGGAAACCCCGGCACGGGCGTTTCCAACCCAGCCATTTGTGAGAGCCTCAGGCGCTTCCGTGAGGCCGTGGGGGAGAGCCTCGTCCTCGCCGCCGGCAAGATGCACGCCTCCGGCGTGCTTTCCGAGGCCGCGGAAGACATCATGACTGAGTCCGACGTCGCAGAGTTCACCGAGGCGGGGGCCGACATCATCCTGCTTCCCGCACCCGGCACCGTCCCCGGCATCACGCTCGAGTGGGCGCGCAACCTCGTCGCCTGCGCTCACGCGGCCGGCGCACTCACCATCACGAGCATCGGCACCTCGCAGGAGGGCGCCGACACCGACACCATCAAGCGCGTCGCCCTCATGTGCAAGATGGCCGGCACCGACATCCACCACATCGGTGACACGGGGTATACCGGCATGGCCCTGCCGGAGAACATCCAGGCCTATTCGGTTGCCATCCGAGGCATCCGCCACACCTACCACCGCATGGCCGCCTCCGTCGCTCGCTAGCCTAAGGCTGCGTTCAGATTGCGGCGCATTTTGGCCGCTCAACATGCCGAATGTGTGAAATGAGCCCCATGCTGCTAGAATTGTGCAGATAGGTTTGATTCCAATGCGCGTCTTCTAGCGCCTGTGCAAGCATGGAGGCAACATGTTCGGTATGCCCGATCCGCTCTACACGCCTGAATACAAGTGCGTCGGCGACGAGGTCGCCACCATCGAGACTTCCAAGGGCACCGTCCGCGTCCGTCTGGACGCCGCTGGCGCTCCCATCCACGTCGCCAACTTCTGCGAGCTTGCCTCGAGCGGCTACTACGACGGCCTCAAGTTCCACCGCTACGTCCCCGGCTTCGTCATCCAGGGCGGCTGCCCCAACACCCGTGACATGACCTCCGACGAGGTCGCCCGCGGCATGCGCGGCCCCGACGGCCAGCCCGGCACCGGCGGCCCCGGCTACCGCATCAAGCACGAGTACGACACCAACCCCAACAACAGCCACGTCGACGGCGCGCTTGCCATGGCTCGCTCCCAGCACCCCGACTCCGCCGGCTCGCAGTTCTACCTCTGCCTTGGCCCCCAGCACGGCCTTGACCGCGACTACACGGTCTTTGGCACCACGATCGAGGGCCTTGACGTCATCTCCAACCTCCGCGCCGGCGACGAGATCGTCTCCGTCCGCATCTCTCACGAAGCCTAAACAAAAGGGGGAGAGACCTTGAACACACAAGCATTCGAAACCGCCAAGGCCGCTTACCAGCGCGGCGACTTTGCAGGCGCCGCCAGCGTTCTTCTGAGCGTAAAGGCCCCGGGCGAGGTCTGCGGCGAGGCCGACCACCTTCGCGGCAACGCCCTCATGAAGCTCGGCAGCTACGCCGAGGCCGCCAACGCCTATGGCGACGCCCTGGCCGATGCCTCCTACGCCCACGTGGGCGCCCTCAACTGCAACCGCGGCCGTGCCCTCATGGCCGCCGGCAACGATGACGCCGCCATCAGCGCCTTCCAGGCCGCCGTCACCGACGGCACCTACCCGACGCCCTACAAGGCCTACACCGCCCTCGGCAAGCTCTTCTCCAAGCGTGGCCTCACGGCCGAGGCCGCCAGCGCCTGGCGCGCTGCCGCCATCGACGAGTCGAACCCCGACCCCTCGAGCTCGCTCACCAAGCTCGGTGACAGCTTCATGCAGCTTGGTCGCGCCAACGACGCCGTCGACGCCTACCGCACCGCGCTTGACTTCTCCACCGGCTCCGGCGTGGGCAACATCAACGCCCTTCTCGGGCAGGCCTACATGGCCTCCAACCGCGTCGCCGAGGCGGCAGACGCCTTCAACCACGCCATCGCCGACCCTTCCTGCCAGCTCACCGCCGAGCAGCAGGCCTCCTACACCGCCGCGCAGCGCGCGCTCAACGCCGCCCAGGGCGGCGCTCCCTCCGAGACCGACCAGTTCCTCTCCGCCGCCGGCTATGGCAACGGCGCCGCGCAGCAGGGCATGGTTCAGTCCGGTGGCACCGGCGCTTACGACCCGCTCGACCCGATGGGCCGCTCCGGCGAGTTCATCCCGAGCCCCGAGGACACCGGCTTCTTCTCCGTCACGGAGGAGGACCTCATGAAGGCCGACAAGGCCGACAAGAAGGCTCGTCGCAAGCACAAGCACCGCGGCCTCAAGGTCTTCCTGGTCATCGTCATCCTGCTGCTCGTCCTCGGCGGCGGCGGTGCCTTCGCCTACTACAAGGGCTATGGCTGGCCCACGCAGGAGGCCGTCGTGACCGACCTCTTCAACGCTGGCTCTGCTGGCAGCGACATCTCCGGCTACCTCGCCTCTTCCGTCTCCGACGACGCCAAGAGCGAGATCGAGGACATCATGCCGCGCGGCGCCACCACGTCCGTCTCCGGCGTCGACCGCTCCATGAGCTCCGCCCAGGCACTCGTCACCGCTAGCCTTGCCTCCGGCGGCACGCAGGACTACACCGTGAGCCTCGTCCGCGACGGCCTCGGCTGGAAGGTGAGCGACGTGAAGCTTACCTTCGCCTCCGCCGAGACATCCAACGTGAGCTCCTCCACTACCTCCGCGACTACGGAGACCACCTCTACGGATACGACCTCCGCTGAGGACACCTCCACCGATTCCACCTCCACCGAGGACACGGCCGACCAGACCTCCACCGAGGCAACCGGCACAGAGGCCACTGCTGCCGAGGGCGAGTCCACCGAGGCCAGTGCCAACTAGCGCTAAGCTAGCAACTACGTATGTTCCGTGCGGCTCGGCCGCGCTCTAGAAGGATTGGACGACATGTCGTTCTTTGACTCCATATTCGGTGAGTACGGCGGGGACCTCGCCATCGACCTTGGCACGGCCAACACGCTCGTGTCGGTTCGCGGCGAGGGCATCGTCATCAATGAGCCCTCCGTGGTTGCCATCGACCAGAGCGAGGAGCGCGTCCTCGCCGTCGGCGCCGACGCCAAGCGCATGGTGGGCCGCACTCCGGGCTCCATCTCCGCTATCCGCCCGCTCAAGGACGGCGTCATCTCCGACTTCGACGTCACCGAAGTCATGCTGCGCTACTTCATCGAGAAGGCCTCCAAGCGCCGCTATCCCTGGAGCCCGCGCCCGCGCGTCGTCGTGTGCGTTCCCTCCGGCGTCACCTCGGTGGAAAAGCGCGCCGTCTTCGAGGCCACCATTCAGGCCGGCGCCCGCCAGGCCTTCCTCATCGAGGAACCCATGGCCGCCGCTATCGGTTCCAACCTGCCCATCGAGGACCCGACCGGCACCATGGTCGTCGACATCGGCGGCGGCACCACCGAGGTTGCCGTCATCGCCATGGGCGGAATCGTCGTCTCGCAGTCCATCCGCACCGCCGGCGACGAGTTCGACCAGGTCATCCTCGAGCACGTCCGTGACGCGTACAACCTCTCCATCGGCGAGCGCACGGCCGAGGACATCAAGATCAAGGTCGGCTCCGCCGCGCCCCTCAAGGAAGAGCTCGACGTCGAGGTCAACGGCCGTGACGTCATGAGCGGCCTTCCCAAGACGGTGCGCATTGAGTCCGAGGAGATCCGTCGCGCCCTCAACTCGCCGCTCGACCAGGTCGTCAAGGCCGTCAAGGATGCCCTTGACGTGACCCCGCCCGATCTTGCGAGCGACCTCATGTACTACGGAATCATGCTCACCGGCGGCGGCGGACTGCTCCGTGGCCTCGACCAGCGTCTCCGCGAGGAGACCGGCGTCCCGGTCAACGTCAGCCCCACCGCCCTCGAGAACGTCGTTCTCGGCTGCGCCAAGGTCCTCGAGGCCAACGCGCTCTCGGGCGGCTTCGTCCAGAGCTCTGGCAAGTAAGGCCCTTCGTATGCCGCGTTTTTCCGCTCCCAGCTCATCTCTTGGGCGCGGGTCCTCCTCGGGGGTCCCGCGCTCGCTTGTTGTGCTCACAGTCGTCTCCCTCGCGCTTTTCGTCGTAGGTGCTCGCGAGGGCGACGCGGGCC
>CAVIES010000087.1:0-7808 GCA_963641675.1 Anaerovoracaceae bacterium
GCGGGCGCCCTCACTGTGCTGGTCATCCCCGTGATCACGAGCCTCTCGGTGCGCGTGGTGGCGGCTCACCCCATCGAGGCGGTCCACGAGATGGCCGAGCACCCGCACCACGTCCGCGAGATCATCCACGAGCACCACGAGTACGCGCACGAGCGTGCCGTGGAGATGCACGAGGAGCGCCGCCACCTGCTCGAGGAGGGCGTGCGCCTGAGCTCGGCGGACTTCCTGGCGCGCCGCGGCGAGCTGCGCCGCCGGCACCATCACGAGCGCTAGCGAATGGCTGCCTGCCACCAGTAGCCCTAAATCCCGGGTAGTTTGAGGGGCGGGAAGCGGGCAAGTTTTGGGACTCAGCTCAGATAGCTCAGGTCTGACCCCCTCACCCCAAAGCCATGCCAAGCTTAGGCGGCCACATCACCAGTCGCAGAAAAAGGGCGCCGGGCGGTCTGTTGCGACTGCCCGGCGCCCTGTGTTTGCTAATGGCTTGGCGCGTGGCTAGGCCCGGTGGTTGCGGCGGAGCGCCCAACCCGTCATGCCGAGCAGCGCACCACTTGCGGCAATTGCCGCGAGTACGTCGGCTGTGAGGCCCGCGTCGCCCGTGGAGGGCAGGGCGCGAGTGGCGCCTGTGCCCGAGCTGCTCGCGCCCTCGTCCGAGCCGTCGGCGCCGGGCGTGTTCTCGCTGCCGTCGTCCTTGCCGCCGTCGCCGGGCGTGTTCTCGCCGCCGTCGTCCTTGCCGCCGTCGCCCTCCTCGTCAGCCTTGATGACGTACTCAAAGGTCGCGACCTCGCTCGGGAGGGCGGCGTTGAGGTATGCGCGCGCCTTGATCGTGGTCGTCTCCGAGACCTCGATGGGCTCGCCGTCGTAGACGGGGCTGTCCTCGGTCGGCTCGGAGCCATCGGTGGTGTAGCGGATGATCGCGCCTGCGTCGGTGCAGCCGAGCGTCACGGACTGGGCGCTCTTGTAGGTGCCGCCCTTGACGGTCGACTGAGGGGTTGCGACCTGCTCGGGGTCGCTGACCTCGATCGTCGCTGTCACCTCCGTGGAGACGTCGCCCGCCTCGACGTTGCTCGGGAGCGTGACCGTGCCGGTTGCGGTGAGCGTCTGGCCCTTAAGGGCGTCCTTGTCAAAGCCATCTACCTTGTTCCAGCTGACGTCCAGAAGCGCGGACTCGCCGCACGTAAAGGCGACCTTGACCTGCTTGGGAAGCTCCCAGTCCTCGCTCCTGCCGGCGTCCTGGCTCGTCTGGTAGCCGTAGGCAGTCTTGTAGGAGAGCTCTGCGCCCGCGGGCTCCTCGACGGAGGCGAGTTCGTAGCTGTCCGTCTTGGGGAAGTCGACGCAGAGCGTCTTGGAGCCGTCGGTGGTGGTCGCGATGTATGCGCTCTTGCCGGCGCTCTCGCCGTTTACCAGGAGATTCGGGTTGTCGACGATCACGTAGTTGATGCCCTCGGGCGCAGACTTCGCGTCCAGCGAGAGCGATGCGGTGTAGGTGGTCCCGTGCGCGGCCTTGCCGTCGTCGTCCGTGGCGGGGAACCAGCTGAGCGTGGCCTTGCCGTCGGAGCCCGAGAAGTACTTCGTGATGTCCAGCGTGGCCTCGCCATCGCCGACGCCCGCCTTGACCTCGGCGGTCTCGGCGAGCTCCTCGCCGGCCACGGGCTTGGCAACGGTGAGGTCGATGCTCGTGATGACGGGCGCGTAGACCGCCGTTAACTCGCCCTCGTAGGTGAGCGAGAAGTCCTTGATCGTGAGGGTCTGCTCGGTGAGGTCGGCCGTCTCGGTATCGGGTTTGCCGGTCCAGGTCCAGTGCGAGAAGACGTGCCCATCCCACGAGGGCGCGGTGACGGTGAGCTCGGTCCCGAGGTCACCCGTGACCTTGAAGGACTTGGCCCAGCGCTCGTCGCCGTCCTGGTACAGGGCGGTGTCGGAGCAGGCGACCACGATCGTTTTCGCCTTGGTGTCGTCGAGCGTGTAGGTGGCGGTTACGGGGTCGGACTCACGACCGTCCTTGGCGGCCCAGACCTTGAGCTCGCGGTCCTGCTTGGTGTTTGCCGTACCCATAAGCGCGATGCCTGCGGCAGGGTCGCACTCCGTGGCGTCGCCGCCGTCGACCGAGTACCAGACGGTGGCGCCGGCGGTGGGGGAGGAGAGCGTAGCCGTGAGCGTGAGGTCACTGCCGACCGTGTAGGTGCCGGGCTCAAGCGTAAGCTGCGGCGTCGCGAGGGCCTCGCCCTCGGCCACGGTGATGCTTGCGGCAGCACTTACGTCGTTGCTCTCCAGGGAGTCCGAGCTCGCGATGAAGATCTTGGCCGTGAGGGTCGAGCCGGCGGCGTCGGCGGAGACCTTGCCGTACTCGTCGAAGAGTCCGTCGGGCCACTCGACCTCTGCCTTGTCGGTCGCAACGGAGAGCGTCGAGCCGTCGGCCAGCGTTGCCGTGACGGAGCTCGGCAGCGAGGCGAGGAGGGAGGCCATGGTGGTGCCGCCTGCGACGGTCAGGCTGGTGTCGGCAACGCTTGTGACCTCGGCCTTGGGGATGCTGATGCTCTCTGAGGTGGCCTCGAGGTTGCCGCGGTAGACCACGGTGGCCGTCTGGGTGCCGATACTGCTGTCGCCCACGCTGATGTGGACGTCGCTCGCGCCGATGCCGTAGGCAAAGAACAGGCGGGAGACCTTGTCCCTGGCGACGTCCAGGACAACGCGGTACGACGCGCCGTAGTCCGCCTTGGTGGCGACGCTACCCTTCTCGTCGATCCACGAGATGCTGACCTGCTTGCTCTGGTCGTCGCCCCAGCTAAGGGTTGCCGTGGTCGGAAGGTCCTCGCCGGCCTGCGGGGCGGGGACGGCGAGGGAGACGCTCGTGGCGGCCGTGACGTACACGCCCGTGAGCTTGACGTCGTGCTGCGGCATCTCAAACTCGAGGGCGGCGCTGTAGATGTCGCTGACGTAGTCGGAGAACGGGTCGAGGCCGCTCGATTCGTCGGCGGACCAGTTGCAGAAGAACGTGCCCTGCGTTAGGGAGGCTCCGTTCACGAGGACCGAGTCGCCCTCGTTGTAGTGCCCTATGGACTTGCCGTTTACGGTCAGCTCGTAGGTGAGCTTGCTGTGGCGCTGCCACATGTCGCCGCCACTGTCGGTGCCGTAGCTCACGTAGTAGTCGTCAAGGTCGATGAAGAAGGAGTCCTGCGTCTCGTTGTTGATGCTCTTGCCAATGCGGCGGTCGCCCTCGGTGCCGGTGCGGACGCCGATGCTGGAGCCCTTCTTGACCCCGCCCTTGAGGTAGGCAATGATGGCCTGGCTAGTCATTTCGGCGAGGAAGACGTCGTCCTTGGAGCCGTTCTTGCCGCGTGTGTTGTTCTTGATGACAACGGTGCCGCTGAGCGTGAGGTCGTGCAGGTAGTCGACGTAGACGCCACCGCCCTCGCAGTTCTCCCCGGAGGTGTCGCACCAGTTGCCAGTGATCGTGGTGCCCGCGATGTCGGAGTCGCAGAGTTTGATGTTGTCGTTGAAGACGTAGATTGCGCCGCCATTCGCGCCTGCGCTGTTGCCCGTGAAGGTGCAGCCGGCGACGGTGGTCCACTCCTGTTCGAGGCAGAGCGCACCACCACTGCGTGCCGCGCGGTTCCCAGAGAAGGTGATGTTCTCGATGGAGCCCTCGTTAGTGAGGTCGTCCGGCGCGACGTAGATCGCGCCGCCCATGCCGTAGGTGTCGTCGCCAAGGGGGCCGGCGATGTTGTCAGAGATCTTGCCCGTCCCGTCTGAGACCACGTTGAAGTACGAGTTGTTGAAGTACAGGCCGCCGCCGTACTTGGCCCAGTTCTCCGAGATGGAGGAATTGTTGTCCAGATGGATCCTGGTTCCGTCGGCGTTGGAGAACAGGCCGCCGCCGCCGGTCTTCGCGTGGTTCATCCTGATGTAGGAGTTGTCCATCCAGATGTTGGTGTCCGCCGCGCTAACGTAGATTCCGCCCGCGCCAGCCTTGGGATCGCCGATGGTAGCGACGCCGGCGGCCGCGTTGCGCTCGACGCTGGCGCCGTTCTTCATCTTGATGGTGCACTTCTTTTTGGTGTAGATGCCGCCCCCGTCACCGCCGTAGTTTCCGGCGACGGCGACGTTGTCGAGCACGAGGGTGCTCTCTGCGTCCATGGTGATGCCGCCTGCGGTGTTGTTCTCCGCCGAGGTCCACGGCAGCGTGTAATAGTTGTAGCCGCCCGTGACCAGGCCGCCCGTGGTGACCGTGGCGCTGATCTTCTTGGCGGACGCGCTGTCGGCGCTGTAGCCCGTGTAGGAGAAGGTCGTTGTGGTGTCCGACGTGAGGGTGAGGGTGGACTTCTCGTACAGGCGGATGACGAGGCCGCCGCCGTCGGTGGTTATCTTGTGGCCGTTCATGTCGATCGTGATGGACTGGCTGTCAGCGACGGTGAGCCTCTCAGACAGGTGCCAGTCCTTGTCCATGATGATGGTCTTGCCCGTGTAACCGGCGGCCATGGCGTCGTCAACGGTGTAGTAGACCGTGACTCTCTTGCCGTCGGTTGAGCTGGCGACCGGCTCGCGCGTGTCGGCTAGGGCCTGCGTCGGTGAGACGAGGCAGAGAAAGACGGCAAACACGCCTACGAGGGCGATTCCCAGCGGTGTGCGGGCGCTGTTGCGACGGGACGGCTTCTGCATGGCGAGACCCTTCCGGTATCCGCTGCCCGCGCATGCCGCAGGCAGGGTGATTCAGAATTCTTTAATGATACTTGATTGGGAAACGCCACAGGTAGGGCGTGAGATACTGCGGTGTTAGCAGGTGCCGGTACGGCGAGATGGCCGGAACGTCCAGTTACTCGTCCTGTTTGTCGCCCAGGGCGGCCGTTAGTTTGTCTAGGATGGCCTCAAGCTGCAGCTTCTCCGCGCCGGTTAGGGCACTGAGGGCAGCAATCTAGGCCACCTCGTCGGCCAGCCAGCCGAAGGCGACGGCCGCATAGGCCGCGGCGCCGAGCGGCAGCTCCGCGTCGTCGAAGCGGGCCTTGGGGTGGTGCTGCGCGTAGGTCTGGTCGGCGTCGCTCACGGCGGCACCGACGGTAAAGTACGCGCTCGGGATCTCCTTCGAGATAAGTGCGTAGTCCTCGGAGGCCATGGCGTGGAAGAGCGGCAGGAACGCGAGCTTGGGCTCAACGGCGCCCAGGTAGCCGCGGCAGACCTCGGTCATGTGCTCGTCCAACACCAGCGGCGGCACGTCAGAGAGGGTCTCGATCGTGGCCTTAACGCGGTAGGTCTTGGCCACGCCCTCGACCACCTCGGCGATGCGCTGGCGCAGGTGCGCCATGAGCTCGCCGTCAAAGCCGCGCATCGTGCCCTCCAGCACGCAGCTGTCGGGAATCGTGTTGGCGGCGGCGCCACCTGCGAACTTGCCAATGGTGAGCGCGATCTCCTTCATGGCGGAGACCTCGCGGCTCACGAGCTCCTGCAGCGCCAGGTGCACGTGCACGCCGGCGGTGATGGGGTCGATGCAGATCTCGGGGCTGGAGCCGTGGCCGCCCTTGCCGTGCAGCGTGATGCGGAAGCCGTAGATGCCCGAGAGCGCCGGGTTGCCGTAGAGCACGAGGCCGATCGGCGACTGGCTGTTCACGTGCATGGCAAAGCCCGCGGCCGGCTTGGGCTGCTCGAGCAGGCCGTCGGCGATGGCGGCACGGGCGCCCTGGAAGGTCTCCTCGCCGGGCTGGAACAGCAGCTTGACGGTGCCGCCAAGCTCGCAGATCTCGTCCTCGTGGCTCTTTAGGATGCACGCCGCGCCCAGCAGGGCCGTGGCGTGCATGTCGTGGCCGCATGCGTGCATGCAGCCGTTGGTGCTGGCAAACGGCTCGCCGGATTCCTCGGTAACGGGCAGCGCGTCCATGTCGCCGCGCAGCATGATGACGTTGCCGCACGCCTCGTCGGCGGCGGTGCCGTCGGCCGCGGCAGCCTTGGCGCCCAGGCCCACGAGGCCAACCACGCAGTTGCCGCCCACGAGCGTGCGGAAGGGGATTCCCAGCTCGGTGAGGCGCGCCTGGATGAAGGCGCTCGTCTGCGGCGTGTCGTTGGAGAGCTCCGGGATCTGGTGCAGCTCATGGCGCCACTCGGCGAGCTTTGTCGCCAGTGCGCCGGCTTCGGCAAGCAGGTCTTCCGGGATGGCGCTCGCCGCTGCCTCGGACGCCGTCGGTGCGGCCTCTGGCGTGAAATTGGGCATGGACTGTGTCATGAGCGCTCCTCCGTCATTGGGCCTGCATGCTCCACCAAAGTGGTGCGTGGGACAATTTTACGAGCTTGGATGCGCCGCGTCAGCTTCAGGCGCTTTGTGGCGGGGCACCTGCAGAAGACGGGCGGGCTTGGGGCATCGTATGCCCGTGTGAGTTGTCCCCGCCGCCGCACTGCCCAATCTCGCCTCGGCGTTGCTCCACAAACTTCGCACTTACGAAGCGGGCGGCGCCTTTGTCGACTCCGGCCGCTCAAAGCCGTGCCGCGAGGTTACGTAGGAAGTAGCGAATTGGGCCTGGGTCGTGGGTGAGGCGCTGGGGGAGCGTTGGCACGCGGTCGTAGAGGATTTGCAGGTACTCGCTCCAGCTCTCGCCAAAGTCTTGGATCTCTATGGTGTGGACGCGCAGGGCGCCGTCGCGCGAGGTGGCGACCTGGGTGACGGCGCCCCTCGCCGTCACGCTGTAGTGCGCACAGCTTATCGTGAGCTCAACCTCCGTGCCGGAACGCAATCCCTCCGCATCGTCTAGGTAGACGCTTACGTTGTGCTCGGTGAGCTGGGTGGTCACGCCCTCGTAGGTGGCGTCTGCCGGCGCTCCTTTGCCCGCCAGCGCCGAGACGCGCACCAGCTCTGCGTCGTTCACCTTTACGCTCTCGCCGTCGGAATCTCGGCCGTCCACCAAGAACAAGCTCATGCTCAAGAAGTAGAGGTTGCGCACCAGCCAGAACAGCAGCACGAAGAGCCCCACCGAGGCCGTCTGCACCAGCAGGCAGACGACGCGCGCGATGCCGAAGACGGAGAGCGCCACCAGCACGATGAAGGGCGCCATGCTGCGCCAGTCCCTCACGCGATGCGTGGCAGGCCCCGTCTTGTCGGTGACCTTGAAGGTGGAGAGCGTGATGCCCAGCGACTCCTTCACGATAGGCACCAGCAGGTGCGGCATGACGGCCGTCTCGTGGATGCCGCTCCACCTGGTGGTGATGCGGCCCTGGCTTACCACGCGCAGGCAGACGAGCTGGGCCACGAACATGGGCGTCCAGTACACCAGGAGGTCGAGCCAGCCGCACGCAAACACGGGTATGCCAAACACGGCAAAGAGCAGCGGCGAGAGCAGGTAGACGAGGTTTTTGACGGGGGAGTACCAGTACACCACCGAGCTCCAGTAGCTCGTCTTTTGGGCGAGCGTGAGTCCGCGCCTGCGCATGATGCCGAGCTTGCGCGCCGTGACGATGACGCCGCGGCCCCAGCGCGTGCGCTGCTGGATGTGCTCGGCAAAGGTGTGCGGCGTGCTGCCCGAGGCAAGTGGCCGCGGCAGCGCAAGGCTCACGTAGCCGGCAGACTCTATAAGCAGGCCGGTGGCGAAATCCTCCGTGATGGAGTCGGTGTAAAAGCCACCGATGGCCTCGAGCGCCTCGCGGGCGAGCACCGTGTTGGAACCGCCGTAGATGACGCTGTTGCTGGCGGTCTTTGCCACCTCGATGGTGCGGTAGAAGTAGTCCTGCTCGTTGGGGATGCTGTGTTCCGCATAGAGGCCGTGCTGGAAGACGTCTGGGTCGTGGAAGCACTGCGGCGTCTGGAGCAGGCCGAGCTTGATTTGCTTCTCGGC
>CAVIES010000088.1:0-7651 GCA_963641675.1 Anaerovoracaceae bacterium
GTCACGTCGAGGGCCGTGGTGGGCTCGTCGGCGATGAGGATGTCGGGGTCGCAGGCAAGGGCCATGGCGATCATGACGCGCTGGCGCATGCCGCCGGAGAACTGGTGCGGGTAGTCCTTGACGCGCTGCTCGGGGTTGGGGATGCCAACCATGTCGAGCAGCTCGACGGCGCGCTCCATCGCCTGCTCCTTGGTGTAGCCGCGGTGAAGGCGCAGGCCCTCGCCGAGCTGGCGACCAATGGTGTAGACGGGGTTGAGCGAGGTCATCGGGTCCTGGAAGACCATGGCGATGTCGTTGCCGCGGATGGACTGCATCTCGCGCTCGGTCATCTCGAGCAGCGACTTGCCGCGATAGCGGACGTCACCGCCCTCGATCTTGCCGGGGGGCATCTCGATGAGGCCCATGATGGTCATGGCGGTGACGGACTTGCCCGAGCCGGACTCGCCCACCACGCCGAGGGTCTCGCCGCGGTCGAGCGTGTAGCTCACGCCGTCAACGGCCTTGACCACGCCGTCGGCCGTGTGGAAGTACATCTTGAGGTCATCGACCTCGAGCAGGTGGGAACCCTCCGGAACCGGCTGATTCTTGAGGTCCATGCTCGGATCGACGGTCTTATTCTTACCAAATGCCATCGTTTATCACGCGTCCTTCATCTTGACGTCGAGCGCGTCGCGCAGGCCGTCGCCCAACAGGGTGAAGGCGAGCACGGTCGTGAGGATCGCCAGGCCCGGCATGATCATGAGCCAGGGCTGGGTCTGGAGGTACGTCTGGCCGTCCTGGATCATGATGCCCCAGGAGGGGGTGGGAGGCGTGACGCCCATGCCCAGGAAGGAAAGGGCGCTCTCGGTGAGGATGGCGCCGCCGATGTTCATCGTGGCGTAGACCACGATGGAGGCAACGGAGTTGGGGAAGATGTGGCGCGCGATGATGCGCAGGTCGGAGGCGCCCATGGCACGCGCGGCGTCGACGTAGTCGTTCTCCTTGACGGAGAGGATCGCCGAACGGAAGACGCGGGCGATGGAGGGCCAGCCGAGCACGCCGATGGCGATGAACACGTTCTGGATGCCCTGACCGATGACGGCGAGCATCGTGATGACGAAGAGCGTGTAGGGAATCGCCAGGAACATGTCAGCGAGACGCATGATTATCGTGTCCCACCAACCGCCGTAGAAGGCGGCAAGGGCGCCCATGACCAGGCCGATGACCGTGGAGATGAGCGTGGCGATGACGCCGACGGCCAGCGAGATGCGGGCGCCGTAGATGACGCGGCAGAGCTGGTCACGGCCGGTGGCGTCGGTGCCGAAGGGGTGCTCGAGCGAGGGCGGGAGCTTGGAGGTCTCGGCAACCGTGGTGGAGTCGATCTCGGTCGGCGAGCCGAGCAGCGGCTGCGCCCAGAGGTCGGCCGTGAGGGCCACGATCACGACGAAGATGATCCAGATGGCGCCGGCAAGCGCGAGCTTGTTCTTCTTGAGGCGCTTCCAGGCGTCGGACCAGAGGGTGCGCGTGGGAGCGGTGGCCTTCGGGCCGGCGGCGCCGGTCTCGGCCTCCTTCTTTGCTGCCTCGAGGGCCTCGGAGAAGGCGCCGGACTGGGCCTCCTCGGTCTCCTCGGGCTTGATGTTGGTATCAGTCATGTATCTCTCCCCTAGCCCTCGCTCTTGGAACCGCCGAAGCGGATTCGCGGATCAAGGAAGGCGTAGCTGATGTCGACGAGCAGGTTGATCACCATGACAACCACGACGACAACGGTGACGCCGCCCAAGACGATGGGCCAGTCACGCTGGGTAACGGCACGGTAGATCTCGTAGCCGATGCCGGGCCAGTTGAAGACGGTCTCGGTGAGGATGGCGCCAGCGAGCATGCCGCCGAAGTCGATGCCGATGTAGGTGACGACAGGGATCAGCGCGTTCTTGAGGGCGTGGTGCCAGATGATGTCGCGACGCGAGAGGCCCTTGGCCTTGGCGGTGCGGATGTAGTCCTGGTTCATGACCTCAAGCAGCTGCGAGCGCATGATGCGGGCCGTGTAGGCCGTGGAGACCGCGGCGAGCGTGACGGCGGGCAGGATGTAGTGCACCCAGCTCTCGAACTCGGAGCTGGAGCCGCCTGCACCAGAGACGGGCAGGTAGAAGGCACCGCCCGTGACGTTCTTGAGGAACACGCCGAAGAAGAGCTGCAGCATCATGCCGAGCCAGAAGGCGGGCATGGCCACCAGGATGGAAGTGACGAGGGTCACAAGCACGTCCCAGAACGAGTAGCGCTTGATCGCCGACACCATGCCGGCGCCGATACCCACGATCGCCTCGAGGATGATGGCCACAATTGCGAGCTTCACCGTATACGGGTACTTGTTGATAAGAATGTCCGCAACCTTCATGTTGCGCGTATACGAGGTGCCCAGGTCGCCGTGGAGCAGGTCGTTCATATACGTGAGGTACTGCTTCCAAACGGGCGTGGGGATGGTGTTGCCATCCTCGTCGTAGAGCGCCTTGCCGTTCTCGTCGGTCTCGATGAGGCCGTTGGAGATGCGGATCTGGAGCTCGGTCTCAGGCGTAACCTGCTTGCCGCCGGTGATGATCTTCACCGGGTCGCCCGGGACGATCGTCTTCATGGCGAAGAGGATCATCGTGACGCCGATGAACACCGGGATGAACTGCAGTACGCGCTTGAGTATGTACTTTCCCATGCGTACAACTCCTGTCGTGTGTTCGGGCCTAGCAAGGGGCGGCTTTGCTGCCGCTTGCTAGGCCCCCTACTGGCGGCGGGGCACCAGAGTTGGTGCCCCGCCGCCCATTGCGGCCCTATGCCGCAGGGTTCCTGCTTTTGCGCCTAGTTATTAGGCCTCGAGCTCGACCGTGCTCATGTCGCAGAGCTTCTGGCCGTCCATGTAGAGGGTCTTGACGCGAGAAGAGGTGACCATCTGGTGCTTGTAGAAGAACAGCGGGATGACGGGCATCTCCTCGGCGACGATGTCGTCGACCTCCTGGTAAGCCTTGACACGCTCGTCGTCATCGACGGTGGAGCGGGCAGCGAGGATGCCAGCGTCGACCTTATCGTTGCTGTAGCCACCGTAGTTGTTGTCAGCGCCGGTGTAGAACAGCGGGTACAGGAAGTTGTCCATGATCGGGTAGTCGGCGATCCAGCCGAGGCGGCCGATCTGGAAGTCCTTGTTGGGGTAGGTGTTGGTGAGAATGGAAGCCCACTCGGCGGTGTTGGAGGTGACGTCGATGCCCACGGCAGCGAGGTCGGCCTGGACCATCTCCATGACGGACTTGTGGTCGCCGTCGAGGTTGTAGGTCAGGGCAACGGAGATGCCACGGGAGCCGTTGGCGTCAGCCGGCCACTTGGTGTCGAGCAGCTCCTTGGCGGCGTCGACGTCGTACTTGGAGTAGGCCCAAGCGCCCTCGCCGGCACGGGAGCCGGGGATGCCAGCCGGGACGATGTCGTCGGCGGGCTCGCGGGTGCCCTCGAAGACGGTGTCGCAGATGGCCTGGCGGTTGATGGCCAGAGAGAGGGCCTTGCGCAGGTCGGCGTCCTTCAGGGTCTCGTCCTCAACGTTGATCATGAGGTAGTAGACGGAGTACTCGGCGCCGGTGAGGACCTGGTGGCCCGGGGTGGCGGTGAAGCCGTCCTCAGACTCGCCGTACTGCTCGATGGCGTCCTTCAGCATGGTCGTGGGGACCTGGGCGACGTCGAGGTTGCCGGCCTGGAACTCGGTGTAGGCGGTGGAGACGTCCTTCTGGATGTTGAAGTGGATGCCGTCGAGCTTGGCGACGTCGCCGTAGGAGTAGTCGTCGAAGCGGACGAGGTTGATCTCCTGGCCGTCCTCCCACTTGCCGTCCATCTTGAAGGGGCCGTTGCCCACGGGGGCGTAGAAGTAGGTGTCGAAGTCCTCGAGGGCGCAGTCGGGCACCGGCGAGAGGGCCGGGTGCATGCAGACGTAGGGGAAGTCGCCGTAGGACTGGGTGAGCTTGACGACGAGGGTGTTGTCGTCGGGGCAGGTCACGCCGGTGAGCTCGGTGGCGTCGCCGGTGGAGAGCTCAGAGTAGCCCTCGACCATGGCGAGGTGGTAGCCGATGGCAGAGGCGTGCTCGGTGGAGGTGGAGGGGTCGACGATGCGCTCCCAGCCCTGCTTGAAGGACTTGGAGGTGACGGTGGTGCCGTCGTGGAACTTGGCGCCCTCGACGAGGTGGAAGGTGAACTCGTCGGCGGCGTCGTTGGCCTCCCAGGAGGTGGCGGCGAGGCCCACGAGGGCGTCGTTATCGAAGTCATAGGTGGTGAGGGCGTCGAACAGCTGGTAGCCGACCATCATGCCCTGGTCCTCCTCCAGATCGTAAGGATCGATGGAGGTGGGGTTGTTGATGTAGTAGTTGAGCGTGCCGCCGGTGCTGCCATCGCTGGAAGAAGCGCTGTCAGAAGAGGTGGACTTCTTGCCGCAGGCGGCAAGAGCAGCCATCGCGGAGGCAGCAAGGCTGCCCTTCACGAAGGTGCGACGGTTCATGGTGGTCATGAATCCTCCTATAGTCGCGACGCCCTGCCGGGCAACCCGTATGCTCGGTCCAAGACGTCTTTGTTCGCAAATGCTGGCTCTGGCCTCGACACCAACGGCTGGTGCCAAGCGGCCCTGACACTTGTGCTGAGACAAGGGTCACCGTTTGCAAACACGGTGTTTGATTATCCGGCTTTACGTAATCCTTATCAACAACGGTTCCGCAAACGCAGGTAGATTCACAGGTAGTAGAAACATGCCCGAAACATAATGCAGTTAAATGTGAAGCAATCTCCATGAAACTAGTTTGTAACTTCAAATTCGGGCAGGCAGCAGGGGCGAATGGGAACGTTCTCGGCCATTCCGTATGCCCGTCTGAGCGCCGCTGATGTCGTCCCGGCAGCCACTACCGTCACCGGAGCCGCGGCTCCCAGCCCTCAGCCTCGCCCCTCCCCAGGCCAAGCTCGCGCAACAAAAAACGCGCCCCGGAGGGCGCGCTCAGGCATTGCTCTTTTGCTCCTGGCCTAGCTGGAGGCGATGGTGCCCAGCGGGTAGGTGAGCATGAAGATGATGATGGTGGCGAAGAAGACCACGGCCGCGATGATGGTGAGACGGTCGAGGTTCTTCTCCCAGACGCCGCTGCCGGCGTTGGCATTGTACATGGAGCTCGCGATCATGTCGGAGACGCCGGTGCCCTTGCCGGAGTGCATGAGCACGAGGATGACGAGGGCGACGGCAGAGACGGCCCAGAGGACGAGAAGAACGGTGTTAAGAGGACCCACGAGAAGCTCCTTCTAAAGTTGCAGACATACAGCCGGAAATCTTAGCACAAGCGCGTGCCCGCCCTTGCAACATCACACTATTTGCTTATGGCGAGCTTGTCTCGCCCCCGAGCCTGCTACTCTCCCCTATCCCCGCAAAAAGGCCGCCCCGGTTTCCCAGGGCGGCCTTCCTTAGCCGATATGTGGCTCTTGCCTACTCCTCGGTGGCGAGCACGCGACCCGTCATCTCGGCGGAGGGCTCAAGGCCGGCCATGGTGAGCATGGTCGGGGCGATGTCGGACAGGCGACCGTCCTCGATGCCGGTGAGCTTGGCCTTGTCGGACACGATGATGAACGGGACGCGGTTGGTGGTGTGCGCCGTGAACGGGTGCTTCTCACCAGAGGCGTCGACGTCAAACATGTGGTCGGCGTTGCCGTGATCGGCCGTGATGAGGGCGAAGCCGCCCTTGGCCAGGATCGCCGGAACGACCTTGGAGAGGGCCTCGTCGGTGGCCTCGACGGCCTTGACGGCAGCCTCGAACACGCCGGTGTGGCCAACCATGTCGCAGTTGGCGAAGTTCACGATGTAGAAGTCGGCGCGCTCCTCGTTGATGGCGGCGACGAGCTTCTCGGTAACCTCGGGGGCGCTCATCTCGGGCTTGAGGTCGTAGGTGGCAACCTTCGGGGAGGCCACAAGCACGCGCTCCTCGCCCTCCTTGGGCTCCTCGATGCCGCCGTTCATGAAGAACGTCACGTGGGCATACTTCTCGGTCTCGGCGGTGTGGAGCTGCTTGAGGCCGTTCTGGGCGATGACGTCGGCAAGGACGTTCTCGGGGAACGTCTTGGGGAAGGCGACCTCGACCGCGAAGGTCGGGTCGTACTCGGTCATCGTCACGAAGTGCGAGAGGGCGATCTGCTCGCGCTCGAAGCCGTCGAACTTGTCGTCTGAGAACACGCGGGTCATCTGACGGGCGCGGTCGGGACGGAAGTTGAAGAAGATGACGGCGTCGCCAGCGTGGACACCCTCGTTGTGGCACGCGAAGGGCTCGACGAACTCGTCGCCGCGCGGATCCTTCTCGTAGTAGGCCTTGACGCCCTCGACCGGGCAGACGTCGGCGTCGGAAGCGTTGACGATGACGTCGTAGGCGCGCTGGACGCGCTCCCAGCGGTTGTCGCGGTCCATGGCGTAGTAGCGGCCAGAGCAGGTGGCGACGCGAGCGTCAACGCCCGTCTCCTCAGAGAGCTTCTTGAGGAAGTCGCAGAACTCGGCAAGGTAGCCGGCGCCGGACTGCGGGTCGACGTCGCGGCCGTCCATGAAGGCGTGGACGCGAACGGTCTTGACGCCGCGGCCGGCGGCCATCTTGACGAGGGCCTCGGCGTGGGCCATGGAGGAGTGGACGCCGCCCGGGCTCATGAGGCCCATGAGGTGGAGGGTCTTGCCCTCGGCCTTGACGTCGTCCATGGCCTTGACGAGGACCTCGTTGGTCTCGAGAGAGCCATCCTTGCAGGCGTTGTTGATGCGAGAGAGCTCCTGGAACACGATGCGGCCGGCACCGATGTTCAGGTGACCCACCTCGGAGTTGCCCATCTGGCCGTCGGGCAGGCCGACGTCCTCACCGGAGGCACCGAGGGTGGTGTGCGGGTACTTCGCATAGAGGCTGTCGAGGAACGGCGTGTTGGCGGCGGCGACGGCGTTGTCGCTGCCCTCCGGGGCCAGGCCGCAGCCATCCATGATGATGAGAATCGCAGGAAGGTGACGTGCCATGCTCGCTACTCCCCTGCCTTCAGGACCATCTCGGCGAAGCTGTCGGCCTTGAGGGAGGCACCGCCCACGAGGGCGCCGTCAACGTCTTCCTTCTCGAGGAAGCCGGCGACGTTCTCGGGCTTGGCGGAGCCGCCGTAGAGGACGCGGATGCCGTCGGCGGTCTCCTGGCCAAAGATCTCGACCAGGGTCTTGCGGATGGCGCCGCAGACCTCCTGGGCGTCGTCGGCAGTGGCGGTCTTGCCGGTGCCGATGGCCCAGATGGGCTCGTAGGCGATCACGTACTTGGAGGGATCGGTGATCTCCAGACCCTCGGTGTCGGCCTTGATCTGCTCGACGACGAACTCGACGTGCTTGCCGGCCTCGCGAACCTCAAGGGACTCGCCGCAGCAGCTGATCGGCGTGATGCCGTGGGCCATGAGGGCCTTGGCCTTCTTGTTGATGTCCTCGTCGGTCTCGCCGAAGTAGCCGCGACGCTCGGAGTGGCCGATGATGCAGTAGGTGGCGTTGACGGCCTCGAGCATGGAGGGAGCGGTCTCGCCGGTGAAGGCGCCGGACTCCTCCCAGTAGACGTTCTGGGCGCCCAGGGCGAACGGGGCGGAAGTCTGGTCGATGACCTCGGAGACACCCTTGAGGTCGACGGTC
>CAVIES010000089.1:0-7642 GCA_963641675.1 Anaerovoracaceae bacterium
TCTCTGCCATGGAGACGCGCCTGGCAGCGGCCGAAGGCTCCGGCGAGTCCACCTCGCTCGTGGGCTCCATCGCCGAGTCCATCGGGTCGGCCGTCGCCGACGCCGCCACGGCCGCTGGCGACGCCCTCTATGCGGGCACCGGCTCTGCCGCCGCTGGTGCTGCCGGTACCACGCGCGGCGGCTCGGCGCTCGCCGGCATGAGCGGCCTTGCCCTAAGCTCCTCTGCTGCCAGCTCCACCGCCGCGGCCGGCACCGATGCCGCGGCCAGCACCAGCGCCGCCGCCACGGACGCGGCCACGAGCCCGAGCACGGCCACCACGCCCGATTCGTCCACCACGCCGGACACGCCCGCAACGCCGGACGAGCCGGTGACCACCAACCCCGAGGACGAGGCCTACCACGCCACGCTTGTGAGCAAGCTCAATGAGCTCGACTCCTACGTGGAGCAGGTGAACTCCGCCGTGGCCACCTTCTCCGCCAACGCCGGCACCGCCAGCCTTGCCGACCGTACCAGCTACCACGAGCAGAGCGACGCCCTCACGTGGCAGGTTCTGAGCTTTGAGTACTCCATCGTCAACTCCAAGGCCCCCAGCGGCTCCGCGTGGGCGCAGGCGCGCGAGAACCTCATCGCCGCCTCCAACCGCCTCTATCGCTACATCGCCCAGTTCGACGGCGCGTGGGAGCAGAACATCCAGTACGAGGACCCATCCGCCCACGTGGACGACTGGATGGGCCCCGTGAACGACTCAGCCACCAGCGCCGCGCTCAGCGAGTTCAACGCCTACTACGGGGCGATTGCCCTATGACGGAGAAGCAGACCGAGCTGCTCGCGGCCAGGGTGAACGATTCCCTCGCCGCTGAGCAGGCACAACAGCGCCCACTGCGCCTCGTGCGCACCACTTCGCTCGAGCCCGCCGTGCCTGCGACCGAGACCGAGCGCGCCGCCTACGCGCGCCGATTCTCCATGCTCTTTGCCGACGAGTCCACCCGCCGCCGCGGTGGCCTGGGCTCTGTCGTGCGCGTCTCCAACGCGCAGGGCGAGGCCTTTGCGCTCAAGACCGTCCTCGCCGCCGACGGCGAGGCGGCGGCGAGCGACGCCACCGTCTCCGCTTTCCGCGAGGAGTACGAGTGCCACCGCGCCCTCTCGGGCCTTAGGGGCTTCCCACGCCTCTACGCCTGGTGCGAGGTGGAGGGCGCGCCCGCCATCATCATGGAGTGGGTCGAGGGCATGACGCTTGCCGGCGCCGCCCGTGCGCTTGCCGTCGACGACGAGGGCAGGCTCTCGCCGCTCGTGGCCGCCAGGCTCGGGCGCGACCTCTTCGACCTCGTGGACCGCATGCGGCTCGTGGGCTCGGGCGTGGTCCACAGGGACATCTCGCCCGCCAACGTCATGGTTCGCACGAGCTACATGGGCCTCGATCGCCAGCTTGAGGAGGGGCAGTTCGACCTCTGCCTCATCGACTTCGGCTCGTCCTCCGCCACAACGGGGGATGTGGCCGAGGGCACCGGCGCCACGGCCTCGCCCTCCTTCACCCAGGCGCACGCGACGCTGCGCCGTGCCACCACGGCCTATGCCGCGCCCGAGATGCTCACCGACGACCTGCCCGACCTCCTGGCTCTGCGCCGCTCGTCTGCCATTGACGTCTATGCCGCCGCCAGCGTGGTCTATGAGCTGCTGGCCGGCCACGCCCCCTTTGAGGGCGTGGAGGCCACGAGCCCCTATCGCGCCAAGGTGGATTCCGCCCCTGCCCGCCCCGTCTCTGCCCACGGCGGCGAGGCCCCGCTTGCCGAGGTGCTCCCGCGCGAACCCGAGGTGGCCATGGCTGCCGCCGAGGTGGCCCAGCAGCTGGGGCTCGAGCCCGGCTCGCCCGAGCTCAAGGACTCCCTCTGCTTCGTGGACGACCAGCTGGCAGACATCCTGCTTGCCTGCCTCGAGCCGGAGCAGGCCCGCCGTCCCACGGCGCGCGATGCCTACCGCGCGCTCGAGAGCCTCTGTGAGAACTACCTCACGAACATCGGCCGATCCTTGCGCGGCGAGCCCCTGGCCGCCTGCCCCCTGGGCGAGCGCGAGGCCCTTGGCCGCGGGGCGTTGCTAGCGGCCGGCGAGGCGTGCGCGATCATCGTGATCGTGGCCGTGGTGGCGAGCGCCGCCATGCTGGCGGAGGGCGCCGTCGTGTCCCTGCCATCCGGCTGGGTGGGCGCCATCGGCCGGCTGCTCGTGGCCATCGCCCTGGTGGTCGCCCCCTTGGTGGCCACGCTCGTGCGCTGGCGTCATGTGGCCTCGTGGCGTTCCTTCCTACGCGGCAGCGTCGCGCTCGCCGCGCTCTCCGCGCTCGTTGCCGCGGGTATCGCCGGCGCCAGATTCTCCGAGCCAGAGGTGAAGTTCGGCCTGCTCACCGCGGTTGCCGCGGTTGCCGCCACCACGTGGTTCTCGTACGCATTCACCTATGCGCTCCTGCAGCCCGTGCCCGGCCCCGCGAGGGCCCTGCCGGCAACGGCCGCGGGGCGTGGCCGCACGCTTTCCGGCACGAACGAATCTGCCTTGCCCAAGGGATCGGGGGAGAAAGATGATTAGCGCCCAAGAGGACATGACCCCCTGCGGGGCAATGTTCGACTTCTTCAAGAGGAACACCCACATCAGCCACCTCGACCTCTGCGAGCTGGTGCTTTCCAACCGCCCACTGGCAGACGGCCGCAGTCCCGCCAGTCGCGCGTCAGACCGCTCGTGGGTCTCGCGCTTCATCGTCCACGCGCCGGTGGGGTCGCTGCAAGAGCGCTACTTCTGCGACTGGGGCGTGGCTGCCTCGCGCATTCTCTCGCGCCTTAAGACCGTCCGCCGTGGCAGGCTCACGAACGCGCAGGTGATCGAGCTCGTGACGGGCCCGGCCGCCGCGCCCTTCGAGCGTGCGCTGGAGGGTTGCCACCAAGACGTCCACCTCTATCGCAACGCGCTCACGAGGCTTGCCCAAGCGGAGGGCCTCTCCACCGGCGAGCGCGCCGAGTCCGTGCTCGTGCTCTTCGTGGCGGCGGGCTGCTCGGCAAACGTGCGCACGGCGGTTGCCTACGCGCTCGACCACGCCAACACCGCCTGCGGCGGCTCCACTTCCACGCCCACCAACCTCACGGTGGACGCCTCTGGCGCCGTGAACGAGGCGGCGCCCGGGCCCCTGGGCCTCTTGCCCGTGGAGGGCGACTTCGTGGCTGGCGAGCCCCATTGGGTGGCGCCCACGGCGGAGGGCGTGCAGATCGGCGCGCTCAGCATGGGCGAGGGCGATGTCACAGACGTGGGCGCCGACGTATCGGCCCACCATGCGCACCTCTGGTGCGACGAGCAGGGCGAGTGGTGGCTCGAGGACCTCGGCAGCACCAACGGCACGAGCCTCACCGACGGCGCCAACGGTGAGCTCACTGCGCTGGAGCCCCACAAGCCCGCCCGCGTCCACGCCGGCGACATGCTCCATTTGGGAGTCTCAACCACCTACGCCGTAATAGCCGGCCTCCCCAAGTTCTGGAACGGCCGGTAGGGGAGCGCGGAATTAGGCACGAAAAAGGGGCGACGCATCATTTCCGATGCGCCGCCCGCTATCTATTTACTCCCCAAGCCTGCCGTAGTCGTTCCACTCGCCAAACATGCAGCCGGCTCGCGTCTCCTCGATCAGGTGCGCGAGCGCCTGCTCGTACGCAGCCTCGTCGCGGCCCTTGTAGAACGCGATAGAGATGGCCCGCACGAGAAGGGCCGGCCCCGGAGGGTCGGCCCGTGAGGTTCGGTGCGTTCGTGGCCGTGCTTTCTAGGCGCTTGAGCCGTCCTCGCGGCCCGTGTCGCGGTATGCTCTTGGGCGGAAATGTTTGCCCGGCGCGCTTGTGCAGGGCGCGATATGAGGAGATGCACATGAGCGAGAACAACGCCCAGCTCAAGGCTGAGATTGACGAGTTCGTAGACCGAGTTTGGCCCGAGGTGATCGAGGACATCGCCTCCCTCGTCGCCCACCCCTCCGTGGAGGAGCTCGACAAGGCCGAGGAGGGCGCGCCCTGGGGCCCGGGACCTCGCGCCGCGCTTGACGAGGCCCTCTGCATCGCCGAGCGCATGGGCCTTTCCGCCCACGACTGCGAGGGCTACATCGGCTACGCCGACCTCGCGGGCGCAAGCGACAAGCAGGTCGCCACCATCGCCCACGTGGACGTCGTGCCCGAGGGCCCGGGCTGGCACACCGACCCCTTCACCATGGTGCAGCGCGAGGGGTGGCTGCTCGGCCGCGGCGTCATCGACGACAAGGGCCCGGCTGTCCTCTCTCTCCACGCCGCCCGCTTCTTTGCGGAGAAGGTGGCCGAGACGGGCGAAAAGCTGCCCTACACCTTGCGCATCCTTCTCGGCGCAAACGAGGAGACGAACATGGGCGACGTGGAGTACTACCTCAAGAACTTCCCCGAGCCAGACTTCCTCTTCACGCCCGACGCGGAGTTCCCCGTGTGCTGCGGCGAGAAGGGCCTCTACAGCGCCACCTTCCGCTCCGCGCCGCTCTCTGGCCCCGTGGAGGGCTCCGTCATCGCTGCCATCGAGGGCGGGTCGGCCACCAACGCCGTGGCGAGCCTGGCCGTGGCTGTCGTGCGCGCGGAGGCCGCAAGCCTGCCCGCCGCGGCGGACATGGAGCTCGAGGACGTGAGCGAGGGCGGCGTTGCCCTCACGCGCATCACGGCCCACGGCATCGGCGGCCACGCGGCTTGGCCCTTCGGCACCAGGAGCGCCATCGCCATGCTCTGCAACTACCTGCTCGAGAACGGCCTATGCTCTGAGGGCGAGCGCCGCTTCCTCGAGCTGGAGCACAAGATCCACGCAGCCACGGACGGCTCCAACCTGGGCATCGCCGCCACTGACGACCTCTTCGACCCGCTGACCTGCATCGGAGGGACGCTGCGCCTCACCACCGCGGGCCAGCTTGAGCAGACGGTGGACGCGCGCTTCCCCAAGACCATCACCGGCGCCCAGATTGACGAGCGCCTGGGGGCCATCGCCGCCGAGTACGGCTGCGAGTTCGTGACCGGCCGTAACGACGAGCCCTTCTACGTGAGCCCCGACTCGGCAGAGATCCAGACCCTCGTGCGCTGCTACAACGAGTACACGGGCAAGGACACCAAGCCCTTCACCATCGGCGGCGGAACCTACGCGCGCCACTTCAAGAACGCCGCGAGCTTTGGCCCCGAGGAGCCCGAGATGGAGGTCCCGGAGTGGGGTGGCTCCATGCATGGCCCTGACGAGTGCGCCAACGAGGAGCAGCTGCGCCTCTCGCTCAAGATCTACATCTACGCCATCGCCGAGCTTATGAAGCTCGAGCTCTAGGGGGTCTCTCGCGTGAAGCGAGCAAAGCAGACATCGGAGTCACTGGAGCTTGGCGCCTTGCTCGCCCTGGCGGGCGGGTTCATGGACGCCTACTCCTACATTGCGCGCGACGGTGTCTTTGCCAACGCGCAGACGGGAAACATACTGCTCGTGGGCGTGCATCTCTCGGAGGGGGAGCTTGCGCTGGCGCTGCGCTACTTCCTGCCGGTGGTGGCCTTTGCCGCGGGCATCATGCTTGCCGACCTCGTGCACGACCGCTTCTACGGCGTCATCCACTGGCGCCAGCTCACCGTGGTCTTTGAGGCGGCGATCCTCTTGGGCGTGAGCTTCATCCCCGGAACGGCGAACCTGCAGGCAAACATCCTCACCTCGTTTGCCTGCGGCATGCAGGTGCAGAGCTTCCGTAAGATCCACGGGCAGGGCATCGCCACCACCATGTGCATCGGAAACCTCCGCAGCGCCCTTCAGAACGTGGACGAGTACATCCTCACCCACAACAAGGGCTTCTTAGAGAATGGCCTACTCTACCTGGGGGTTATTCTCACGTTCGTGCTGGGTGCCGTCATTGGCAACAAGTGCATCGACGCCCTTGGTCTCCATGCCATCGCCGTGGCGGCGGGCATCCTGGCCGTGGCCTTCCTCGTCATGTTCATCGACCGTGAGAAGGCCGAGCGCGCGGGGAAGAAGAGCGAGCTGTAGCAGCCCGTTCGTGGGTATAGTTACTGCATTCGAATTTCCGAGACGTGAGGGGAGGAAGCCGTGGACGCTAATTTGGTGATGCTCGCTATGGGCGTGCTCGCTGGCATGGTTGTCGTGCTTGTGGGCGTCGTGGGCTTCCTGCTTGGCAAGCGCTCGCATGGCGAGACTACGGTTGCGGAGCCGGCGCAGGCCGCGGTTGCCGCCGACGAGCCCGGCTCTGATGACGCCGTGGACGAGAGCGCCGCGGTCGAGGACCTCGACGAGACCGAGACCGTGCTCGAGGATCCGTCTGAGCCCGCCGCCCCCGATGCTCCTCGCCTCATCATTGACGAGCCTCGCGACATGGAGGAGTACGCGCGTGAGCTGGCCTCCTCTGATGACCCCATCCGCGAGCTCAAGCGCCTCGTCCGCGACACCAAGAAGCGCGACGAGGAGGCCGGGCACCAGGCAGACGCCATCAGCGAGTACCTCGCACGTGGGCTTGAGGAGGCCGGCATCAACGACGCCGACGCCAAGCTGCCGCCCGTCGAGGTCGTGCTGCCGCAGCGCAGCCACACCATCTTCCTCCGTGCGCCCAAGAGCGGCGTGGAAGACCGCGAGCTCAGGCGCGTCATCGCCATCGAGGGCGCCCTCAACCGCGCGCTCTTTGCGTGGGAGGGCCTCGTAAAGGGAGGGGCGCACTCCAAGAACATGCTTGCGGGCGCGGAGGCCGCTGCCGGCTCCGGAGCCGTTGAGGACCCCTGCCAGCCGCATGAGGAGGCCGCGAACGCCCAGCTCGAGTGCCTGGACGTGGAGGAGTGCTACGTATTCAACCAGAGCCTCGCCACGAGCATCACGGCCCAGATGGGTAGCTCTCCCATCAGCCGTGCCTCCATGCTGGATGTCCTGGGCGAGTGGGGCGTGCGTCAGACCTTCTCCGCCGGGCTTGAGAGCTTCCGTTTGCCGCTCCGCGTCACGGCACGCTACCGCCTTAACCTGATGGGCGGCGACATCGCCGTCGAGCTGCCGTTTGTTCCCGCCTCCTGCCAGCCGGGCTCCGTCTATTCGGCCGAGCTCGGCCGCGTGGTGCCGGCCTCGCACCAGATGCGCGAGCAGATGGCCACCGACTATGCCCTGCGCTGCGCCATCCTCATGGCCGCCCATGCCTTCCGTTGCTCCAAGCGCCTCTGCCACGCCTTCGTGGCCGTGGTCCACACCGGGCGCGGCAGGGCCTGCCTCGTCTCGGGCGACATCAGCCGCGAGAAGCTCCGCGAGTACGACCTCTCCCAGCCCTTCGACGCGCGCGAGCTCGCCCGTGAGCTGGGAATTCGCTTTAACCTAGAGAACGACCGCCTCGTAGGTACGGACCAGGGCTTCTCGCTCGAGAGCGAGCGCTTCTGCCCCGCGAGCCGCTACGAGAGCGTCGACCTCTCCAAGCGCGTGCTGCCGAGCTTTGAGGGCGAGCTTCTGGGCGCCGAGCGCGTGAGCGACCTCGCCATAAACGAGGACGCGCACCGCGTGGAGGTGGCCGAGGAGATTGCCTGCGGCCTCATGCCCTCCGTGGAGCGCAGCGTGCGCCGCGTGCTCAACCTCAGCCAGAACGACGCGGACGCGTCTGTGCGCGAGGCC
>CAVIES010000090.1:0-7294 GCA_963641675.1 Anaerovoracaceae bacterium
ACATGGGGGACAAGGTCCGCGCGCTTGGCGTGGCCGCCTCCATGCAGGGCTCCGGCATCTCCAACCTCGACATCGGCAGCGCCGACATCCGCCTTGAGGACGACGGCTTCTACGTGCTGAACATCGGCGCCACCGACGTGGGCACCGGCGGCGACACCATCCTCGCCCAGTTTGCGGCCGAGGTCCTCGGCTGCAGCACAAAGCGCATCGTGGTGAACGGCGTCGACACCGACACCTCGCCCTACGACTGCGGCTCCTACGCGTCTTCGGGCACCTACATCTCTGGCATGGCCGTGGTTAAGGCCGCCACGCAGCTTCGCGAGAAGATCGTGGAACAGGCCGCCAAGGCGCTCGAGGCCGAGCCCGAGGACATCGTGGTCGACGGCGGACGCATCTACGTGGTCGGCAATGAGGCCGATGACGACGACGTCATGACCGTGGCCCAGATCGAGGCTGCCTCCGCCAAGCCGCGCGAGATGAGCCTCACCGAGCTCGCCAACCGCTGCATCGGCTTTGGCCTGCAGCCGGGCTACCTCTCTGGCAGCGCCTCCAACTCCCAGCCCGTGTCGCCCCCGCCCTTCATGTGCGGCATCGCCGAGGTGGACGTGGACAAGATGACGGGCGAGGTCACCGTGGTGGACTACGTTGCTGCCGTCGACTGCGGCACCGTGGCCAACGCCAACCTCGCGCGCGTTCAGGTGGAGGGTGGCATCGCCCAGGGCATCGGCCACGCGCTCACCGAGGACGTTCAGTACTCCGAGAAGGGTCGCATGCGCACGAGGAACTTCATGCAGTACAAGATCCCGACGCGCATGGACGTGCCCGACATCCGTGTGGACTTCTGCCCGAGCTACGAGCCCACGGGCCCCTACGGCGCCAAGTCCATCGGCGAGATCGTGATCAACACGCCGCTCGGCGCCATCGCAAGCGCCGTGGCCCACGCCACCGGCAACTACGTCCGCTCACTGCCGATCACGCCCGAGAAGGCCCTCTTCGGCGAGGAGTAGGGGAGAAGCGGGTACCTGGGCGGCTCTGCTTCGAGACGGCTTTGCCGGCCTGAACGTGGCTCACATATAAGACCTGCCAGGCGGCCGCAGCTTTTAGCCTGCGGCCGCATTTCTTTGCGCTACGCTTAGCCGCGACCGAGAACGGCTGCCTAAGGCGCCGGAGAGGAGACTCCATGAAGTACGACTTCACGACCCACATCGACCGTCACGGCCATGACGCTCTTGCCGTTGATGGGCTGAGCGAGGGCTTTGCGCCCGACGCTCCTGAGGAGGGCTTTGACGCCATCCCCATGTGGGTGGCCGACATGAACTTTGCCACGGTGCCTACCATCACAGACGCCATCATCGAGCGTGCCAAGCACCCGGCCTTCGGCTACTTCAACCCCTCGGACGAGTACTTCAGCTCCATCATCAAGTGGCAGCGCGAGCGCAACGGCGTGGAGGGGCTCCTTCCCGAGCACATCGGCTATGAGAACGGCGTCCTCGGTGGCGTGGTCTCAACCCTGCAGAGCTTCCTGGCCCCGGGCGACAAGGTGCTGCTCCACAGCCCCACCTACATCGGCTTTACCATGAGCCTCGAGAACAACGGCTTCAAGATCGTGCATTCGCCGCTCGTCGCCGACGAGGACGGCGTCATGCGCATGGACTTCGACGACATGGAGAGGAAGCTCGCCGAGAACGACATCCATGCCGCCGTGTTCTGCTCTCCCCACAACCCCTGCGGCCGCGTGTGGGAGCGCGAAGAGATCGAACGCGCCATGGAGCTTTACGCCAAGTACGACTGCGTCGTGGTCTCCGACGAGATCTGGAGCGACCTCATCCTGCCGGGTCATGCGCACATTCCCACGCAGAGCGTTTCCGAGGACGCGCGCAACCGCACCGTGGCTCTCTACGCCCCGAGCAAGACCTTCAACCTTGCCGGCCTCGTGGGCAGCTACCACGTCATCTACAACAAGACCCTGCGCGACCGAGTGGTCTCGCGTTCCACCAAGTGCCACTACAACGAGATGAACGTGCTCAGCATGCACGCGCTCGTGGGCGCCTACAAGCCCGAGGGGTACGAGTGGGTGGACGAGCTGCGCGAGGTGCTGGGCACCAACGTCGACTGGGCTTGCGACTACATCGAGCGCCACTTCGAGGGCGTGCGCGTTCATAAGCCCGAGGGCACTTACATGCTCTTTGTCGACTGCACGGAGTGGTGTGAGAAGCGCGGGCGTGACATCGAGTGGGTGGAGCACGAGCTCTGGCGCGTGGGCGTGGCCGTGCAGGATGGTCGCATGTTCCACGGCTCCTGCCACCTGCGCATGAACCTTGCGCTGCCCTTCGACCTCGTGCAGGAGGCCTTCGACCGCATGGACAAGTACGTGTTCAACGCGTAGCCCGCCAGGCGGCGTTTCCGCCGGCACGCCCACAGAGCTGAACGTAAATTCTTGGCCCCGCCCCAGTTAAGGCGGGGCCTTTTTGCGTTATGCGCGGCCCTTGCTTGGGTACGCTGTAGACGGAAGGAAGCCACGTGAAAGGGGTCGCAATGGCAGACCTTGAGAAGTGCGATAACCAGGTAACGGAAGAGGCGCTTGGCGAGGTCGCCGGCGGCGCTACAACGGCCATGATCTACTGCCCCAGCTGCGGGGGAGAGACTGCCGTCACCTTCCAGGCATTTACCGCCCAGAGAAAGTGTGTTAAGTGCGGCCATGTCCTCACCAAGGCAGAGATTCAGGCCGCATCGGTTTAGCGACCGCTTGCAATGTCCGAAAACGTGTGCGGAACGGAGAAGCTTATGGACGAGAAGCTCAACGGCGGAGACGCTCAGCTCAAGGATGCCGACCTCGAGCAGGTGAACGGCGGCGGCTCTGGAGATATCTACATCCATCCGTCTGGAACCGGTAAGTACTACAAGCTGGTTGGCGACAGGAGCTGGGCTTACCGCTGCCCTGCATGCAAGCACTCCATGTACTACTCGAACTGGGGCATCTTCTTCTGTGACCCTTGCGATACGTGGTACACGGTTGAAAGCAAGCTGGAGAACTATGCCGACCTTAACAGCGGCTCGTGGGTAGAGGTCACCTGGGAGGAATATAACAAATACCACATCCCGTTTTAGGAGCCGTAGGTTGGAACCCCCTCCTCCTTGCGTTTGCGAGGCCGTAGGTTTGAAACCCCTCCTCCTTGCGTTTGCGAGGGGTGACGGCCTTTCTCAAGGTCTTGTAGATGTTAGGGCGACTGCATGAAAGGAGCCTAAATGGCTGACGTGGACGAGAAACTCAACGGCGGAGACGCTCAGCTCAAGGATGCCGACCTCGAGCAGGTGAATGGCGGCACGTACATTGGCCCGTCTGGAACCGGTAAGTACTACAAGTTGGTTGGCGGTAGCGACCCGAGCTGGGCCTACCTTTGCCCCCACTGCTCCCACCCCATGTGGCACTCAAACTGGGGCTACTTCAAATGTGATAATTGTGGCAATAAGTACTGGGTCGGTGAAACCGAGCTGTGGAAATGCGCTGATATGAGCAGCGGCCGGTGGCAGGAAGTTTCCAAGGCGGAGTACGACGAGGCCATAGAGAGGAACGCCAGGGCTAGGGCTGCGATGAGTGTCAGCTAGCACGCCTCCCAAGCGTATCGATTGCCAACGGGAGCCTGGGCCAGCGGCAAGAAGTTCATGTAGCAAACGTCGCCAACTGGGCTAGGAGCCCGGGATATATGAATGCGAAAGGAAAGGGTCGAAATGGCAGAAGCGGATGAGAAGTTCACCGGCGGAGACGCACGGCTCAAGGACGCAGACCTCGAGCAGGTCAATGGCGGCACCACATACATTGGCCCGTCTGGAACCGGCAAGTACTACAAGCTGGTCGGTAGTGACCCGAGCTGGGCATATCTCTGCCCCAAATGCAGGCTCCCCATGTGGCACTCAAACTGGGGCTACTTCAAATGCGACAATTGCGATGAGAAGTACTGGAACAGATCCAAATTGTGGAGATACGCTAACATGAGCAGTGGCCTTTGGCAGGAAGTTTCCAAGCAAGAGGTTGATGACTATATGAGTGATACGTCGGACGATGGTTTTAGGTAGCGCTCCGTAGCAAGCGTCAATCAAAAGAATTCGACTGAAGAAGGCGAGCGCCCTGGTGGACGCTCGCCTTTTTGGTTGCGAAGTTGTGGCCGACGAGGCCTGATGACCTTACTTCCTGTGCTTCGGCACGAGCGACATGGCGGCCGGCACGGCAACCATGACGTAGAGGAGCAGCACCGCGTAGATGACGACGTTGGAGCACGCCGTGCCGATGAGCTGCGGCAGAAGTTTCTCGGCGGCCTTATAGGCGATGACGAGCGGAATGAGGGCGACGACAGCGCAGGCGGCGCGCTCGCGGCGCGTGAGCTCGCCCTCGAAGTCAAACCCGCGACGCTCGAAGTAGCGGGCGACCACGTAGCCGACCATGAGGCCGATGCCCTTGAAGGAGTCGCTGACCATCTCGGCGGGGTCAACGAGCAGGGTGCCGTCTGCGGCGTAGTCGGTGGGGTAGGGCTTGACGAGGTAGAAGACGGCGGCCGCGATGCTGATGGCGGCGCCTGCGACCATCACGATGACGTCGCGCTTGTCGGGGTCGGCGTCGGTCCATGCCTCCAGGTGGTAGACGAGGTCCATGAGCAGCATGGTTACCACGAAGCCCACGAGGACGTCCTGCGGGGTGTGCACGCCGAGGAAGTTGCGCGAGAACATGATGAGCGCCACGAAGGCCCAGATGAGGATGAAAGGCACGATGTGGCCCTTGCGGCGCTGCCACTTGGCGATGCCGCCGTAGCAGGCCGACGCGCAGGTGGTGTGGCCGCTCGGGAACGAGTAGCCGCCTGCCGTGGCGATGACGTCGCCGTAGGGCTTGATGCGCGAGTCGCGGATCCAAGGCCTGTACGTGCAGAAGATGAGCTTGAGCAGGCCGTTCATGAAGAGGCCGGCCACAAGGCCGCCGATGATCCTCTTGCCGATCTGGCGGTCGAAGATCCAGTAGACGAGGCAGACGACGGCAAGCGGCACGGCGCCGATGGCGACCTTGGTGATGGCGATCATGAGATTGGGCAGCCACGTGCCAGACGCGTCACGCAGGTCCTGCAGCCAAAGCAGATATTCGATGTCCATAGAGGCTCCTTCGGTCGTGGACTCCTTCCATTCTACGGGCAACTTGGATCTCCCACGATTTCAAAGCTGAATACGTTCGAGCGGTTTTGGCCAAGCATGAACAGGGGCGAACCTTCTTGTTCGCTCTGGTTCTTCCCGAACGTGCGATTCGGGAGCGCATGGCAAGATCGAACAACGCTGGGTAAAGTTCAGCCTTTGTTCAGTTTCGTGCAAAGGCAATAAATTGCAGCTATAGTGCCTCTTTGTCTAAACGGGACCTCGAGATTTCGAGGGTAGGCAAGGAGATTTATGCAAGAGAATATCGAGAAGGCTGCGCCCTTCGAACGCGTGCTAGACGCACGTCTCATCATGTCCGTCGTGGCTGCGGGCATCATGTCGTTTTCCGGCGTGGTGGTAGAGACCGCCATGAACGTGACGTTCCCCACGCTCATGAACGAGTTTGGGATCGACACGGCCACCGTCCAGTGGATGACCACCTCGTATCTGTTGGTGCTTGCCGTCATTGTGCCGACGAGTTCCTACCTGAACCGTCGCTTCGCCACCAAGAACGTCTTCATCTGCGCCATGGTCTTCTACGTGGCCGGCATCGTCTGCGGCATGAGCGCCGTCTCTTTCCCGATGCTCATCTGCGGTCGCGTGCTTGAGGGCGTGGGCACCGGCATCGCGCTGCCGCTCATGTTCAACATCATCACCGAGCAGGCGCCCGACGAGCACATGGGCGCGATGATGGGCACGGGCATGCTCGTGAACGCCATGGCGCCCGCAGTTGGCCCCTCCCTTGGAGGCTGGCTCGCGGAGACCTTTGGCTGGCGATCCATCTTCGCCGCGCTGCTGCCGGTGCTTATCGTAGCCTTTGCGCTCGGCGTGTTCTCCATTCGCCAGAGCCATGAGGTGAGCCGCGAGCGCTTTGACGTCGCCGGCTGGGCGCTTCTCTCCGTCGGCTTTGCCGGCCTGGTCTTTGGCGTCTCCGAAGGTGGCTCCATGGGCTGGACGAGCCCTGCCGTCCTTGGCTTCTTCGCGCTCTTCCTTGTGGCGCTCGTTGCCTTTGTGGCTCGCGAGCTCCACACGGACGACCCGCTCATCCACCTTACGGTGTTTGGCGAGCCCGGCTTTGTAGCAGGCCTTCTCGCCATCGTGTTCCTGCAGTTCTGCGTGCTGGGCCTTTCGTTCCTGCTGCCCAACTATGCCCAGCTCGTGGGCGGCGCGGGAGAGACCGAGGCCGGCTCCATCCTGCTTCTTGGCTGCGTCGTCGGTGCCGTGATGGCGCCGCTTTCCGGTCGCATCCTCGACCGCCTTGGGCCCACGCGCCCCGTCATCTGCGGCGTGTGCTGCGCGCTTGCGGGCTGCCTCGCCTTCGCCTGGCTTGCGGCCGAGCTCGGCACGGCGCTCGCCACGGGCATCTACGTGCTCTTTGCCTTTGGCCAGAGCCTTATGGTG
Organism: Anaerovoracaceae bacterium; assembly: GCA_963641675.1. Classification (GTDB taxonomy): domain Bacteria; phylum Actinomycetota; class Coriobacteriia; order Coriobacteriales; family Atopobiaceae; genus Parolsenella. Next base: position 6,574 of record CAVIES010000090.1, read on the forward strand.
GGCAACACCATGACCTGTGCGCTCAGCCTGTTGCCCGAGGCCACCAAGTCTGACGGCAACGCGGTCATCAACACGCTCCAGCAGCTCGCGGGTGCCATCGGCACCGCCGTGGTCACCGCCGTGGTCAACGGCTGGCAGGCGGGCTCGAGCGACATGGCCAACGCCACCATGCTCGGCAGTCGCGAGAGCTTCGTGCTCCTCAGCTACGTGATGGTCGCAAGCCTCGTCTGTGCTGCCGTCATGTGCCTGCGCGCGTCCAAGAAGGCTAAGGCGGCGTAGCCATTCGCGCTGGCCTCGAGTCGGTTGGGGCGACGCATTTAGGTTTGCTCTACGAATAATGCAGTTATAGGCGAAATATAGGCCTATAACTGCATTTTCTTTAGAGCAAGTTGATGTAGGGGAGCTGACGAGAGCTGGGTTCGCGCTGATCGGGCTCGCGCAGGGCTGAATCCGCCCTGGGTAGGAAGCCCCCTGGTGTCCTTATGCCTCGCGGCGCTTGCCTGTGAAGTGGGTGAGGTCGACTCTCCAGACGGCTACGCGCTCGACCGCCTCGTCGCTGAACTTCACGGGGGCGTCGGGGGCCATGTGGGCCATGACGCGATCGAGTCCGTGGAGCTTCTCGGCCTTGTCGGCAACGGGGGAGATGCGGCCCGTGCCCATGACGCTTTCGTAGGCGTAGGAGTAGGCGCAGGAGTAGTCGCCCGTGGTGACGCCCACCTCC
>CAVIES010000091.1:0-7189 GCA_963641675.1 Anaerovoracaceae bacterium
TCGTCTTCCGAGGCCTCTGACTTGCTCATGCAGGGCTGGGGGATTGCCACGCGTCCCGGTGCCCACTGCGCGCCTCTCATGCACAAGGCATTCGGAACGGTCGAACAGGGCATCGTTCGCTTTTCTGCGGGATGGTTCACCACCGCCGAGGAAATCGACACGGCCATCGAGGCCGTTCGAGAGCTTGCCGCTGGATAGGCCTCGCGATTGGCAGGCCTCTGACTAGCCGAGCTTCTCGAGCGAATGGGAGCGGACGCTTCCGGCATAGACAGGCAGCGCTACGTCACGGGCTGCCAGGGCGTGGGCAAGCGCTGCCGCTTGGCTCTTGGCCTCTTCCGACTCCGCCTGGTTCACGACGACGAGCGTGGGCGCGATGGTTCCGTTTGCGACCTCTGCAACTATGGCCTTCGCCACAAGCTCGGGCGTCGCGACGTCTGACGCGGCGCAACCTGCAAGCTCGCAGTAGACCTCGGGCCTGTGCGTTGCCTCTTCCACGGGCTTACCAAACCCGGTTGCCCCGAGTAGCAGTGCTGTGACGTCCGTGCATGTGGGGACCACCGGCTCGTGTCCGGCGTGGGCCTTGAGGGGAAGACGCCTCGAGCCGTCTGCCTCCACCAGCACGTAGTCGGCGAGCGTGGCCAGACGCTCTGCGCCCACGGGTGAGGGGCCGAGCTTGCCGGCATCCTTGGCAGACGTTGCCGGCATGGCGGCGCATATCACGCGCTGCGACTCAAGCCTGCGGCCTATCTCGAACTCGCTCTCAGATCCTACCGTCATGATGCCCTCGAAAGGCAGGAAGTGAGTGGTGGTGGAGAGGATTGCCGTGTGGCCGGCCGCCACCATCTCGTCTGCGAGGGAGCGCAGCAGCGTCGACTTGCCACCGCTGCCGATGGCGGCAACGACGAGCCCGCGCCCCTCACGCCCGCTTGCGGAAGAGCTCGACATCTTCGTGGATGCGGTGATGGCTTCCAGACAATTCATTTGCGTCCCTAACTTAGCGTTTGGTATATCGTTGTTCGCGGACGACAACCACGGCCGCCTGGCCCTGTGGCCACAACCCAATTGTGGCCCCTTTTTTGGAACGGGGAGTTACATGCTTGTTGAGATTCGGGGAGCGGGAGACATCGCTACCGGCATCGCGCTTCGACTGCACCGCGCCGGTATCAAGGTCGTCATGTGCGACCTCGCCGTTCCCACTTCGATCCGCCGCACCGTGAGCTTCTCCGAGGCCATTCGCCTGGGTGAGTGCGAGGTGGAGGGCGTGCGGGCTCGCTATGCCGCCGACCTTGCCGAGGCCCGCTCCATCGTTGTCGCTGGCGACATTGCCGTGCTTGTGGACCCCGAGGGCTCTAGCGCCGCCGAGCTCAAGCCTTCCGTCCTCGTGGACGCCATCCTCGCCAAGAAGAACCTCGGCACCAAGCGCTCCATGGCACCCTACGTCATCGGTGTCGGTCCTGGCTTTACTGCCGGCAAGGATTGCGACTGTGTGGTGGAGACCAAGCGCGGTCATTACTTGGGGCAGGTCATCTGGGATGGTCCCGCGGCCCCCAACACGGGCATTCCCGGCGTCATCGCGGGGCACTCGGCCGACCGCGTGCTGCGCGCTCCGGCCGACGGCGTCTTTGAGCCGGTGCTCCAGATCGGCGACGTCGTACGAGCTGGCCAGGTGGCCGCTACCGTCTCCGGCGTGCCCATGACCTGCACCATCGACGGCGTGCTCCGCGGCCTTCTGCAAGAGGGCGTTGAGGTCACGAGCGGCATGAAGTCGGGCGACATCGACCCGCGCTGCGAGCGCTCGCACTGCTTTACCTCGTCTGACAAGGCGCGAGCCGTCGGCGGCGGCGTGCTTGAGGCGATCTGCCAGCTCACCCAGAGGCTGGAGGGCTAGCCATGGAGGGAATCTCGCTCATTCGCCGCGCCGTGGCGGAGCTCAAGGCTGGCCGCCCCGTGGCCGAGGCGCTCGTCCTCAGCACTGCGGGCTCTGCCGCGCGCCACGCCGGCGCCCGCATGCTCGTCCTTTCGGACGGCACGCTTCTGGGCACCATCGGTGGAGGCTCGCCCGAGCTTCAGACCCAGCAGCTTTGCCGCGAGGCGCTTGCCGGTGCAGCCCCTGTGCTCAAGGTGTTCAAGCGCGGCGTGGTGGACATCGCCTGTGGCGGGGCCCAGACCATCGGCATCCGCGTGCTCGGGCCCGCAGACCTGCCCGTGCTCGAGTCCGCGCTTGCTGCCGTTGACGCCGGCGAGCCCGCTGCCGTGAGCGTCGATTGGTCTCTTGGCGCTCCCGTGTGCGAGCCTACCGAGTATTCCTTGGCTACCCCAGCCTGGGAGAACAAGCACTTTTACGAGCCCGTGCTCCCGGCCGACCGCTGCGTCATCTTTGGCGGGGGCCATGTGGGCCGCGCCCTGGTGCCTGCCCTTGCCGCGATCGACTTCGAGGTAACGATCTTCGATGATCGGCCCGAGGTGGCGCTTCCCGAGAACTTCCCCGCGGCCTCTCGCGTCATCCTCGGCAGCTTCCAAGACATCGCGGCGAACATCACGCTCACCAGTCGCGACTACGTGGTCGTCATGACCCATGGTCATGTGGCCGACGAGGACGTCGTGGGGCAGGCGGTCGCCTACAGTCCCGCCTACCTTGGTTGCATGGGGAGTCGCCACAAGCGCAAGGTGCTCGAGGAGGTCGTTGCCTCCCGCGGTACCACCCCCGAGCAGATCGCCAGCCTCGACCTCCCGATTGGCCTTTCCATTGACGCCGTCACTCCTGCGGAGATTGCGGTCTCGGTTGCTGCTAAAATGATTCAAGTACGTGCCAGCAAGAGGGGAGAGGTCGAACATCCCTGCCCAAGCGGTGCGTAGTCAGGGCGCCAAGGTCTGACGGGTTTCGCCGGGCTTGGCGCTATATCTGCCAAAGCGTTGTGTATTTCGGGATACAACGCTTTTAAGTAGGTACCACGGCGCGATAAACGCGCAGGTAGATAGGTAAACCGACGGGTGGGAAAGCCCGTCCAAGATGAAAGGGATCGCACGTGAGCAACATCTCTCGTCGTCAGTTCGTCGCTGGCCTTGGCGCCACCGCGGCCGTCGCCGGCCTCGGCCTTGCCGGCTGCGGCAGCTCCTCCAGCACGAGCGACGCCACCACCGAGGCCGCTTCCACCGAGGCTGCCTCCAACGGCAGCCTCATCGTCTTCGCCGCCGCCTCCATGACCGAGAGCCTCACCAAGGCCTCCGAGACCTTCACCTCCGAGAACGGCATCGAGGTCACCTTCAACTTTGATTCCTCCGGCACCCTCAAGACCCAGATCGAGGAGGGCGCCGAGTGCGACGTCTTCATCTCCGCCGGCCAGAAGCAGATGAACGCCCTGGACGCCGAGGCCGAGAAGGACCACGAGGACGGCCTTGACTTCATCGAGCACGACACCCGCTTCAACATCCTCCAGAACGAGGTCACCCTTGTCGTCCCTGACGGCAACCCCAAGAACATCCAGAGCTTCGACGACCTCGCCGAGCACCTCAAGGCTGGCGACATCAAGCTTGCCATGGGCAACTCCGACGTGCCCGTGGGCCAGTACACCCAGAAGATCCTCGCCTACTACGAGCTCTCCGAGGACGACCTCGCCAACTCCGGCGTGATCACCTATGGCACCAACGTCAAGGAGGTCACGACCCAGGTGACCGAGGCCGCCGTGGACTGCGGCGTCATCTATCGCACCGATGCCGTCTCCGCCAACCTTACCGTTGTCGACTCCGCCACGAAGGACATGTGCGGCGAGGTCGTCTACCCGGCCGCCGTCGTCAAGGGCTCTCAGAACGAGGACAACGCCAAGGCCTACCTTGAGTTCCTCAAGGGCTCCGTGGCCAGCGATTGCTTCGAGGAGGTTGGCTTCAAGCCCCTCGCCTCTGAGTAACACAGCAGGCTTTACCTGGCGCCCCACCTAGGGGCTCCGGGAAGACCCGCTTACGTTGTTGTTTCTAGATTGCGTGGGTTGGGCTGCCGTTAGGTGTTTTAGGTAGACTTGATGGCGCCGCTGCCAGCATTGGTTGGCGGCGGCGCTTGTCGATTGAAGGAAAACCCATGGACTGGTATCCACTTCTTAACTCGCTCCGCATTGCGGCGGTCTCCACCGTCGTGGTGTTCTTCGTGGGCGTCTGGGCGGCTCAAGTCATCGCCAGGTTGCCGCGTACGGTGAAGGCCCTGCTCGACGTCGTGCTGACGCTTCCGCTCGTGCTGCCGCCCACCGTCGTCGGATACCTGCTCCTTTTGGTGCTTGGCCCCAAGCGCATCATCGGCTCCTGGGCGCTCCAGACCTTTGGCGTGCGCCTCACCATGACCTGGTACAGCGCCATCTTTGCCTGCGTTGTGGTGGCCTTCCCGCTCATGTACCGCACGGCCCGCGGTTCCTTCGAGGCCTATGACAAGACGCTGAGCGACGCCGCTAAGACCCTTGGCAAGAGTCGCACTTGGGCCTTCTGGCGCGTGCAGATGCCGTGTTGCGCCCAGGGCATTCTTGCGGGCGCAGTGCTTGCCTTCGCACGCGCGCTTGGCGAGTATGGTGCCACCGCGATGATCGCCGGCTACACCCCCGGCCAGACCGCCACCGTCTCCACCACCGTCTACCAGCTCTGGCGAACGGGCGAGGACATGCAGGCGCTCGAGTGGGTGCTCGTGAACGTGGCCATCTCGGCCGTCGTCCTTCTTGCCATGAACTGGCTCGAGGGCCGCGCTCGCAACCAGGGAGGTCGTTAGATGAGCCTTTCGGTGAACATCAAGAAGACGCTTGGAAACTTCGAGCTCGACGTCTCCTTTGAGGCGGAGGACGCCACCGAGACGCTTGCGCTTCTCGGCGCCTCCGGCTGCGGCAAATCCATGGCGCTCAAGTGCATCGCCGGCATCGAGCGCCCGGACGAGGGCCGCATCGTGCTCAACGACCGTGTGCTCTTTGATTCCGCCGAGCGCATCGACGTTGCCGTGCAGCAGCGTCGCGTGGGCTATCTCTTCCAGAACTACGCCCTGTTCCCCACGATGTCGGTGCATGAGAACGTCCTCGTGGGCGTTCGCGAGGGCACGCGGGAGGAGCGCGAGGCCAAGGCCCGCGAGCAGATCCGTGCCTTCCGTCTCGAGGGCCTTGAAGACCATAAGCCCACAGAGCTCTCCGGTGGCCAGCAACAGCGCTGCGCCCTTGCGCGCATCATGGCAAACGAGCCCGAGCTCCTGCTCTTGGACGAGCCCTTCTCCGCGCTCGACGGTTTTCTTCGCTGGCAGCTCGAGCTTGAGCTTTCCGACACGCTCAAGGCCTTCCCGGGCGGCGTCGTCTTCGTCACGCACAGCCGTGACGAGGTCTACCGCATGTGCGATCGCGTCTGCGTGCTCACGGCGGGCAAGAGCGGCCGCACCGTCACGACGCGCGAGCTCTTTGCCGAGCCGCTCACGCTCTCTGAGTGCGTCATCAGCGGCTGCAAGAACGTGAGCGCCGCCACGCCTGCTGGCGAGAGGAGCCTTGCGTGCGCCGACTGGGGCGTCACGCTTGCGTGCGCACAACCGGTCGATGGCTGCGAGCACGCCGGCATTCGTGCGCACTACCTGCATGTTATTGCCGCAGATGCCACCCCTGAGCCTGGCCTCAATGTCATTGACTGCACGGTTGATCGCGTGATCGACAACATCTTCTCCACCATCGTCATGTGTGGGACCCCGGGTGGCGCCCAGCTGCGTGTCGAGCTCGACAAGGACGCTTGGGCGGCGCTTGGCAACCCGGAGAGGGTAAGGCTTACCGTCGTGCCCGAAGACGTCATGCCGCTGAAGGCCTAAGCCATGCTTGATTCCACCGGTAGAGACATTACCTACTTGCGTCTTTCCGTGACGGACAAGTGCAACTGCCGCTGCGCCTACTGCATGCCGGCAGACGGCGTGGTTCACCACGCGCATGGCGACGTCCTCACGTTCGAGGAGATGCGCGAGGTGGTCGAGGCCGCAACCGAGCTTGGCGTCCGCAAGGTGCGCATCACGGGCGGCGAGCCCCTGGTGCGCCGTGGCATCGTTGGGCTCGTGCGCATGATCGCCGAGGTCCCCGGCGTGGAAGACCTCGCCATGACGACCAACGCGACGCTTTTGGCACCCATGGTGGGCGACCTTCGCGAGGCTGGGCTCAAGCGCCTTAACATCAGCCTCGACACCCTGAGGCCCGCCCGTTATGGCCAGATCACCCGCATAGGTGAGCTATCGCAGGCACTCGCCGGCATTCAGGCCGCGCGTGCTGAGGGCTTTGACGACCTCAAGATCAACTGCGTGCTCATGGGCGGCGTGAACGATGACGAGATCCGTGACTTCGTGAGGCTTGCCAAGGAGAACCCCTATGAGGTGCGTTTCATCGAGCTCATGCCGATGGGGGAGTGCGCCTCATGGCCAAGCGAGCGCTTTATCTCGGGCGACGCCGTGCTTGCGGCGGCGCCGGAGCTAGAGCGCTTGGGGCAGGGCGGGGTCGCCGAGCTCTATTCGGCCCCGGGCTTTGAGGGGCGCGTGGGTCTCATCCGCGCTGTCAGCCACCGCTTTTGCTCGGGTTGTGATCGCATTCGCGTGACGGCTGATGGTAGGCTCAAACCATGCCTTCACTCCAGGGCCGAGGTCTCGCTCCGCGGGCTTCACGGGCTCGAGTTGGTGGAGGCCCTGCGCGCCGGCATCTCCTCAAAGCCCGCGCACCACAACCTTGACCCCGGCAGCCGCGCGAGCGAGACGCCGAGGAGCATGTTCGAGATAGGGGGCTAGCGTGGCCGAAGACAACTCCGTGGGCGCCGTGTCCATCAAGGGTGCCGACCTCACCCATGTCAATGCCGAGGGGCGCGCCCGCATGGTCGACGTCGGCTCCAAGCCAGTGACTGCGCGCGTGGCAAGGGCTGCAGCTAAGGTCCTCATGGCTCCCTCCACGCTCGAGCTCGTGCGCACGGGCGGTACGCGCAAGGGCGACGTGCTTGCGGTGGCACAGGTGGCCGGGATCATGGCCGCCAAGAAGACCTCCGAGCTCATACCGATGTGCCACCAGGTGCCGCTCTCTGGCGTGGACATTAGCTTCGCCTACGAGGCCGACGGCATCGCCATCGAGGCCACGGCTCGCTGCAAGGCCGAGACGGGCGTGGAGATGGAGGCCCTCACCGCTGCCTCCGTCTGTGCCCTCACCATCTACGACATGTGCAAGTC
>CAVIES010000092.1:0-7138 GCA_963641675.1 Anaerovoracaceae bacterium
GTCGGGGATTGCGTGGGCGCGGGTACGTTGGCTGGCTGGTGGGGTATAAACAGCCAAAGGATTTCATGGCCAAAAGGGAGACCCATGCTCACCACCACGCTCACCTACGCCAGCCATGACGGCTGCTCCACCATCCACGCCCTGCTCTGGGAGCCCAGCTCGGCTTCCAAGCCCGACTTTGCCCCGCGCGCCGTCGTGCAGCTCGTGCATGGCATGAGCGAGCACATCGAGCGCTACGCCGGCTTTGCCGAGTGGCTCTGCGATCGCGGCTACGTGGTCTGCGCCAACGACCACGTGGGCCACGGCGCGTCCATCTCAAGCGAGGCCGACCTGGGTCACCTGCCGTTCAACGGCGGCGAGGACGTGCTGGTGGAAGACGTCCATGCCCTGCGCCAGAAGGTCTCCGAGCGCTACCCGGGCGCCAAGTGGGCGATCTTCGGCCACTCCATGGGCAGCTTTGTCACCCGCGTCTACCTCACCCGCCACGCGGAGGGCATCGCGGCCGCAGTCATCTGCGGCACGGGCCAGCAGGGCGCCGCCCAGACCAAGGCGGGCAAGCTCCTCACCTCGCTCATCGCCAAGTTCCGCGGCGAGCGCCACGTGAGCGGCCTCGTGGATTCCATGGGCACGGGCGCCTACGGCAAGGCCATCAAGGACGCCCGCACCAACGTCGACTGGATCTCCACCGACCCGGAGGTCGTGGACGAGTACGTGGCAGACCCCCTCTGCGGCCAGCCCTTCACCGTGGGCGGCTACCACACGGTGGCCTGCCTCGTGGCAGACGCCACCGACGAGGCCCTTGCCCGCAAGGTCCCCTCCGAGCTGCCGATGCTCTTCATCGCCGGCGAGCAGGACCCGGTGGGCGACTGCGGCCGCGGCGTCACGGCGGCCGTGAGCGAGTACAGAAACGCCGGCGTGCGCGTGGTGGAGAAGATCCTCTACCCAGAGGCTCGCCACGAGGTCTTGAACGAGCCCTGCCATCTGGAGGTCTATGTCGACGTGGAGAACTTCTTCTCCCGCCAGGGCCTCTAGCCACAAGGGTGCATAGGCGCGTTCCGCCCGTCTGCGAGGCTCCTCGCGGGCGGGCGTTTTTGCGCTGCGCCTCCGGTACGCGGCCATGGAACCCGCGTCGGGCCCCGTGCCCCAGCGCGCGGCCGTGGAGCCTGCGTCGGGCCCCGTGCCCCGCGCGGCTGCTCCCGGGCCATGCGCGCCCGTTGCCGGCCGTCCCAACGTGCCCGTCTTGTAGGCATGCCCGGCACTTGCCCGGCCGGCGGCGTTACGGCTTCTCGCACGTGCTATTCTTAGCTGCTAGTTGTACGTGCTAGGGGATGCGCGCGAACGCCTGCGCCCGCGCGCGGCAGACCCCATACGAGAGGATGTATCCGTGGCAGAGAACACGCCCGCGGCAAACGCCGCCGAGATGCCCAAGACCTACGACCCGGCCGCCGCCGAGCCCGAGCTCATCGAGCAGTGGATCAACGCCGGTTGCTACCAGCGCAACAAGGGCGTTGGCGACTGCACCGTCGTCATTCCGCCGCCCAACGTCACGGGCGTGCTGCACATGGGTCACGCCATGGACGACTCCATCCAGGACACCATCATCCGCTACAACCGCATGCGCGGCCGCTCCACCCGCTGGATCGTGGGCACCGACCACGCCGGCATCGCCACGCAGACCAAGGTCGACAAGAAGCTCAAGGAGGAGGGCATCTCCCGCCTTGAGATCGGCCGCGAGAAGTTCGTGGACGCCTGCCAGGACTGGAGGCGCGAGTACGGCGGAACCATCATCAAGCAGATCCGCCGCATGGGCTGCTCGGTGGATTTCTCCGACGAGCGCTTCACCATGGACCCGGCCTACGCCAAGGCCGTGCGCAAGGTCTTCTGCGACTGGTACCACGACGGCCTGATCTACCGCGGCAAGCGCATCGTCAACTGGTGCCCCAACTGCACCACCGCCATCTCTGACGACGAGGCCGAGTACAAGGACGAGAAGGGCCACCTCTGGCACCTGCGCTACCCGCTCTCCGAGCCGGTGAACGGCCAGGACTACATCGTCGTGGCCACCACCCGCCCCGAGACCATGCTCGGCGACACCGGCGTGGCCGTGAGCCCCTCCGACCCCGAGAAGGCCGCCTTCGTGGGCAAGACCGTGAAGCTGCCGATCGTAAACCGCGAGATCCCGATTTTCTCCGACTACCACGTCGACAAGGACTTCGGCTCCGGCTTCGTGAAGGTCACGCCCGCCCACGACCCCAACGACTACGCCATGGGCCAGGCCCACGACCTGCCGATGATCAACGTCTTTGACGAGCACGCGGTGGTCGTCGAGGGCTACGGCGAGTTCAGCGGCATGAACCGCGACGAGGCCCGTGAGGCCATCGTGGCCTGGTTTGAGGAGAACGGCCTGCTCGACCACGTGGACGAGCACGAGCACTCCGTCATGCACTGCTACCGCTGCGACTCCAAGCTCGAGCCCTGGCTCTCCGAGCAGTGGTTCGTGGGCGTCGAGAAGCTGAAGCAGCCCGCGCTCGAGGCCGTGACCTCGGGCAAGATCAAGTTCCACCCGGCCCGCTGGACCGACACCTACACCACCTGGATGGAGAACCTCAAGGACTGGTGCATCTCGCGCCAGCTCTGGTGGGGCCACCGCATCCCGGTCTTCTACTGCCCCGACTGCGGCTGGGAAGACGCCTCGATGGAGGACGTCTGCGAGTGCCCCAAGTGCCACGGCGCCAACGTGCAGCAGGACGAGAACGTCCTCGACACCTGGTTCTCCTCGCAGCTCTGGACCTTCGCCACGCAGGGTTGGCCCGACGACACCTCCCAGCTTGAGGCCCACCACCCCACCAAGGTGCTCGTCACCGCGCGCGACATCATCGCGCTCTGGGTGGCCCGCATGGTCATGAGCTCGCTCTACTTCACCGGAGAGATTCCGTTCGAGGACGTGGTCATCTATGCCACGATTCTGGCCAAGGACGGCAGCCGCATGTCCAAGTCCAAGGGCAACGGCGTTGACCCGATGCACCTCATCGCCAAGTACGGCGCCGACGCCATGCGCTTCAACCTCCTCACGCTCATGACCAACAACCAGGACGTGAAGTTCGACGCCGACATCGACAAGAAGACCAAGGAGCTGCTCGGCAGCCCCCGCACCGAGCAGGCCAAGGGCTTCGTCACCAAGATCTGGAACGCGAGCCGCTTCGTCCTCATGAACATGGACGGCTACACCCCGGGCCCGGCCAAGGCCACCACGCCCGAGGACGCCTGGATGCTCAGCCGCCTCGCCAAGATGGTGAAGGCCACCACCGAGCGCCTCGAGACCTACGAGCTGGGCGACTACGCCCGCGAGCTCCAGGGCTTCTTCTGGGGCGAGGTCTGCGACTGGTACATCGAGCTCTGCAAGGGCCGCCTGCTCGACGGCGAGGGCGAGGAGCGCCTGCAGGTGCAGCGCAACCTCGTCTATGTCATCGACGCCTCGCTGCGCATGCTGCACCCCGTGATGCCCTTCGTGACCGAGAGCGTGTGGGACTCCATGCCCGCCAGCGAGCTCGACGCCGACGGCAACGGCGGCTACACCGCTCACGCCGGCCGCTTCCTCATGATGGCCAACTGGCCCGAGCCGGCCGACCTCGCCGCCTTTGAGGACGACGAGGCCGAGGGCACCTTCGACATCGCCCGTCGCCTCGTGGCCGGCGTGCGCTCTGCCCGCGCCCGCTACAAGCTCTCTCCCAAGACCGAGCTCGCCGTCGTGGTGAGCGCCGGCGCCGACGCCGTGGCCAAGCTTTCGAGCCAGACCGAGTTCGTGAAGAACGTCGGCCGCGTGAGCAGCTTCGAGGTGGCCGAGGGCGCCGAGAAGCCCGCTGCCTCCGTGACCTTCGTCGAGCCCGACTTCGAGGCCTTCGTCGTCATGGGCGACCTGGTGGACTTTGCCGCCGAGGGCAAGAAGCTCGAGAAGGACCTCGCCAAGGCCGAGAAGGAGCTGGCCGGCACCGAGCGCACCCTCGCCAACGAGGGCTTCATCGCCAAGGCTGCCCCCGAGGTCGTCGCTGCCAAGCGCGACCGCGTGGCCGAGCTCACCGCCACGGTCGAGCGCCTGCGCGCCCAGCTGGCCGACCTCGCGTAAAGCCGTCATAGTTTGCGCGTCAAAGCCCCGTTGCGTCCGCAGCGGGGCTTTTTGCGTGCTGGCGTTATGCTGCTGGTGATTGGAGGCAAGTATGGGGGCGAGCGAGAAGAAGGCGTTGCGGGCGAGGCTTAAGGCCGAGAGGCGGGGGCTTGACCCTGCCGCGCGCGCCTCAGCCGACGCCGCGATTGCCGCACGCGTCCGTGCCCTGCCCGAATGGGCGGCCACGCCCGTGGTGCTCGCGTATCTCTCCATGGCAGACGAGGTGGATACCCGCGAGCTCGTGCGTGCCGCCTGGTCCGCTGGCAAGCGTGTGGCCGCTCCCCGCGTGGTGGGGGAGCGCGCGATGGAGTGGCGCTGGATCGAGCCGGACAGTGCGCTCGAGACGAGCCCCTACGGGATTGATGAGCCGCTTGCCAGCCCCGATACCCTCGTGGACGCTACGGAGCTCCCAGCCGCCTCGCTTGCCCTCGTTCCAGGCCTTGCCTTCGACGCGGACGGGCATCGCCTGGGCTACGGCGGCGGCTTCTACGACGCCTTCCTTGCCGGCTTTACCGGCGTGTCCGTCGGGCTCTGCCGCGACGCCTCACTCCTGGAGAGCCTTGCCGCGCTGGGCTGCCTGGAACCCCACGACCTTGCCGCTTCGCTCGTGGTCACGGACGCGCGGGTCATTCGCGCCTAATACGTGCCGCGTCGATAAGAAAAGGCCCCGAGGCAAATGCCCCGGGGCCTTTGGCTGTGCCTGTGTTCGCGCTGGCGAGCGGCCTACTCGATGTGGACCGCGGTGCGGAGGCTGGCAGCGTCGACGCTGGCCGTGGCCACGTTTGCGACCTGGGCGGTGCTTGCCGCAGAGGCCTCGCTTGCGGCCGACGAAATCTTCGTCTTGCTCGTGCGGTCGACCATCACGCCGCCGGTGACGTCGAGCAGGGAGTCGTCGTTCAGTTCGTTGGTGAGCTTTTCACTCATGATGTCCTCCTTGGTTCACGCGCATGCCGCTGGCCGTAGCCTTGTTGTACATCTAACGGCTAGACGATGCCGCGAGAAACCTCCGTGGCGTCAAGACGCCCCCTGCCGGTGGTGCGCTCGGTGGCGCCGCTGAGGATCGTGGTGTCGCCGTTCGTGCCGTCGGTGCCGAGCTCGAGCGCGTCGTTGATCTCTACGCCGCACTTTTCGAGCACGATAACGCCGCCGTTGACGTCCTCGAGGTTCTCGCTTGCGAGTTCGTTGGTGAGCTTCTCGGACATAGTGCTCTCCTTAGGTAGGGTTCGCTCGGTCAAATTCGCTGCCTGGGCAGAGGCTCTCTAGATGATCTGGCGGGCGGTGGAGGTGCGGGCGGTGGAGGTGGAGCTGACGCGCTCGGTGGTGGTACCAAGAACCGTTGCGTCGCCGTCGGTGGCATCGGTGCCGAGCTCGAGGGCGCTGTCGAGTTCCACGGAGCAGAGCTTCCTCGAGACGCCGCCGGCGACGTTCTCGAGCTCTTCGGCGGTCAGTTCGTTGGTGAGCTTCTCGGACATGGTGTCCTCCTTTTTTCGTACCCTTTCCGGTCCTTTTCCGGTGCACTTAGCGTGTACCCAACCATTGCGAAATTCTTACGCCTACCGCCAAAATTTGCACCTCTACCGAGCAAATTCCTGTCTTATGTATAGTTCGGCCGAAGGCGGCTTTCAGGAGCCGTCCTTCGCGCTGCCGAACGGGCTGTTGCGTGCTACTCTTAACCCCTATGCCGGCGCGGTCCGGCCCGCCTCGTAGAAGGGATGGCTCACATGCCCAAGTCTGACATCGAGATTGCGCAGGAGGCCGAGGTCTGGCCCATCAAGCAGGTGGCCGAGGGCTTGGGCCTTACCGACGAGGAGCTCATTCCCTACGGGCACTACATGGCCAAGGTCGACGTCACCAAGGTGGCCGACAAGCCGCGCCGTGCCAAGCTCGTCCTCGTAACGGCCATCAACCCCACGCCGGCGGGCGAGGGCAAGACCACCACCTCGGTGGGCCTCGCCGACGCCCTCAACCGCATGGGCAAGAAGGCCGTGCTCGCCCTTCGCGAGCCCTCGCTCGGCCCCGTCTTTGGCATCAAGGGCGGCGCCGCGGGCGGCGGCTACGCGCAGGTCGTGCCCATGGAGAACATCAACCTGCACTTCACCGGCGACTTCCACGCCATCGGTGCCGCCAACAACCTGCTCGCCGCCATGCTCGACAACCACATCAAGCAGGGCAACGACCTCGGCATCGACCCGCGCCGCATCACCTGGAAGCGCGTGGTGGACATGAACGACCGCCAGCTGCGCCACATCGTCTGCGGCATGGGCGGCGTCGCCAATGGCATGCCGCGCGAGGACGGCTTTGACATCACCGTCGCCTCCGAGGTCATGGCCGTTTTCTGCCTTGCCACCTCCATCGCAGACCTTAAACAGCGCCTGGGCCGCATCGTGGTGGGCTACACCTACGACCAGAAGCCCGTCACGGCTCACGACCTGCACGCAGAGGGCGCCATGACGGCGCTTCTCAAGGACGCCATCTCGCCCAACCTCGTGCAGACGCTCGAGCACACGCCCGCCTTCGTCCACGGCGGCCCCTTCGCCAACATCGCCCACGGCTGCAACTCCGTCGAGGCAACCACTACGGCCCTGAAGCTTGCCGACTACACGGTGACCGAGGCAGGCTTTGGCGCCGACCTGGGCGCCGAGAAGTTCCTCGACATCGTCTGCCGTGCCACGGGCGTGGCTCCCGACGCCGTGGTTCTCGTTGCCACCGTACGCGCCCTCAAGTACAACGGAGGCGTGCCCAAGGCGGAGCTTACCGGCGAGAACCTCGAGGCCCTTGAGGCCGGCCTGCCCAACCTCTTGCGCCACGTCTCCAACATCAAGGACGTCTGGGGGCTGCCCGTCGTGGTCGCCATCAACGCCTTCCCCACGGACACCGCCGCCGAGCTGTCCCTCGTTGAGGAGAAGTGCCATGAGCTCGGCGTCAATGTGGCGCTCTCCGAGGTCTGGGCCAAGGGCGGCGAGGGCGGCCGAGCCC
>CAVIES010000093.1:0-7059 GCA_963641675.1 Anaerovoracaceae bacterium
CTTCTCGCTCACCGATGCCAAGTCGCTTGGCATGCAGGGCGGCACGCTGCTCATTAACGGCCCGCAGGGCGCCACCGGCATCACCAAGATGTCGAGCTTCGTCATTGGCATCGTGCTCGTGCTCGTCACGGTCGCCATCGTGCTCAACCTCGTGAACAGCCGCACCGGCCGCGCCATCATGAGCGTGCGCGACAACCGCATCGCCGCCGAGTCTGTGGGCATCAACGTCACGAAGTACCGCATGATCGCCTTCGTCGTGGCCGCCGCCCTTGCCGGTGCCGCCGGCTGCTTCTACGCGATGGGCTACAGCTCCATCGTCCCGAAGAAGTTCGACTTCAACACCTCGATCCTCGTGCTCGTCTTTGTGGTGCTGGGCGGCATGGGCAACATCCGCGGCTCCATCATCTCGGCCGCCGTGCTCACGGTGCTGCCCGAGATGCTTCGCGCCATCTCCGACTGGCGCATGCTTATCTACGCCGTGGTGCTCATCCTCGTGATGATCGTCTCCAACAACCCCACGCTGCGCCAGCTCGTCGACAACATCAAGGGCAAGTTCAAGAAGCCCGTCAAGTTTGAGGACGTCGAGGTTGTGAAGGGAGGCGAGGCCGATGAGTAACGAGGCTTCCGAGCGCGCCGCCGCCGTGCGTCGCGAGCAGACCAAGATGGTCCCGCTGCCCACAGATTCCATCGTGCCCGAGCGAGACGTCAACGACCGCCCGGTGCTCGAGTGCCGCCACCTCGGCATCGACTTCGGTGGCCTGCACGCGGTTGAGGACTTCAACTTCACCGTGGGCAAGACCGAGATCGCCGGCCTCATCGGCCCCAACGGCGCCGGTAAGACCACGGTCTTCAACCTGCTCACCAAGGTGTACAACCCCACGCGCGGCATGGTCATGCTCGACGGCCAGGACACCGCCGGCCTCGACGCCGCCGGTGCCTCGCGCCTGGGCGTTGCCCGCACCTTCCAGAACATCCGCCTGTTCTCCTCGCTCTCCGTTGAGGACAACGTCAAGATCGGCCTGCACAACCAGGTGAACGAGGGCATGTGGAGCTCCATGTTCCGTCTGCCCAACTACTGGAAGGCCGAGAAGGAGATGCACGAGCGCGCCCTCGAGCTGCTCGACGTCTTTGACATGAGCGTCTACGCCAACCACACCGCCGGCTCTCTGCCTTACGGCGCCCAGCGCAGGCTCGAGATCGTGCGCGCCCTTGCCACGAACCCCAAGCTGCTGCTGCTCGACGAGCCCGCGGCCGGCATGAACCCGTCCGAGACGGCCGAGCTCATGGAGAACATCCGCAAGATCCGCGACGAGTTCCAGATCGCCATCATGCTCATCGAGCACGACATGGACCTCGTCATGGGCATCTGCGAGGGCATCGCCGTGCTCAACTACGGCAAGATCATCGCCAAGGGCACGCCCGAGCAGATCCAGAGCAACCCGCAGGTCATCGAGGCTTACCTTGGTAAGCAGGATGACGGAGACACGACCGGCGAGGAGGCCTAGGCATGAGCATTCTTCACGTTGACGACCTCAACGTCTACTACGGCGCCATCCACGCGGTGAAGGGCATCTCCTTCGACGTGGAGGAGGGCGAGATCGTGACCCTCATCGGCGCCAACGGCGCCGGCAAGTCCACCACGCTCAACACCGTCGCCGGCCTGCTGAAGCCGCGCGAGGGCAAGGTTGAGTTTGAGGGCGAGAGCCTTCTGGGCATCGCGCCGCACACCATCGTGGGCAAGGGCATGGCCCTCTGCCCCGAGGGCAGGCGCGTGTTCCTGCAGATGAGCGTTCGCGAGAACCTCGAGATGGGCGCCTTCACCCGCAAGGACGCCAAGGAGGCCGCCGAGACGCTGGAGATGGTCTTTGACCGCTTCCCGCGCCTGAAGGAGCGCGAGGGCCAGAGCGCCGGCACGCTTTCCGGCGGCGAGCAGCAGATGCTGGCCATGGGCCGTGCCCTTATGAGCAAGCCCCGCCTGCTCATGCTCGACGAGCCTTCCATGGGCCTTGCCCCCATCCTGGTGCAGGAGATCTTCGACATCATCAAGAGCCTGCACGAGACGGGTACCACGGTGCTGCTCGTTGAGCAGAACGCCCGCATGGCCCT
Organism: Anaerovoracaceae bacterium; assembly: GCA_963641675.1. Classification (GTDB taxonomy): domain Bacteria; phylum Actinomycetota; class Coriobacteriia; order Coriobacteriales; family Atopobiaceae; genus Parolsenella. Next base: position 2,107 of record CAVIES010000093.1, read on the forward strand.
CTCCGTGGCCGACCGCGCCTACGTGCTGGAGACGGGCACCGTCTCCATGAGCGGCAACGCGGCCGACCTCGCCAACGACGACCGCGTCAAGCAGGCCTACCTCGGCGGCTGACGCAAGTCGCATATGCTAAAACCTTGGGAGCTCGCCTACCGGCGGGCTCCTTTTTTGTTGGCGGGGGAGGGCGCGTGGTTTACTCGAGCGTCTCATGTGATGACACTTTAGTTTGATAAAGTGTCGGCGTTCTTCTCACTTTAGTGTGCTAAAGTGATGCCTGGAAATCTTGATGAAACGGGCGAGCGGTACGATTCGCTCCGTTGACTAATCGGGAGGAAGAACGTGATCATCGGTACGCCTAGAGGATTCAGGGACATCTTGCCTGCGGAGGCCCGCGCGCGCGAGGAGATTCGCGACACGGTGCGCGCCTGCTTTGACGCCCACGGCTACGTGCCGGTGGAGACCCCGCTTCTGGAGGACCGCAGCGTGCTTGAGCGCGCCGGCCGCATAAAGGGCTCTCCCTTCCAGCTCTTCGACCTCGACAACCGCCTGCTGATGCTGCGCCCCGACCTCACGCTGCCCATCGCGCGCCTCACCGCACAGCGCCTCTCCGCAGCCGACCTGCCGGCCCGCCTGCGCTACGAGGCTCCGGTGGTGCGCGAGCAAGGCGCGCTTCGTGGCCAGTCGCGCCAGTTCACGCAGCTGGGCGTGGAGCTCATCGGCGGTGACGACGTAGCGAGCGAGGTTGAGGTCGTCTCGCTTCTGGCCGAGGCGCTTGAGGCGCTTAAGGTGCCGAACGTGCGCCTCGTCGCCGGCTCGGTGCGCCCGCTGCTCGCCCTGCTCGAGGCCGACGTGGCCGATGCGTCCCTGCGCGAGCAGGTGCTTGGCTACGTGCACGCCTCAAACCTCGTGGCGCTGGACGAATGCGTGGAGGCGGCGGGCCTGCCCGCCCCCATCACGCGCGCTCTCCACGCGCTGCCGCGCCTCCACGGCGACGCCGGCGTCATCGACCGCGTTGACGAACTGCTCGAGGCCGCCTGCGTGCCTGCCGAGGCGCGCGGCACCGCCGAGCTCCGTGCGCTGGTAGCTGGCCTTGCCGGCACGCCCGCGGCGGATGCGCTCTCCTTCGACTTCAGCATCATCAACAGCTTCGACTACTACACGGGCATCATCTTCAAGGCCTACGTGGACGGCGTGGCCGCGAGCCTCGCCTCCGGCGGCCGCTACGACGCGGTGCTCGAAAACCTCGGCATGCCAGGCGTTGCCGCCTGCGGCTTTGCCCTCTCGCTCGAGCGTCTGCAGGAGGTGCTGCGCCCCGCGGAGGAGGGCGGCGCCTCCATGCCCAACGTGCAGGTGGGCAAGCGCCCGCTTCGCATCGCGGTGCCCAAGGGCTCGCTCTTTTCCGGCACGCTCGAGGTGCTGGAGGCCGCGGGGCTTCCCGTGGAGGACCTTCGCGACTACGGCCGCAAGCTCATCATCAGCGCGGGTGACGTGGAGTACGTGATCGTGCGCGCCACCGACGCCCCGGCCTTCGTGGCGCACGGCGGCGCCGACTGCGGCATCTGCGGCTCGGATTCGCTCATCGAGGCCGACCTCGACCTGCTCCAGGTCGTGGACTTGGGCTACGGCGCCTGCCGCTTCATCGTGGCCGAGCCGCGCGCCAACGCCGGCATGGCCGAGCGCGCCTACGCCCGCCGCGGCACCATGCGCGTGGCCACCAAGTATCCGCGCATCACCCAGGCCTACTACGACCGCATCGGCCAGCAGGTGGACATTCTGGCGCTCCACGGCAACATCGAGCTTGGCCCTATCGTGGGCATGACCGACCGCATCGTGGACATCACGGCCACCGGCACCACGCTTGCCGAGAACGACCTCGTGATCGTGGACGACGTCATGGAGTGCACGGCGCGCTTCTTCGCGGGCCCGGCGGCCTACCGCTGCGACGCGCGCATCAGGGACCTTGCCGACCGCCTCGCCGCGGTCGTGGCCAATAAGGAGGACTAACAGTGATCAGGGTTGACTTGACCGGCGGGCGCGAGCTCACCGACGCAGACATCCAGCGCTCCGGCGCGCTCCCGCGCGAGGTGATGGATTCCGCCGAGGCTATCGTCGACGACGTGCGCGCCAATGGCGACGCGGCCGTGCGCGCCTACTGCGAGAAGTTCGACGGCTCCTGCCCGGCGGCCTTCCGCGTGCCGCAGGAGCTCATCGATGGCTCGCTCGAGATGGTGGACGCGGAGTTTCTCTCCTCGCTCAAGCTCGCCCACAAGCAGATCCGTGAGTTCCACGAGCGCGAGGTGGCGCAGTCTATGTTCACCACCCGCGCCGACGGCACGCTTTTGGGCGTGAAGGTGACCCCGCTTCCCAGCGTGGGCATCTACGTGCCGGGCGGCCGCGCTCAGTACCCCTCCACTGTGCTCATGAACGCCGTGCCTGCCAAGGTGGCGGGTGTTCGTCGCATCGTCATGGTGACGCCGCCCCAGCGCGACGGCTCACTCTCTGCCTACACGCTGGCCGCCGCAAAGATCGCCGGCGTGGACGAGGTCTACGCCGTGGGTGGCGCCCAGGCCGTGGGAGCGCTCGCCTATGGCACCGAGTCCATCCCGCGCGTGGCCAAGATCACCGGCCCCGGCAACGCCTATGTGGCCGCCGCCAAGCGCTACGTGATGGGCGACGTCGGAATAGACATGGTGGCCGGCCCCAGCGAGGTCTGCGTCTGCGCCGACGCCACGGCAGACCCGGTGGTGGTTGCGGCCGACCTCATGGCCCAGGCCGAGCACGACCCCATGGCCACCTGCTACCTCATCACCAACGCCCCCGAGCTACCGGATGCGGTGGAGGAGGCCGTGGAGCGCCTCTGCGCCCAGAGCCCGCGCGAGGAGATCACCCGCAAGAGCCTGGAGCACGGCGTCATCGTCACCTGCGACACGCTGGCAGACGCCGTGGCTGCCGTGAACGTGGTGGCGCCCGAGCACCTCGAGCTCCACTGCGCCGACGCCATGAGCCTCTTGGGCTCCATCGAGAACGCCGGTGCCATCTTCGTGGGCCCCTGGAGCTCCGAGCCCCTGGGAGACTACGTCGCCGGCCCCAACCACACGCTGCCCACGGGCGGCACGGCCAAGTTCTCCAACCCGCTCGGCGTCTATGACTTCGTCAAGCGCTCGAGCGTCATCTCCTACACGCCGGCTGGCCTTGTGGCCGACGGCCCTGCCGTGCAGGCGGTCGCCCAGTCTGAGGGCCTCTGGGCGCACGCCCTCTCCGTGGGCCTGCGCCTCAAGCTCGCCGAGGCGGGCGAGGAGTCCTTCGCAGACGCCACCGCCGCCTGCGCCGACGCCACACACACCGCCTGGCCGCGCGAGCTCGCAGAGCCCGGCGTGCCCTATCTTCCCGGCTACGACGGAAAGGCTTAGAGACCACCATGGCCCAGCTATCCCCCCGCATGCAGGAGCTCGTGCAGCCGCACCTGCGCACGCTTGAGCCCTACGACCCCAACTTCACGCCCACGCGCGTGAACCTCTCCGCCAACGAGAACACCTACGGCGTGCCGGCCGAGGCGCGTGCCGCCATCGACGCCGCGCTCGCCGCCACGCCCACCAACCGCTACCCCGACCCGATGAGCAACGAGCTTCGCGACGAGCTCGCCGCCTGGCACGGCGTGGCTCGAGAGAACGTGATCGTGGGCAACGGCGGAGACGAGCTGCTCTTCAACTTCCTGCTCGCCTTTGGCGGCCCTGGCCGCACGCTCGTGAACGTGCCGCCGGCGTTTTCCGAGTACGCCTTCTTCGCCTCGCTCGTGCAGACCGAGGTCGTGGACGTCTGGCGCGACCCGGAGACGCTGCTCCCGCGCGAAGACGAGCTCGTTGCCGCCGCCGCGAACGCGCAGATGGTCATCCTCACCTCGCCCAACAACCCCACGGGAGACGTCGCGAGCGCAGAGCTCGTACGTCGCGTCTGCGAGGCCTGCCCGGGCCTCGTGATGGTTGACGAGGCCTACGTGGAGTTCGCGCCCGAGGGCTCTTCGGTGCAGTGGCTGCTCTCTGAGTGCAGCAACCTCGTCGTGCTCCACACGCTTTCCAAGGCGTTTGCCCTGGCCGGCGCTCGTTGCGGCTACTTTATCGCCGCGCCCGATGTCATCGACACGCTTGCCGCCGTGCGCCAGATCTACTCCGTGAACGTGCTCACGCAGGCCGCGGCCCTCTCTGCCGTGAAGAATCGCGAGCTCTTTGCCCCCGTCATCAACGAGGTGCGCTCCGAGCGCTCGCGCCTCTACGAGGCCCTTACCCGCCTGGACGGCATTCGCGTGTGGCCGAGCGAGGGCAACTTCGTGCTCGTGCGCGTGCCGCGCGCGAGCGTGGTGCGCAACCGCATGCGCGACGAGTACTCCATCCTCGTGCGCGACTTCAGCTACGCGCCGGGCCTCGAGAACTGCCTGCGCATCACGGTGGGCACGTCCGAGGAGAACCTCGCCGTCATCGACGCGCTCTCCGTCCTCGTCCCAGAAGAGGCGGCCCGTGCGGCCGCGGAGGCCAGCCCCAAGGAGGCCAGCAATGACTAGGTCTGCCACCATCACCCGCAAGACGGGCGAGACCGACATCACCCTCACCATCGACCTCGACGGCACCGGACAAGTGGACGTCCAGACGGGCGTGGGCTTCTTCGACCACATGCTTGCCGCCTTCGGCCGCCACGGTCTCTTCGACCTCACGGTGCGTGCCACGGGCGACTACGCGGTGGACGACCACCACACCGTGGAGGACGTGGGCATCGTCCTTGGCCAGGCGGTTCGCGAGGCCTTGGGCGACAAGGCCGGCATCACGCGCTTCTCTGACGTCGCCATCGCCATGGACGAGAGCCTCGTGCAAGCGGCCATCGATGTCTCCGGCCGAGGCCAGGCCTACATTAGCCTGCCCGTTCCCACCCAGAAGGTGGGCACCTTCGACACAGAGCTGGCGGAG
>CAVIES010000094.1:0-7053 GCA_963641675.1 Anaerovoracaceae bacterium
TACATCTTGGCAATATGTACCGATCTGCGGCAACGAAAACCCGCAGGGGCGTACAAATTATCGATTTGCATCCGTTTGCGACATTCATCCGCTCAATTGAGATGGGCAACGCATCTTTGCACGCAATCTACCTGCGAATACACAAGGTTGCGGCATATCCCCGTGCCAACCAACGTCGCAGATAAATGCATTTGGTTAATTTGCACCCATCTGCGACGTTGGCAAACCCGCAGGAGGATGCAAACGGGCAATTTGCATGCATATGCGACATTGATGCGAAGTCCGCGACTTGCTGCTCGCAATCTACCTGCGGAAACGCAGGCAAGCAAGGTCCGAGTGCCTCCAAAGATGCCGCAGGAGAATACATTTTGGAAATTTGTACCTGCCTGCGGCGTCTGAAATCCGCAGCACGATACAAATGGGCGATCTGTACCGCGCTGCGGAATCGCGAGACGTCGAAAACCCGCAGGGGCGTGCACCGGGCAATTTGTACCGCGCTGCGGAACCGCGAGGCGTCGGCCGCATGAGGGCAACGCGAGCAGCCGCGGTCTTCGCGAGCAGCCGCGGCCTTCGCGAGCAACCGCAGCTCCGCGAGCGCGGGCTAGCCCCACCGGCCAAGATGCCGAACCCCGTCATCCGCCCGCAGCCCCGCAGCCCCGCAGCCCCGCAGCCCCGCAGGCCCGCAGGCCCGCAGCCCCACAGCCCCACAGCCCCGCAGCCGCAGCCCCGCAGCTCCGCGAGCGCCGCCTAGCCCAGGACGTGGTTGCGCAGAGGCTCGCCGGCGCGGAGGTGACGGAGGTTCTCGGCCGCGATGTCCACGATGTTGTCGAGCACCACGCCAAGGTGGAACCCGCCGGAGACGTGCGGCGTGAGCGCGAGGTTGGGCGCGTCCCAGAGCGGGCTCTCGGCGCTAAGTGGCTCGGGCACCATGACGTCGAGCGCGGCACCGGCGAGCTGGCCGCAGGCGAGGGCCGCCACCAGGTCTTCGTTCACCACGAGGTCGCCGCGACCTCCGTTGGCGAAGTAGGCGCCGCGGCGCATGGCGGCAAAGAAGCCGGCGTTGGCGAGGCCCTGCGTCTCGGGCGTGCTCGGCAGGAAGGAAACCACCACGTCCGCCTCGCCCAGGCACTCGCGCATCTGGGTCATGGTCACCACGCGCTCAAAGCCGGCAGGCGCCTCTCCGCCATGGCGGTTCACGCCGGTTACGTGCGCACCCATGCCGGCGCAGAGCTGCGCAAAGTGACTGCCGATGTCGCCCGCGCCCAGCACGAGCACGTTGGCGCCGCGCAGGCTCGTGACGGGGCCGAGGTCTGCCCACTCGTGCGCGCGCTGCAGGTCGTGATAGCCCGGCAGATGCTTCATAAGGCCAAGGAGCTGGGCAAACACATGCTCAGACACCGCCTGGCCGTAGGCGCCGACGGCACAGCAGAGACGCGCGCCGGCGGGCAGGTTGTTCGCCGCGGCATAGCCGTCATAGCCGGCGGAGTTCAGCTGCATGAGCTGCAGGTTCGCGGCCAGAGGCACGCGCGCGGGGGCGAGGTTGCCCACGACCACGTCGGCGGCGGCAACCTGCTCGTCGACGGGGTCGCACGGCGCGGCCACGGACGAGCCGGCCTCGGCGGGCTTGGCGTAGACGAACTCCGCCCCCGGCGCCGCCGCCTCGAGGCGGACACGCTGCGCCTCGCTTAGCTCCAGCAGCACCAGCACGTTCTTTGGCTCATAGCCCTCGCGGGAAACCTCGCCCATAGCAACCTCCCAATCGCAGATTCACTTGCGACATTGTATAGGCTCACCACTCCATAAGAGCCGGTGCTAGACTGGCTGCGGTTAACGCGAGCGGAAGGAACGCACATGGCAGACGCACTGGCATCCACGACGACGGCGACCGATATCGCCGCAGCTAGCGAGCTTATCGAGTTTATCGAGCAGAGCCCAAGCATGTTCCACGCGGCATCCACCGCGCGCGGCTACCTCTACGAGGCGGGCTTTACCTACCTGCCCGAGACGGCCGCATGGAACGTGGAGCCCGGCGGCGCCTACTACACCGTGCGCAACAACTCCAGCGTCATCGCGTGGAAGGTGGGCGAGCAGGCCACGGCGGATGGCTACCACTTCCAGCTCACGGCCGCCCACTCCGACTCCCCCACCTTCAAGCTCAAAAACACCTCCGAGCTCGAGGGGCCCGAGGGCTACCTTCGCCTAGACACCGAGGCCTACGGCGGCATGATCGACTACACCTGGTTTGACAAGCCGCTCAGCCTCGCCGGCCGCGTGCTTGTGCGCAACGGCGCTCGCATCGAGAACCGACTCGTCTCGCTAAAGGAGCCGGTCGCCCTCATCCCGAGCCTGGCCATCCACATGAACCGCGAGGTGAACAAGGCCTTCTCGCCCAACCGAGCGAGCGACCTCTGCCCCGTGCTCTCCGCAGGCGACCTCACGGCCGGCACGGTGGACGCGCTCGTGGCGGAGGCGCTCGGCGTAGCGCCCGAGGCCATCGCCAGCCGCGACCTCTTCCTCGTAAACCTGCAGAAGCCCACCATCTGGGGCGCGGCCAAGGAGTTCGTCTCCGCGCCCAAGCTCGACGACCTCGCCTGCGCGTTCGTCTCGCTCAAGGCCTTCCTCGCCAGCGAGAACGCGCGCGCCGTGAACGTCTGGTGCTGCTTTGACAACGAGGAGGTGGGCTCCAACACCAAACAGGGCGCCATGTCCACCTTCCTGGCCGACACGCTCGCCCGCCTGAACACCGCCCTTGGCAAGAACGCCGACGAACTCCACCAGGCAATTGCACGCTCGATGCTTGTGAGCTGCGACAACGCCCACGCCGTCCACCCCAACCAGGCGGATAAGGCAGACGCCCTCAACCGCCCGCGCCTGAACGCCGGCATGGTAGTGAAGGAGGCCGCCAACCAGAAGTACTGCACCGACGCCTTCAGCCGCGCCGCCTTCGAGGCCGTGTGCGCCGACGCCGGCGTGCCCGTGCAGGCCTTTGCCAACAGGAGCGACATGGCCGGCGGCTCCACCCTCGGCAATCTCTCCAACACGCAGGTGAGCCTGCACGGCGTGGACGTGGGCCTGCCCCAGCTTGCCATGCACTCCAGCTACGAGACGGGCGGCACCCGCGACGTGGCCCTTGGCACCGCCGCGCTGGAGGCCTTCTTCAACGCCAACCTCCAGATAGACGGCGCCGACAGCGTCACCCTCGCCTAGCCGCGGCACGCAGCGGCGTCGCAGCCTGCCGCGCGCGCAACGCAACGCTCGGCCGCCCGCACAACCAACCGCCAACGCAAAAGGCCCCGAAGCGCCAGCTCCGGGGCCTTATCAGTTCAGTTGCTCCCAGCCATCAAAATACTGGCTGAGCGAGACGGCCGAAATTGCGGCGAGAGCTCGACGCGGCCTACCAAGTACGCGAGGAGAGCTCGCAGCCGCAGGGTCGGCCGTCGCAGCCGGCCAGGCTATTCGTCGCCGAAGGAGATGCCCAGCAGCTTGGCCTCCTGCACGAGCTCGCTCTCGGGGTCGACGAACTTGAGCTTGCCGGCGACGGCCTCGAGCGGCACGCGGCACATCTTGCCGTCGAGCTGCGAAATCATGTAGCCATACTCGCCCTCGAGACAGCCCTTGGCGGCCTCGACGCCGCACTGGGTGGCAAAGATGCGGTCGATGCCGCTGGGCTGGCCGCCGCGCTGGGTGTGGCCAGGCACGGCAACGCGCACCTCACGGCCGGTGCGCTCGGCGATCTCCTCGGCGATGTCGTAGGCAACGCTCGGCTGCACGCGCGCGGCCACCTTGGCCTTGTAGGCCTTCTTCTTCATGGCCGCCTCCTCCTTGGAGATGGCGCCCTCGGCCACGACGACGATGGCCATGCGGCCGCCGTCCTTCTCGCTCTGCTCGATGGCGGCGCAGACGTTGTCCATGTCGTAGGGGATCTCGGGGATGAGGATGACGTCGGCGCCGCCGGCGATGCCCGCATAGAGCGGAATCCAGCCCACCTTGTGGCCCATGATCTCTATCACGAAGACACGACGGTGGCTGTTGGCCGTGGTGTGGATGTCGTCAATGCACTTGGTGGCCACCTCGATGGCGCTGGGGAAGCCAAACGTCATGTCGGTGTTGTAGGTGTCGTTGTCGATGGTCTTGGGCAGGGCGATGACGTTCAGGCCCTCCTCACGCAGACGGTTGGCCGTCTTGGTGGAGCCATTGCCGCCCAGCACAAACAGGCAGTCGAGCTTGAGCTTGTTGTAGGTAGCGATCATGGCCGGGACCTTCTCCACGCCGTCGGCCTCGGGGGTGTCCAGCAGCTTGAACGGCGTGCGGCTGGTGCCGAGGATGGTACCGCCCAGGGAGAGGACGCCGGAGAAGTCCTTCCACTCCATCTTGCGCCAGCGGCCGTAGATCATGCCCTGGTAGCCGTCCTCAAAGCCGTAGATCTCCACCTTGTCCTTGGAGTTCTTGAGCAGCGTCTTCACGATGCCGCGCATGGTGGCGTTCAGGGCCTGGCAGTCGCCGCCGCTGGTAAGCATGCCAATTCGAAGCATTGGGGGTCCTTTCGCAAGGCCGCGCGCGCAGGCGGGCGGCAGGTGGACGGCCGCGCGCATGCGTGGCGCGGCAGGTGGACGGCCGCGGGCGCGCAGGCACGCGGCGGGTGGGCGAGCCGCGGGCAAAGGCGGGCGGCGGGCACTTTCAAAACGCACGCTCAACAGTTTTGCACATCCGCTCGCCCGCAGGCCGCTCCCATCGGCAACCTGCCAAAGTGTTTACGAAACGGCGGCACAAAAATCCCCCCGGCCAGGCAAGCCCGGCCGGGGGCAGACCTTTCATCGAATTAGCTGGGCGCCGCAGGTTAGAAACGGCGCGTGATTGAGTGATAGGGGTCAGACGCCATCAAGTCGTCCACGCTGTAGAAGCGCTTCCCGCATTTCTTGCACTCGACGTATTCAAAGAAACCATATTCGTCGGCAAAGAACCACTGGCCGCCGCAATTCGGGCAGCCAACGATGGCTTCGCCCTCTTCGTCAAACACCATGAACTCATCGTCAGGGCCGTAGCCGCCGGCGACCTTGGAGAGCTCCTCGGGGCTCAGCTGGTTCAGGCCGATCTTTGGGAGGTCTTTCTCTTCTGCCATGGCGAAGCCCTTCCTCTAAATACGGTCAGCTAGTTGAAGGTGCCCGTGGTTACGTGGATGGCGCCCTGCATGCCAAAGACCGAATTCTCAAAGGTCCTGCCGCAGCGCTTGCAGGTAAAGGTGGAGTCACCGGCGCCATCGGTGGCGGTACCGTTCCACTTGAACTTCGTGCCGCCGCAATCGGGGCAGACGGTGGTGCAGGTCACGTTGGAGCCACCGGTAATCTCGGCAAGCTCGGCGTCGTTCATCGTGCTCGTGTCAAACTCGACAGTCTTCTCTTCTGCCATGGTGGAATCCCTTCCCCAAACGGTCGCATAGTGGGTAAACCGGGGAGCCGCGCGGCCTCCCCTCATGGGCATCTTACCCGCGCGGGCGCACGCTGTAACAGGCGCGCGGGCTCAAATTGTCGGCGTATGGACGAGGCGCCGACGCGTACGTGCAAGCGACGACAGCAACGCGGACGCGCGCAAGCGGCAACAGCGACGCGGGCATGCGCAAGGGACAACGGCACCACGGGCGCGCACAAGCGACGGCCGGCGGCGCGCAGCCTACTTCCGGCGGAAGCGGTCTGCCACGCGCTCGCGCAGGTGGGTGCGGTTGATGAGGTTGTCGTAGCGCTCCATCCTCATGTGGGGGAAGGCCACGAAGAAGCGCAGGTCGCGCTTGCCAAGCGAGCTCACGAGCTTCTCGCTCGCGGCGTTCAGCCACTCGCTCGCCGCGTCCTTGCCGCGGTCGGCGGCGTCGCGCCCGCGCTCGGCGGCGCTCGCCATGGCGTCCTTGCCGCGCTCGGCCACGGAGCTCGCGGCACCGCGGCCGCGCTCGGCCATGGCGCTGGCGGCGTCCTTGCCCTTCTCCACCATGGCGGAGGTGGCTTCCTTGCCCTTCTCCATCACGGCGGCCGTCGCTGCCTTGCCGCGCTCGGCCACCGCGCTTGCGGCCTCGCGCCCGCGCTCGGCCATGGCGCTGGCGGCGTCGGCGCTCTTCTCGGTCATTGCGATCGAGGCGCCCCTGCCGCGCTCCACCACCTCGCGGCCGCGCTCAACCACCTGGTCGGGGATGGCCTCGATCATGCGGTCTGAGGCCTCGCCCATCTGCTCGTCCAGGCGCATGGCCATCTGGGTGCGTAGGCTCTCCAGCTGGGTGGAGAGGCGCCGCCAGCTGGCCATGGTAGTGACGACGTCTGCCGCGAGCAGCGCCGCCGTAACGCAGCCCGCCGCGCTGACCGCCCAGCCAGGCAGCGTCGAAAGCGCGGAGAGCACGGCCGGCTCAACCACGCGGCAGATGCCGACGGCGGCCGCGCCAAACAGCAAGAAGCCGTAGAGGCAGACGCGCCCCTGAATGTTGAGCGGCAGGTTCTCGTAGTGCCAGAACCGCGCGCCGGTGATGGCCTCCAGCGCAAGGCTCACCACCCACTCGATGCAGCAACACGTAAGCCCCGCCATAAAGAAGAGCGCCACCGGGTTCTCAAAGCCGCGCATGGTAAGCCAGATCACAAGCGCGCCCGCGCCGTAGATGGGGCAGACCGGGCCCAGCAGAAAGCCCCTGTTGGTGAAGCTCCCGTCGCTCACGAGCGAGCAGACGAGCGACTCCCAAAGCCACCCGGCAAAGGAGTAGAGCATGGCGGAGAGGAAGAGTGCCGAGACGGGCGCCTGCGGAATGCTCGCGCCCCAGACGGGCAGCTGCATAAGCAGCTCCACCGCGCGGGCCACGGCCTCGGTGGACGTGGCGGCGCTCATTTGCCGGCCTGCTTAAGCCAGCGGGGCAGCAGGCGCGCGGGCACGCGGGGCTCCAGGGTCTCGCGCAGGGCGCAGGCCTTGTCCGCCAGCGTGACGATCCACGCCTCGCGGCAGGTGGGCGGCGCCGGCACCAGCGGGAACATATGGTGCTTGATGATGTTGCGCTCGCGGTCGGTGAGCACGTAGTCGCGCTCGGCG
>CAVIES010000095.1:0-7048 GCA_963641675.1 Anaerovoracaceae bacterium
CGCGAGCACGCGGTTGGTCATGCCGGTAAAGCCCAGGTTCTGCATGGCGGCGCGGACGGTCTCCACGTCAAAGGTGGGGAACTTCGCGTCCGCAAGCTCCAGCTCAATGGGCGCGTCGGTGCGGATGGTGGCCACCTTGCGGCTAAGCAGGGCATCGTCGATGTGGGCGCGCAGGTTCTCGCCCATCTTGCCCTTCACCTCGTCGGCATGGGCAATGACCTCGTCCAGGTTGCCGTACTCGCAAATGAGCGCGGCGGCCTTCTTGGGGCCGATGCCCGGCACGCCGGGGATGTTGTCTGAGGAATCGCCCTTAAGGCCGTAGAAATCGGGCACGAGCTCGGGCGTGATGCCGTGGTAGAGGTCGTCGACGCTCTCGGGCGTCATGATGTTGACGTCGCTCACGCCCTTGCGGGTGCTCACGACCTTAACGTGCTCGGTCACCAGCTGGTACATGTCGCGGTCGCCCGTGACGAGGTACATGTCGTAGCCGGCCTCCTCGCCGCGGCGGGCGAGCGTGCCCAGGATGTCGTCGCCCTCCCAGCCCTCAAGCTCGCAGACGGGCACGTCCATGGAGCGCAGGAGCTCCTTCACCATGGGGAACTGCTCGTGCAGCACCGGGTCCATGGGCGGGCGCTGGGCCTTGTACTGCGGCAGCATCTCCATGCGCACGCGGGGCTTGCCCTTGTCGAAGGCGCAGATGACGCCGCCCGGGCGGAAGCTCTCCACCAGCTTGGTGAACATGGAGACAAAGCCGAAGATGGCGTTGGTGGGACGGCCGTCGGGCGCCGTCATGGTGGGCGGGATGGCGTGGAACGCGCGGTGCATGAGCGAGTTTCCGTCTATGACGGCGATCACGCGGCGCTCCTGCTGCTCGTCTGCGGCCTGCACGTTTTCCTCTGCCATGGAGTCTCCCTCTCTCGAATTCATCGCCCACCATTGTACGTGGGATGAGGACGCGGGGAGACGGCGCGGTGCGATTGCCACGCCAGGGAGAGGCGGGGTTTGCGGCCCGCCGCGCTAGGGAGGGACATGGCCCGTGGCTTGCCGCACCGAGCGGCATCATGCCCTGCGGCCTGTCGCGCCGGGCTGAGTCGCGGCCTGCGAGCGTGCGCTCTAGACAAGCCCGGCGCTGGGGCAGATATCCGCCATGGGGCAGGCGTCGCACTTGGGGGCCTTGGCGCTGCACGTCTCGCGGCCAAAGCGGATCCACTGGTGGTTGACGTCGCGCCAGTACTCGCGCGGCAGGATCTTCAGCAGGTCTTGCTCGGTCTTTAAGGGCTCCGCGGCATGCGTCTTGGGGCTCAAGGCCAGGCGGTGCGCGATGCGGTTCACGTGCGTGTCCACCGCGATGCCCTCCACGATGCCAAAGCTCACGTTGAGCACGATGTTCGCGGTCTTGCGGCCAACGCCCGGCAGGCGCGTGAGCTCCTCCATGGTATGCGGCACCTCGCCTGCGTACTCGCTCACGATCATCTGCGCGCACTCAACGGCGTGAGCCGCCTTGCTCTTGTAAAAGCCGAGGCTGTGGATGACCTCCGCCACCTCAATGGGGCTTGCCGCGGCCAGCTCGTAGGGCGTGGGCCAACGGCGGAAGAGCTCGGGCGTGACCTTGTTCACCTGCGCGTCGGTGGTCTGGGCGCTCAGGAGCACAGAGATGACGAGGCGGTAGGGGTTCGTGTGGTCTAGGAAGCACTCCACCGGACCGTACATCTCGTTCAGCCTGCGGCAGAACTCAACCCCGCGCTCGCGCTTGGAGGCGTTCGTCTCTCGTGCCATCTTGGCTCCTCTCATCTGCCGCCCGTGCCCCTCTCCATACAATTCTGCGCCCATCCCCTTGGGAGACGGGCGCAGAAATCAAAGGCTCTTGCCGGCCGCAGCGCTAGTTGCTGGTGCCGGTGCTGGGCGTGTAGCTGGTGTAGGTGGTGAGCAGCTCGTCAATGGTGACGAACTTGTAGCCCTGCTCCGCCAGCTGCGGCAGGGCGATCTTCAGGGCCTCCACCGTCTGGGAGCGGTCGCCGCCGCCGTCGTGCATCAGCACCACGTTGCCGGGCTGGGCGGAGAGGATGGCGTCGGCGATGGACTGCGCGCCGGGCTTGGACCAGTCCTCGGTGTCGACGTCCCAGCCAACCTCCACATCGACGTAGTCGGCGAGATTGGTGATGATGTCGCCGTAGTAGTTGCCGCCCGGGGCGCGCAGCACGCGGCTCACGCTGGTGCCAAGCACGTCCTCAATTGCCTGGAAGCCCTTGGTGACCTCCTCCACCTGCTCGGAGGCGCTCATGATGGAGAGGCTCACGCCCTGGCCGGAGCCGCTCGCGTGGTCGTAGGAGTGCGTGGCGATCTGGTGGCCCTCGCTCGCGATGCGCTTAACCACGTCGGAGTACTCGGCGCACTGGTTGCCGATCTCGAAGAACGTGGCCTTGGCGTCGTACTCCTTGAGGATGTCGAGGATCTGGGTGGTGGTGTCGCCCCAGGGGCCGTCGTCGAAGGTAAGGGCGATGACCTTGTCGCCGTTGGTGTCCACGGAGAAGGAGCTGTAGCCCTCGTCCACCGGCTGCTTGGTGACGGTGGTGACGGTCTTGCCGGAGACCTTGCCGGTGCGGACCTCCTGCTCGCCGTCCTGGCCCTTGGAGTAGATGTGGATGGCGCCGTTGTAGTAGCTGCTGAGGCTGCTGCTGTCGGTGCTGGAGGTGCCGTGGGCCACCGTCTCTGTGGTGACGTCGTAATCCTCGGTGACGTCGTTGCCGTTCTCGATCTGCACGGTGGCGCCGCGCGGGATGACGTAGGAGGCATCGGCGGTGGTCTCGGTGCCGTTGATGGTGGCCTCGAACGCGTCGCCGCCGCCCTCGGTGTAGACCTCGCCGTCAACCGCGAGGAGGTTGCCCGCGGTGGGGCTGGCAAAGCCCTCGTCGATGACCTTCTGGATGGTGGTGCCCATGGTTACCAGGTGGTCGGTGCCGTTGACGTTGACGTTGTACAGCGGCGGATTGAAGAACAGGAAGAGGCCGCCGCAGACGAGCGCGAAGAACACAACGAAGACGACGAGGCCCGTGGGCACGCGGCGGCGCTTCTTCTGGTTGCCGCGACCCTTGCCGCCACCACGGCGCTGCGCCTGCTCGTAGCTGGCGATGTGCTGGTGGCCCATGTTCACGGCGCCGTTGCTGGGGCCGCTCACGTAGGGGTTGTTGTCGGAGTAGGCGTAGTCGTCCTCAGAGCTGTAGGAGCCGTTGGCGTAGGGGTTGCCCTGCGCGGCATAGCCGGTCTGCTGGGCGTAGCGGCCGGCGTTGGAGCGGCTGTAGGGGTTGGCGCTCGTGGCGTCGGACTGGCTGCTGGCGCTTGCGCGGCGGGCGCGGCGGGCCTGCTGCTCGGTGGCGCTATAGCGGGCGTCGCGCGAGGAGCCGGCGCCGTGACGGCTGGTGCGGGCCTGGCCGTCTGCCGAGGTGTGGCGCTGGCGGCGCTGACCGGAGCCCTGCTGCGCGTAGGGGTTGCTCTGCTGGGAGTAGGCGCCCTGCGCGTAGGGGTTCTGCTGGGCGTAGCCACCCTGCGAGTAGGAACCCTGCTGGTTGGAATAGCCGCCCTGCTGGCCGTAGGACGAGCGCTGGGTGCGGCCGTCGTTGTAGCCGCTCTGGTTGTTCTGGGCGTCTCCGGAATCGGAGTACCTGAAGCGAGGCATTTCTCCCCCATCTGCTGCGATTGCCGGCTGGGCCGGCATTGCTTCGTTTGCCGGGGCGTACCCAGCTAGTGCTTGTATTCAGGCGCCATGCGGACGCCCATCGCTCAACATCCTACCGTTATTTGCGCAGCGTAGAGCCGGCATGGCGCGTTTCAACCCCAAAACCTGTCACAAATGTCACTCTCTGCCCACATTACCTTTCTGAATTCGGCCTGAACGCACGGAGCGCCCGCTTGCCGCCTTGGCCACCCATCGTTTACCACACCGCACCCCACTTGGTTGCGTCTTTTACACGCCGCCGCAGCCCAGCACACCCGGCGAGCCGCATAAATTGCAACCGAGTGCGCTCGGCCGCCCACCGCAGCAAAAGAGTGCGCTCGGCCGCCCACCGCAACAAAAAAGGAGGCCCCGCATTTGCGAGGCCTCCTTGGCTAGCTGGTTTTTGCCGCTAGGCAGCGCGGGCTACACGTAGAAGAGGATCTTGTTGTAGCTCGGGACCGGCCAGTAGTCGTGGCCGCAGACCTTCTCCATCTCGTCCACGGCGGCACGCAGGGCCTCCATGGCGGGGATGACGGAGTCGCGGTAGGCGTTGTCCTGCGCGGTGGGGTCGTCGATGCCCTGGGCGGTGGCGTTCTTGTCCTCGAGGTCGGCGACGAGCTCGGTGATCTGGTCGATGCCGTCGGTGAGGGTCTGCACGAGGCCCTTCTCGGCCTTGGCGGCGATGCCAAGCTCGGCCTTGGTGGCAACGGTGGTGGCGATGTCGCCGGAGTAGTCGAACAGGGCCGGGAGATACATGTGCCTGGTCATGTAGACCATGGTGTTGGCCTCGATGTTCATGAGCTTGGCGTACTGCTCGGCCTTGGAGACGTAGCGGGCGCTCATCTCGTCCTTGCTGGCGACGCCGTACTTCTCAAAGAGGGCGACGTTCTTCTCCTCCACGAGGCAGGGCAGGGCGTCGGGCGTGGTGCGACGGTTGAGCAGGCCGCGCTTCTCGGCCTCCACGGGCCACTCGTCGGAGTAGCCGTTGCCGTTGAAGATGACGCGCTGGTGCTCGGTGAGGGTGGTCTTGACCCACTCGAGCGCCTTGGTGATGAAGTCAGCCTCAGAGACGCCCTCGAGGTCGGTGGCGAACTTGTCGAGCGCCTCGGCCACGGCGGTGTTCAGCACCATGTTCGGGTCGGAGAGGTTCTGCTGCGAGCCGCACATGCGGAACTCGAACTTGTTGCCGGTGAAGGCGAACGGGGAGGTGCGGTTGCGGTCGGTGGTGTCCTTGGTGAGGTCGGCGAGCTGCGGGACGCCAAGGTCCATCTTCTCGCGCGGGTGGCTCTGGTAGGGCTTGTCGTTGATGAGGGCATCCACGACGGCGGCCAGGTCGTCGCCCAGGAAGATGGAGATGATCGCGGGAGGAGCCTCGTTGGCGCCCAGACGGTGGTCGTTGCCGGCGCTGGCGACGGAGGCACGCATGAGGTCCTGGTGGTCGTCAACCGCGGAGACGATGCTGGCGAGGAAGACGAGGAACTGCAGGTTGTCCTCGGGGGTGTCGGACGGGTCGAGGAGGTTCTTGCCGTCGGCGCTGATCGACCAGTTGTTGTGCTTGCCGGAGCCGTTGACGTAGTCGAAGGGCTTCTCGTGCTGCAGGCAGGTGAGACCGTGGTGCGAGGCGACGATCTTCATCTTCTCCATGGTGACCAGGTTGTGGTCGATGGCGGCGGAGCTGGTCTCGAAGATCGGGGCGAGCTCGTGCTGGCACGGGGCGACCTCGTTGTGCTTGGTCTTGGCAGGCACGGCGAGCTTCCAGAGCTCGTCGTCGAGCTCCTTCATGAACTCGTTGACGGTCGGGCGGATGGCGCCGAAGTAGTGCTCCTCGAGCTCCTGGCCCTTAACCGGCTCGCAGCCAAAGAGGGTGCGGCCGCACATGATGAGGTCGGGGCGGGCGGCGTAGTCCTCCTCCTTAATGAGGAAGTACTCCTGCTCGGGGCCGACGGTGGTGGAGACGCTGGTGACGTTCTTGCCGAAGAGCTTCAGCACGCGCTTGGCCTGGGTGTCGAGCGCGACGGAGGAACGCAGCAGCGGGGTCTTCTTGTCGAGGGCCTCGCCGGTGTAGGAGATGAAGGCGGTGGGAACGCAGAGGACCTCGTCCTTGATGAAGGCCGGGGAGGTCGGGTCCCAAGCGGTGTAGCCGCGGGCCTCGAACGTGGCGCGGAGGCCGCCGTTGGGGAAGCTGGAGGCGTCGGGCTCGCCCTGGACGAGGGCCTTGCCGGAGAAGGTCTCGAGCGCGCGGCCGTCGCCGGTGGGCTCCATGAAGGCGTCGTGCTTCTCGGACGTGATGCCCGTGAGCGGCTGGAACCAGTGGGTGTAGTGGGTGGCGCCCTTCTCAAGCGCCCACTCCTTCATGGCGTGGGCAACCTCGTTGGCGATGCTGAGGTCGAGGGCCTTGCCCTCCTTGATGACGCGCGCAAGCTCCTTGTAGGTGGGCTTGGGGAGGCGCTCACGCATGACGGAGTCGCTGAATACCAGGCTGCCGTACTCTTCGGTGACCTTTGAAGCCATGGTTCTCTCTTTCTCTTGTGGAGAGTTGATTCCTTGGACGTAGAACACTCTAGCGGCGCAGTGTTTCGCGGTTATTAAGCTTACGCTTCGCGAACGATTCTCACATGTTTGCAACGCGTGGCAAGCGTGAAACAAGTTTGGTTACGCAGGGCAAGGCCGCGAAATGTGGTTTAGTTGGGGCACCTACCTATGAGAAGGGCTTTGTATGGGCGCTAACGGACTCATCGTCATGGACATCGACTCCACGCTGATCAACGAGGAGGTCATCGACCTTCTTGGCGAGGAGGCGGGCGTTGGCGAGCAGGTGGCCCGCGTGACCGAGCGCGCCATGCGCGGCGAGCTGGACTTTCGCGAGGCCCTGAACGAGCGAGTTGGGCTCTTGGCCGGGCTGGACGAGAGCGTGTTCAGCCGCACCTTTGCGCGCGTGACGTTTACGCCGGGCGCCCTCGAGCTCGTGGCCGAGGCACACGCGCGCGGCTGGAAGGTGGGCGTGGTCTCTGGCGGGTTCCACGAAGTGGCAGACCGCATCGTGGCCGCGGCCGGTATCGATTACTGCCTGGCGAACAGGCTGGAGGTCGTAGCAGGCAAGCTTACCGGCAAGCTTGCGAGCGAGGTCGTGACCAAGGAACGCAAGCTGGAGAGCCTGCGCGCGTGGGCGGCGGAGCTCGACCTTGGCATGGAGGCGACCGTTGCCATGGGTGACGGCGCCAATGACATCCCGATGATCCTCGCAGCCGGCACGGGCATCGCCTTCTGTGCCAAGCCCAAGACCCGCGATGCCGCGCCCTTCCACATCGACGAGCGCAACCTCATGCTCGCCTGGCC
>CAVIES010000096.1:0-7041 GCA_963641675.1 Anaerovoracaceae bacterium
GGGCTTATTTATGCCCTATGCAGGCGCGCGCCCAAGCGCAAGCGCTTGGCGCTAGTACGTCTCGCCAGTGCCGTACTCGTAGACAACCGTGGAGGTGTCAACGGTGGAGGTGCCGTCCTCCCCCGCGGTGACGGCGTAGATGTCCACCGGCAGCTTGCCCGAGACCTCGTGGCCGCCGAAGATGGCCTCCACGCCGGCCGGCACGTTGGGGCCAAAGGCGTGGTCGGGGGCGAGGGCCTCGGTGGGGTCCATGCCCTTGTTGCCATAGACCGCCACAAGTGCCGCACCCTCATCATAAAGCGCGAGGTCGTAGGGCTTGGAGATGCTCATGATGGCAAGCGGCACGCCGGCCTCCTTGGCAGCCGCCGCAGCCTGGGCCACCACGTAGCCGCTCGTGTAGGAGACGGACTCGCAGGAGAGCTCGCCGTTGGCGCACTCAGAGACCACGATGGCGAAGTCTGCCGCGGCAACCGTCTGGGCGACGCTCTCGGCCGCGGCCTTAACGGCGGCCTCGTCCACCTCGTCGCCGGCCTCCTCGTCCACGTAGCAGCAGCTCTCGTACTCCACGCCCTCGGGGATGGTGCCCTCGGAGATGAGGCGGCGCATGGCGAGCTCCATGCCCGGCTGCTCACCGGACTTGGCGGCCACGAGCGCCACGTGCTGGCCGGCGGCCGGCTTGAAGGGCAGGATGCCCTCGCCGCGCACCACGGTGACGGCGCAGGCCGCGGCCTCGCGCTCTACCTCGCGGTTGTCGTCGCAGCCCACGGTGGCGTTGGCGGCGGCAAGGCCCTCGTCGTGCGAGACGCCCATGCCGGCGACGTCCTCGCCGGCGGTTGCCAGCGCCAGGATGCCGCGGTTGAGCTTGAGCTCGAGGATGCGGCGGACCGACTCGTTAAGGCGGTCGTCGGTGAGCTCCTCGTCGTCGACGAGCGCCTGCACAACCTCCTCCAGCTGGTCCACCGTCTCCTGCGTGCGCAGCTCCACCGGCATGAGCGCGATGTCGACGCCGGCCAGGAAGGTGCGGCGCACGGCCTCGAGCGGGGTGAAGTTGTCGGCGATGGCGCCCATGCAGAGGGCGTCGGTGATGGAAACGCCCTCAAAGCCGAGGTCGTTGCGCAGGATGTCGGTCATGAAGGTGTGGGAGAGCGTGGCCGGCAGGGTGATCTCGCCCATCTCGGGGTCGGTGGAGGTGGCGGTCTCGGTCTCCACCTGCGGGTACTGGATGTGGGCGGTCATCACCATGTCGACGCCGTCCTCAAAGGCGGCGCGGAACGGCACGAACTCGAGCGACTCAAGGTCGCTAAGCGTCTTGTCGATGCGCGGCAGGCCGGTGTGCGAGTCCGTGGCGGCGTCACCGTGGCCGGGGAAGTGCTTGGCGCAGCCGCACACGCCCTTGCCCTGGATGCCGTCGAGCACGGCGCAGCCCAGCTCGCTCACGAGCTCGGGGTGGTCGGAGAACGAGCGCAGGCCGATGACGGGGTTGTTGGGGTTGTTGTTCACGTCCATGACGGGCGCGAAGTCGACGTTGATGCCGAGGGAGGCCAGCTCGCCGGCCATGACCTCGCCGCACTGGCGGGCGAGGTCCTCGCTCCTCGTGGCGCCCAGGGCCATGTTGCCCGGCATGGCGCAGCCGCTGCCAAGGCGGTAGACGATGCCACCCTCCTGGTCGATGCCCAGAAGCAGCGGGATGCCGCCCGTCTTGGAGCCGGCGGAGTTGCGCACGGCGGCCGTCTGCAGGGCGTAGGTGAGCTCAAAGGTCTGCTCGGTCTCCTTGACGTTGTTGGCAAAGAGGATGACGCCGCCAAAGTCGTACTTGTCGACGATGGCGTCGACCTGGCTGTTCATCTCGATGAAGTCCTCGGGCTCGGAGGTGCCGTCCTCGCTCCACTTGCGGAAGTCGGGCATGAGCATCTGGCAGATCTTCTCGCGGCGGCTCATCTGGTTGAGAAGCACCGAGACGTCCTTCTTGCTCACCGCCTGGGCCACGTAGGAATCCGGCTCGCTTGCGCAGCCGCCGAGGCCCACCATGACCGAGGCCGCGGCGCCGGCGCAGGCAAGCCCGGCCGTTCCCACGAACGCCCGGCGCGTCATGCCGGCCTGCTCACTAGAGGTGCTCTTCTTTGCGTTGGCGCCCATGGTGGCATCCTTTCGCTTACGGCAGGCCAAAGGCCCGCTGAACGTGTTTCTCTCGCAAAAAGCTTACCCGACCCGCGGCCGGCAAAGGCCACGCGCCCGGCAAACCTACGGCGAATTGATGCAACCTCTGGTAGACGCGACATCATCCGGCGGTTAAACCCCTAAAATGGTCTGGCCCACCTCACCCGTGGCCTCATGCCCGTTGGCATGACTGGCCGGCGGAAACGGGCCCCGGCCCCGCGCCACGCGCGAACGGCCGCGGCACGCACGAACCATAAACACACGAAAGGGCAGGCAGCAGATATATGGCCACCTACGGAAACGACAGCATTCGCCAGCTAAAGGACGAGGAGCGCGTACGCCTGCGCCCCGCGGTCATCTTTGGCTCCGACGGCCTTGACGGCTGCGCACACGCCGCTTTCGAGATCCTCTCCAACTCCGTGGACGAGGCGCGCCAGGGCTTTGGCGACCTCATTACGCTCACCGTCTTCAGCGACCACTCGCTAGAGGTGGCCGACCACGGCCGCGGCTGCCCGCTCGACTGGAACGCCAAGGAGAAGCGCTTTAACTGGGAGCTCGTCTTCTGCGAGCTCTACGCCGGCGGCAAGTACGACAACAACGGCAGCGGCGACTACGACTTCTCGCTCGGCACCAACGGCCTGGGCTCCTGCGCCACGCAGTACGCCTCGGCCTACATGGACGTCACCGTCTGGCGCGACGGCAACAAGTACGACCTGCACTTCAAGAAGGGCAAGGTCGTCGGCTCTAAGAAGAAGGCGCTTGAGGTTGCCCCCTCAGACGAGCCCGCACGCACCGGCACCACCATCAAGTGGTTGCCCGACCTCGAGGTCTTCACCGCCATCGACGTGCCCGACGAGTGGTTCCGCGAGACCATGCGCCGCCAGGCGGTGGTGAACGCCAACGTCACCTTCCGTCTGCGCATCGAGCAGGAAGACGGCACCTTCACCGAGGAGGACTTCTGCTACCCCAAGGGCATCGAGGACTACGTGCTGGAGAAGGTCGGCGCCGACTACCTCACCGAGCCCTTCTTCATCGAGGCCGATCGCCGCGGACGCGACCGTGACGACCTGCCCGACTACAACGTGAAGATCACGGCGTGCCTGTGCTTCTCGCGCACCTTCCAGATGCAGGAGTACTACCACAACTCCTCGTGGCTGGAGAACGGCGGCTCGCCCGAGAAGGCCGCCCGCAGCGCCCTCACCAGCGCCATCGACGCCTACATCAAGAACCAGGGCAAGTACAACAAGAACGAGAGCTCCATCAAGTGGCAGGACGTGCAGGACTGCCTGGTGCTCGTGACCAACTGCTTCTCCACCCAGACCTCCTACGAGAACCAGACCAAGAAGGCCATCAACAACCGCTTCATCCAGCAGGCCATGACGGCGTTCTTGAAAGAGCGCATGGAGACCTACCTCATCGAGAACAAGTCCTCCGCGGACAAGATCTTGGAGCAGGTCCTCATCAACAAGCGCTCGCGCGAGAACGCCGAGAAGACCCGCCAGAGCATCAAGACCAACCTGCAGCAGAAGACCGACATGGCCAACCGCGTGCAGAAGTTCATCGACTGCCGCTCCAAGGACAAGACCCGCCGCGAGATCTACATCGTGGAGGGCGACTCGGCGGCCGGCGCCATCCGCACCAGCCGCGACGCCGAGTTCCAGGGCGTCATGCCGGTGCGAGGCAAGATCCTGAACTGCCTCAAGGAGGACTACCCGCGCATCTTCAAGTCCGACATCATCATGGACCTCTTGCGCGTGCTTGGCTGCGGCGTTGAGGTCAAGGACAAGCGCATGAAGAACCTCGGCACCTTCAGCCTCGACAACCTCAACTGGAGCAAGGTCGTCATCTGCACGGACGCCGACGTCGACGGCTACCACATCCGCACGCTCATCCTCACCATGCTCTACCGCCTCACGCCCACGCTCATCAACGAGGGCTACGTCTACATCGCCGAGTCGCCGCTGTACGAGATCAACTGCAAGGACAAGACGTACTTCGCCTACACCGAGCAGGAGAAGAACAACATGCTGAATGAGATCGGCGACCAGAAGTGCTCCATCAACCGCTCCAAGGGTCTTGGTGAGAACGACCCCGACATGATGTGGCTCACCACCATGAACCCCGAGACCCGCCGCCTCATCAAGGTGAGGCCCGAGGACGTGGAGACCATGCAGAACATGTTCAACCTCCTTCTGGGCAACGACGACGAGGGCCGCAAGCGCCACATCGCCGAGCACGGCAAGGAGTACCTCGACGAGCTCGACCTGAGTTAAGGCAGGCGCCGGGGCCGCGCACGCCGCCGGCCTGAGGCAAGACGCAAGACCAAGCGCGCGCGAAGGCGCGATGACCAATACAGCATCAAGGGGAAACCGTGGCAAAGAAGACCAAGAAGCAGCCCACCAAGAAGAAGCAGGTAGACGCCTCCAACGTCATCGGCCTGCACTCCGAGGTCGTGGAGCAGCCCATCACGCAGACGCTCGAGACGAACTACATGCCCTACGCCATGAGCACCAACGTCTCGCGCGCCTTCCCCGAGATCGACGGCTTCAAGCCCTCGCACCGCAAGCTCCTCTACACCATGTACAAGATGGGCCTCTTGAACGGCGCGCGCCAGAAGAGCGCCAACATCGTGGGCCAGACGATGAAGCTGAACCCGCACGGCGACGCCGCCATCTACGAGACGATGGTGCGCCTGGCCACGGGCAACGAGGCCCTGCTCACGCCCTTCGTTGAGTCCAAGGGCAACTTCGGCAAGTACTACTCTGGCGACCTTAGCTACGCCGCCAGCCGTTACACCGAGGCCAAGCTCTCCCCCATCTGCGCCGAGATCTTCAAGGACATCGACAAGGACCCGGTGGACTTCATGGACAGCTACGACGGCGCCATGAAGGAGCCGCGCCTCTTGCCCACGACCTTCCCCAACATCCTCGTCTCTGCCAACAAGGGCATCGGCGTGGCCATGGCCTCCGACATCTGCGGCTTCAACTTGAACGAGGTCTGCACGGCCACGATGCACTTCCTGAGCGACCCTGCCTGCGACCTGCACGAATACCTGCTCGCGCCCGACTTCTCCACCGGCGGCGAGGTTATCTACCGCCGCGAGGAGATGGACAAGATCTACGAGACGGGCCTCGGCAGCTTCCAGATCCGCTCGCGCTGGCGCTACCTGCCCGAGGAGCGCATCATCGAGGTCTACGAGATCCCCTACACCACCAAGACCGACGTCATCATCGACCGCGTCATCAAGCTCTCCAAGGAGGGCAAGGTGCGCGAGATCACCGACATCCGCGACGAGACCGACCTCTCGGGCCTGCGCATCGCCATCGACATCAAGCGCGGCGTCGACCCAGAGAAGCTCATGGCCAAGCTCTTCCAGCTCACCACGCTGCAGGATTCGTTTAGCTGTAACTTCAACGTGCTGGTGGACGGCTACCCGCGCGTCATGGGCGTGCGCGAGATCCTTAAGGAGTGGGTGGCCTGGCGCATGGACTCCACGCGCCGCCGCATCACCTATGACCTGCAGAAGAAGAGTGACCGCCTGCACCTGCTGCACGGCCTCGAGGCGATCCTGCTCGACATCGACAAGGCCATCAAGATCATTCGCGAGACCAAGCTCGAGGTGGAGGTCGTCCCCAACCTCATGGCCGGCTTTGGCATCGACCAGACCCAGGCCGAGTTCGTGGCAGAGATCAAGCTGCGCAACATCAACGAGGAGTACATCCTCAACCGCACCAAGGACATCGAGAAGCTCGAGGGCGAGATTGCCGAGCTCACGGCCACGCTTGCCAGCGAGAAGAAGATCAAGGGCGTCATCCGCGACGAGCTCGCCGCGGTGAACAAGAAGTACGTGACCCCGCGCAAGACCGGCCTGGTCTCGCCCGAGGAGGTCGTGGAGGTGAGCCTCGAGCCCGAGGTGGAGGAGTACCCCGTCACCATCATGGTCTCGCGCCACGGCTACCTCAAGAAGATGACCGAGCGCGTGCTTTCCCGCGCGCAGACGCTCAAGTACAAGGACGACGACGAGCCGTTCATCGAGTTCCCCTCGCAGAACACCCACGAGCTTCTGGTCTTTACCGACAAGCAGCAGTGCTACAAGTGCAAGGTCTCGCAGTTCGAGGACACCAAGGCCGCCCAGCTCGGCTCCTACCTCGGCACCGACCTCGAGATGGACGCCGACGAGAACGTGATCTGGGTGCTCGACCCCGAGGACTACAAGGCCGACGCGCTCTATGTGTTCGAGAACGGCCGCGCCGTGCGCGTGGCGCTTTCTGGCTACGCCACCAAGACCAACCGCAAGAAGCTCAAGAACGCCATCTACGGCGGCTCCAAGCTGCTCTATGCGCAGGTTCTCAAGGAAGACCGCGACATCGCGCTTGCCACCAACGACCAGCGCCTCGTGAACTTCAACACGTCGCTGCTTGCCACCAAGACCACCAACAGCACCCAGGGTGTGCAGGCGCTCACCAAGAAGAGCGGCCGCCTCGTCAGCGCCGTGGGCCAGGTGGAGGACTTCGTGGGCTCCGACGCCTACGTGGAGAAGTTCCGCGCCGACCGCCTGCCCTCCGCCGGCGGCTCCCTCAAGGAAGAGGACATGAAGACCCTCTTCGACCTGGACGCATAGGGCAACGAGCTGCCGCGCTAGAAGGAGCCGCAAGCGATGAGCCGTGTATCCATGAGCAAGAAACGCGCAATGCTGGCCATGGCCTCGGCCCTCGCCTGCGCGCTTGTCGTGGCCAACTACTTCGAGCCGTTCCTCTAGGACCTCTCCGGGACAAGCGACGACGCCCTAGAGAGCACCGACTACGTCGCCGCCGCAAAGGCCTACCTGGCCGAATGCGGCCTAAGCGGCGCCGAGATCGAGCAGCTCCAGGCCTTTATCTGCGA
>CAVIES010000097.1:0-7019 GCA_963641675.1 Anaerovoracaceae bacterium
GCCCTACGCCGTGCTGGCCGTGCCCATCACCGTGGCCATGTTCACCGAGATGAGCGAGACCTTCGCCAAGGGCGACGAGCGCGCGTTCGGCCGTCAGGTCTCCTCTGGCATGAGCCACCTCATGCTCGCACTCATCCCGTTCATGGTCTACCTCATGGTCTTCTCCAAGCCGCTCATGTCTCTCTTGCGCGTGGGCCAGTTCGACGCCCAGAGCGCCGACCTCACGGCCGCCTACCTCTCCACGCTCGCGCTTGCGCTTCCGTGGTACGGCCTGCAGACGTTCTTCCAGAAGGTCTTCTCGTCCATGCGCCGCATGACGCTCTTTGCCGTGGCCAACGTCGCGGCCTCGGTGGTGCAGGTCGCCTTCACCATCGGGATGGTGGGCGTCCTCGGCATCCACGCAGTGTCTCTCGGCAGCGCCGTCTTCATGCTGATGCTCTGTATCGTCTCGGTGGCTTTCCTGCGTTACGCAAAGGTTCCGGTTGCGCTCAAGCCCTTCGTGCTGAGCTGCGTGCGCTCCCTTGCCCTCGGCATCGCCGGAGGCGCCGTAGGCGGCGCAATCGTGTGGGCGCTCGGCGGCTTTGGCTCGCTCACGGTCGTGCGCGCCATCATTGTGGTCGTGGCGGGCGGCATCCCGTCGGTGCTCGTCACCTACGGCATCGCCGTGGCGCTCAAGCTGCCCGAGGCCTCCTTCGTGAGCAAGCTCCTCGGCAGGTTCAAGCGCTAGCTTAAAAGCCGCCAACACTCTCACCAGCGGTTCTGCTCGTTTTCTGAAACGCATGTGGGCATCTCGTGCGCCGCTCGTCCCTTAGATTTGGGCGCAGGCGGCAACCTCGCTATACTTATGCGCACCGAAAGGAGAGGGAATGAACCTCAAACACACCTGCCCCGCCGTCGGCCGCCGTTTTGTTGTTGCTGTCGTTAGTGCCGGGCTAATCTTTGGCTCCATGCCCACCAGCGCCTTCGCCGCCAGCTCCTCCGAGCTCCAGTCGCAGCTCGAGCAGGCTCAGGCCACGTGCGCTTCGTACCAGGAACAGGCCAACGCCGCGTTCGCGGAGTATGAGCAGCTCCAGGGCAACTTGGAAGACACCAAGGCCCAGATTGCCACCACCCAGGAAGAGATCGAGCAGAAGCAGCAGGAGCTCTCTGAGGCTCAGGACACGCTTGCCGACCGCATCTCCTCCAGCTACAAGTCTGGCGGCGTCTCCATCGTCTCCATCATCTTCGACTCCGCCAGCTTCGAGGACCTTGTGAGCCGCGTCTACTACGCCAACCGCGTGGAGGAGTCCGACGCCGCGGCCATCTCTGAGGTGCAGACCGTACAGGCTGAGCTCAATTCCAAGCAGGAGGAGCTCCAGACCCAGGAGGCCGAGCAGCAGACGCTGGTCGACGAGTCCCAGGCCAAGGCCGAGGAGATCCAGAACACCCTCTCCGAGCAGCAGAGCTACGTGAGCACGCTCTCGAGCGAGGTCCAGGAGGCGCTCGCCGCCGAGGAGGCCGCCAAGCAGGCTGCCGCTGAGGCCGCCGCGCAGGAGGCCGCCCAGGCTTCCGGTGGCAGTGCCTCCAGCAGCTCCAGCAGCTCCAGCAATTCCGGTTCGAGCGACTCTGGCTCTAGCAGCAACGGCGGTGGCTCCAACAACAGCTCCGGCGGCTCCAGCAGCTACAACTTCGGTTCTGCCATTTCTGCCGCCTACTCCCAGCTCGGGGCTTCCTACTCCTATGCCGGCTACGCCTCGCCGAGTTCTGGCTTTGACTGCTCCGGCCTCGTCTGGTGGTCGTTCAACGCCGCCGGCATCTCCATCCCGCGTGGCCAGCGCATGAGCAACGGTCGCAACAACTCGATGATCGGCTGGGTGCTCAACAACAGTCCGGTCTACAGCACCGACCAGCTCTCTGCCGGCGACCTCGTCTTCTATGGCTCCGACGTCAACAACACCTACCACGTCGCCATCTACATCGGCGGAGGCCAGATCATCCACTCCATTCCGGGCGGTGTGCAGATCAGCAACGTCAACGCCAACTGGGGCGGTCACTTCGTCGTCGGCGGCCCGGTCGTCTAGACGCCAAGCGAAAGATTGCGAGCGGGGCGCCTTTCGGGGCGTCCCGCTTTCTTATGTCTATAGGTGCGGCTGCGGCCGCGATTGAGAGGTTGCAATGAGCGCGAGCACAAGGAACGACTTCGTCCCCGTCCTTCTCGGCACCGAGATTGCCGGCTATGGCATGGCCAGGGCCTTCTATGAGGAGTTTGGCTCCACGAGCGTGGTCTATGGCACCTTTGGCCTCACGCCCACGGCAAACTCCAAGTTCATCGAGGTTCACGTGGTGCCCGACCTGCTCGAAGGCGACAGGCTGGTGGAGGTCCTGAACGAGGCTGCCGATGGCTTTGCCGCAACCCCCGTGCTCGTGCCCTGCGGCGACGACTACGCCGTGGCCCTCTCCAACAAGCTTGATAAGCTCAGCCCCCGCTACCGCGTGGTGTGCGCCCCCGCCGACGTGGTGGAGCGCGTGAGCGACAAGGAGAACTTCTACCAGCTCTGCGAGGAGCGTGGCGTGCCGTACCCCAAGACCCATGTCGTGAGCGGGCCTGAGGTGGGCGAGCTGCCGTTCGGCTTCCCAGTGGCCCTCAAGCCCTCCGATGCCCCGGCCTACCGTGCCCATCCTTTCGAGGGTCAGAAGAAGGCCTACGTCCTCCACACGATGGAAGACCTTGAGGAGACCGTGCGTCGCGTCTATGCCGCCGGCTATGACGGCCACATGATCATCCAGGACTTCATCCCCGGCGACGACCGCAACATGCGCGTGGTGAACGGCTACGTGCGCGAGGACGGCACCGTGACGATGATGAGCCTCGGCCACCCGCTGCTCGAGGACTACTCGCCCATGGCGATCGGCAACTACGCCGCCATTCTCTCCTACGCCGACGACACGATCTACGACACGGTGGAGAGCCTCATGTCGCACTCCGGCTACCGCGGCTTCTTCAACATCGACATGAAGTTTGACCCGCGCGACGGCTCCTACCGCCTCTTTGAGGTGAACCCCCGTGCTGGCCGCAGCAGCTTCTTCTCCACGCTTGCCGGCTACAACCTGGCCCGCTATGCCGTGGATGACGTGCTCGACGGCGGCAAGCTCGTCCCCGTGCGCGGCACCAACGAGGTGCTCTGGTACGGCGTGCCCAGGTGCGTGGTGAAGAAGTACGTGGAGGAGGGCCCCGAGAAGAAGCGCGCGCTGGAGCTCATCAGCGAGGGCAAGTGCGGCACCACTGTCTTTGGCGCCCACGACAACAACCCCAAGCGCGTCTGGAACATGTCCAAGCTCTGGGTGCACTACGTGCTCGACTACCGCAAGTACTTCGGCAAGAGGGAGCTCGACTAATGGCCGGCGAGCAGGCGGGCGCCATCCGCCCGGGCGAGCTGGCGGCGGCCACGCGCATCCGCGAGCTCTTGGCGGAGCGCACCGGCACAAAGCCGGGGGAGTGGCACCTTGTGTTCAAGGCCCGCCACGGCATGCGTGTGGTCATGGACGCCATCGCTGCCGAATCTCCCGAGGCCGAGGTCATCACGCAGCTCTTTACCTGCTGCACCGCGGTTGACCCCATCACGGCCGCGGGGCTCACTCCTGTCTTTGGCGATATCGACCCGGAGACGCTTTCCCTTGGCGTGACAACGTTGCCTGCAGGCGAGAAGACGGCTGCCGTGATGCTCCAACACACGTGCGGCCTCATGTCCGCTGCGGACGTGGCGCTTGGCCAGGCGGCCCACGCCGTCGGCGCTATCGTCCTGGAGGACTGCGCTCACTGCGTTGGTCGTATGGCGACAGACGCCGCCGGCCGCCCCCTGGCCGACGTCTCCTTCCACTCCTTTGGCGTGGAGAAGATGCTGCCCACGCACTTCGGTGGCGCAGTGTGGGTCTCGCCCGCGTTTGCGCAGACCGAGCTTGGGGCTGCAGTGACCAAGCGCCTGCTTAGCCTGCCCGAACTGGACGATCGCCTTGCCAAGGCCGCCCGCTCCTATCTCAACCAGATGCGAGTGCTGAACCACCTGCCCGCCGGCGCTTCCAAGGCCCTGAGGAAGAGGCTCACGGACAAGGGGAGCCTGGAGCCTGCCGTCGCGGCCGGTGAGCGCGCGGGAAAGGTCTCTGGCGAGCCCCAGAAGCCGAGCGCCTGGGTGTGCGAGACGGCGCTTGCATCCCTGAGGGCGCTTGACGCCAACGAGGCCCGGCGCTCCGTTGCCGTCGCTGCCTATGCGGAGGCATTCAAGGGCAAGGAGGGCGTGCGCGTGCCCGCGGCGGCCATGACCTCCGATGCCGGCCCGCTGCTGCGCTTCCCGGTGTTCGTGGAAGACGAGGCCGCGGCCGACGAGGCGGTGCGGCGCGTCTGCGCCGCCGGCCACTATGCCACTGCTTGGTACAGGGAACCCCTCTACCCGGGTGCGACCGACCTGGCGGCCTATGGGCTCGATGGCTCTTGGGACGCTTGGCCCAAGACGGCGGACGCCTGCGAGGGCGCCGTTTCGCTGCCCACCGACGTAACGCCGGAGCAGGCCGCAGCCATCGCCGCCCTTTTCTAGGGCATGGGCCGGATGTGCGTCGCTTAGAGGTTTTGATGCCGCTCGCCGGTTAGGCGCCGCCGCCTACAAATTTTGATGAATATTTCGGGGCTGTTAAAACGTTTGCCGCGAATGCATAACTTGAAGCCCCGCTTAACGGGCGCGGGGTAAAGTTTCGAGCTACCACTAGCGGGGTAGGCCTTCCCCGTAGTGCAAAAACATCAAACCACAGAAGGCCACGCAAAGAGGAGGATGAAAGATGGAGTCCAACCGTTTGACTCGTAGGAACTTCGTGAAGCTGTCTGGTGCTGCGAGCATTCTAGGCGTAGCTGGCCTCGCTGGCTGCGGCAACTCCAGCTCCTCGAGCGCTGGCTCTTCTGAGAGCTCCAGCACCGAGGGCGCCTTCAAGCTCGGCCACATCGGACCGCTGACCGGTGCCGCCGCCCTGTACGGCGAGGCCACCAACAACGGTGCCCAGCTCGCCATCGACGAGATCAACGCCGCCGGCGGTGCCGTCACCTTCGACTTCAACTCCCAGGATGACGAGCACGACGCCGAGAAGTCCGTCAACGCCTACAACAACCTCAAGGACTGGGGCCTGCAGGTTCTCGTCGGCTGCACCACCACCAACCCCTGCGTGGCCGTCTCCGCCGAGACCAACGCCGACAACTGCTTCCAGCTCACCCCGTCCGCGTCTTCCAACGACGTCATCGGTGGCCAGGAGGACTCTGACGGCAACGTGACGGTCGCCCGCAAGGACAACGTCTACCAGATGTGCTTCACCGACCCCAACCAGGGCACCGCTTCCGCTCAGTACCTCAAGAGCAAGAACCTCGGCACCAAGATCGCCGTCATCTACAACAACTCCGATGCCTACTCCACCGGCATCTACAAGAAGTTCGAGGCTGAGGCTGCCGAGCAGGGCCTGGAGATCGTCTCCACCACCACCTTCACCGACGACTCCGCCACCGACTTCTCCGTGCAGCTGAACGACGCCAAGAGCGCTGGCGCCGACCTCATCTTCCTGCCGATCTACTACACCCCGGCCGCCCTCATCCTCAAGCAGGCCCACGACATGGGCTACGAGCCCGATTACTTCGGCTGCGACGGCCTTGACGGCATCCTCACCGTCGAGGGCTTCGACACCGAGCTCGCCGAGGGCGTCATGCTGCTGACCCCGTTCGTGGCCACCTCCACCGACGAGAAGACCCAGGCCTTCACCAAGGCTTACAACGAGGCCTACGGCTCTGATCCGATCCAGTTCGCCGCCGACGCCTACGACTGCGTCTACGTCATCGCCGAGCTCCTCGAGCAGACCGGCTGCACCTCCGACATGAGCGCTTCCGACATCTGCGACAAGCTCAAGGCTGCCATCTGCGACGGCTACTCCTACTCTGGCCTCACCGGCGAGAACATGACCTGGTCCGACACGGGCGAGGTCACCAAGGAGCCCAAGGGCATGGTCATCACCGACGGCGTGTACCAGCCGCTCGACTAGCCCTAAGCACGGCGCCTTGCGCCAAGCTTGAAGCTTAGAAACATGCAAGCGGGAGCCATCTATTTGGGTGGCTCCCGCTTGTCGGTAGGAAAAGGAAGTTGCGGGTACGTGTACGGCCGGTTGCCGGAGGGTTACTCGCAACATGGATTGAAAGGAGGCGGTATGGCATGGGCTTTCTGACGAACCTCATCAACGGTCTCTCTCTCGGCAGCGTGTACGCGATCATCGCCCTGGGCTACACCATGGTGTACGGCATCGCCAAGATGCTGAACTTCGCCCACGGCGACATCATCATGGTCGGCGCCTACGTGTGCTTCTGCGCCGTGAACTACCTGGGCCTGCCCACGGGCGTGAGCGTGCTTCTGTCCATCGTGGCCTGCACCGTCCTCGGCATCATCATCGAGCGCCTGGCCTACAAGCCGCTGCGCAACGCCCCCTCGCTGGACGTCCTCATCACCGCCATCGGCGTGAGCTACTTCCTGCAGAACGCGGCGCTTCTCATCTGGGGCTCGGACACCAAGTCCTTCCCGTCCGTCGTTGACCTGCCCTCCGTCTCGCTCTTCGACGGCCAGCTCGTGGTGAGTGCCATCACCATCGTCACGGTGCTCTCGGGCGTCGTGGTCATGCTCGCCCTCACGCTCTTCACGGGCAAGACCCGCATGGGCAAGGCCATGCGCGCCTGCTCCGAGGACCGCGGTGCCGCCACGCTCATGGGCATTAACGTGAACTCCACCATTTCGCTCACGTTCGCCATCGGCTCCGGCCTTGCCGCCATCGCTGGCGTGCTCATGTGCTCCGCCTATCCCACGCTCGTTCCCACCACGGGTTCGCTGCCGGGCATCAAGGCCTTTACCGCCGCCGTCATCGGTGGCATCGGCTCCATCCCTGGCGCCTTCCTCGGCGGCATCGTCCTCGGTATTATCGAGATCTTCGCCAAGGCCTACGTCGGCACCCAGCTCGCCGATGCCATCGTC
>CAVIES010000098.1:0-6957 GCA_963641675.1 Anaerovoracaceae bacterium
TGCAAATAACGTAGAGTCAGTTTGGGTGTTATGGGGTGGTGCGGGGTGCGCGAGAGGGCGGCGGTGCGGGGTGCGCGAGACGGCGCTGGTGCGGCTGCGGCCTACTCGGCGGCGGGCTCAGCGGCTGTCGCGTCGGCTGCCGCATCATCTGCGCCCTCGCCGTGCGGGGCGCTGGGGGAGTGGCGCATGGCCTCGATGGTCTTCTCCATCAGCTCGGCGAGCTCCCAGCCAAGGCGGTCGGCGCCGGCCTGGATCACGTCGCGCGAGCAGCCGGCGGCGAACTTCTTGTCCTTGTACTTCTTCTTGAGCGACTTCACGGTGAGGTCGTCGACGCTCTTGGAGGGACGCATGAGCACCGCGGCACCGATGAGACCGGTGAGCTCGTCGGCCGCGAAGAGCACCTTCTCCATGTCGCTTTCGGGCTCGTACGGGGTGCCGGTGAGGCCCCAGCCGTGGCTGCAGCAGCCGCGGATGATGACCTCGTCAAGGCCGGCCTCGCGCATGAGGGCCTCCTCGCGCACGCAGTGCTCCTCAGGCCACTGCTCAAAGTCGAGGTCGTGGAGGGTGCCGACGACCTGCCAGAGGTCGGCCTCTTCCGCATGGCCCATGTCGGTGGCGTACCAGCGCAGCACCTCGCCCACGATGCGGCCGTGGCTGAGGTGGAACGGGTCGGCGTTGTACTGCTTCAGCAGCTCATAGGCCTCTTCTGGCGTGGGCTTCATGGGGTTCTCCTTCGGTTTTTGCGGCGGGGCGCGTTTGCGCGGCGCGGCGGGCTGGCGTCCCCGCGTGCGGCTCGGTCGAATTTGCTACCAAACAGTATCCACCAAACGCGTGCGTGGCGCTGTTAATTCCTATTATCCTATAGTAGTGATAGGAAATAGATTCATGCCCGTTTGAGGTCGTTGCGCGAATGCTCACGCCGGCCGAAGGCGGGCAAGCAAACAAGTGAGTCGCCCCATCGCGGGCGAACGAGGGGGAGCCATGCTGGTATCGACGAAGGGCCGCTACGCCCTGCGCGTGATGATCGACCTTGCCGAGCACGAGGGCGAGGGCTACCTGCCGCTGCGCGACATCGCCGGCAGGCTCTCCATCTCCGACAAGTACCTCGAGAGCATCCTGAAGACGCTGGTGGCCGGCCGGCTCATAGAGGGTCAGCGCGGCAAGGGCGGCGGCTACCGCCTCACGCGCGCGGCAGCCGACTACACCGCCGGCGAGGTTCTGCGCGCCACGGAGGGCTCGCTCGCGCCCGTGAGCGGCATGGAGGACGCGGGCGCCTTCGCTGCAGCCGAGCCCCGCTGCCACGAGATGTGGCAGCACCTGGACGGCCTCATCACCGGCTACCTAGACGGCGTGAAGCTCGGCGACCTGGCCACCAAGACCCTGGCTGGCAACGACTATGTGATCTAGCCTGCGACGCCGCCTGGGCCGCGCATCCTAATACCGCCCTCTACCTGCGCTACTTTCAGATTGTGGTGCATCCTACTTTCGGATTGTGGCGCGCTCGCCTGAGCTCTACTTCTATCGCGACGACAGCAAGGTCGAGGTCGATCTCATGGATCTTACGGAGACTCCCGCGATCCTGGCCGAGATTAAGAGCGGCCAAACATACCGCGAGAACTTCTCACGCCATGTCCGCTCTGTTGCCGCGCTGCTCCCCACGCAGGTGAGAGGCATGGTCCTATACGGTGGGCAAGGAACGTTTGATGACGATGGCATCGAGGTGCACGGCGTTAAGGATTGGCTGGAGGGTTAGCCAACGGCGCAGCCCGCGGCGAGGGCATGTGGGAGGGCGGCAAGCCCAAGCGCTGGCGCTATGCCGTGCCGGTCGTCCTGATCTGGCTGGTGGTTCTGGCGTGGGTGTTGCGGGTGGTTGCGGGGTAGGGAGGAGTGCCCGCTTAAATTGACTACGTCACAAATCAGACCGATGCGGCCTCTTCGGTCTAGTGACGGGAGAGGCCCATGCGGTCAGTTCCAGTATGTGTCTCGCCAGCATCGCGTGGCTGAAGCGTCGCAGCGATGTGCCTAGAAGTCCTCGTCATCCTCGTTGGTCGGATCGTCTTCAAACTCGTTTGAGTCGATGTCACAGGACTTGCGCAGTTCGCTAAGCAGCGTGAGGTAGTCGAAGTCTGCTAGTTGCTTGCCCTCGAGTGCCTCGCCAAGTCCGCGCGAGACCCGTTCGAAGTAGCTAAGCAACGGCGCCGGGTTTGCGGTGGCGCGGCTGGAGCAAAGCCTGGCGAGCTTGTCAAAGCCGAGCCAGAACGCGTCGACGTGGTCCATGAAGTCATCGTCGAGCACGCCCATGTAGGGTTTTGCGTTGGCTTCCTTCAACTCGTCCAGGCAATCCGCGAGCTTTTCCTCATCGCCTATGCCGACGGTGGGATGCAGGGAGAAGGGTCCGTTGTCGTTAACGACCTTGCGGTACTTCTCATATGCCACCTTGACCTCGGCGAGAAGCTCGGAGATCCGGCCGGTTTTCACCTGAGACCAGGCCTCAAAGCCACCTTCAAACGAAGGCACGCAGGCAATATCGAGCGCTTCCCCATCGGCAACCAATCCGCGCGCGAAGCCAAGCATCTTCTTGCGGTACTCGTCGGCCACCTCGGCAGCCTCGACCTCGAGCCCGGTCAGCTCCACATGCTCGCCCGCGAGGGTCTTCTCGCACCAGGCGAGTTCCCGCTCGATTCCCTCTAACACGCGCTCGGTGTCGTTGCAAGCCAGTAGGTAGTTCTCGAGTTTGTCAAAGTCGGGCGCCTTGGGCCAGGCCCCACACTCGTCAAGCGCCTTGAGCGCCTGACCGCCGTACGCCTTCCCGGCAAGCGATATGGCGCCCTTTGCCTCGTTCTCGCGGTCGCGCGCCTTCTCAGACTCTTGCCTAAGCCTATCTGCCTGGGCGATGCCCTCCGCAAGGGCCTGAGAGAAATCGTTGAGCTGGGCTTCGCTCATGTCCATCGTCGGTCCCCCTAGATTCCAAGTGCCTTACTTGCGGCGTCCACCGCATCGCCATCGCGGAAGAAGATGGGCGAGATGTTCGCAAGGAGGTCGCCAGAGACGTTCACGAGCTCCTTGATGCAGCCCTGCGGGAGCAGGATCTTGTTTGCGCCGGCGTTCTTGGCCACGCGCATAATCTCCTCAAGGCCGGTGAGCTCGTCCATGGTGCCCGAGAGCCTGAGTACACCGGGGATGGCGAGCTGCATAAGCGTGGAATGCGCGGAGGCCGCGGAGCATAGGCCCACGAACTCCGCTAACGAAACCTCGGCCGAGGGACCCTTGCGCTGGATGTCGTTGTAGTAGAGCAGGTAGTTGTGGCCCTCCACGCGCATGCCGCCGGCAAGCCTTCCGGCATAGGTCTTGAACGCCTCGAAGGCCGCGCGCAAGCTGTCCTTCACGACCTTGCTGTTGCCGGCACCCTCGAAGCGGAAGTCCATGTCGCCCTTCACGCACTTGTTCTCGAGCTTGTAGACGGCCCAGTCCTCGCTCTCGGAGCGCCCGATGCCAAAGACGTGGCCGGGCGTTGGGATGCCGGTTGGGATGAGCGTGCTGTTTGCCTGCTCGGGGACGTAGATAGTCGTCTGCTCGTGGGTCTCGTTATCCTCATAGCCGAGGTTCACGTCGATGAACTCGACGCCTGCCATGATCTTGAGCTGCTCCTTGACGCGGCGACGGCCCTCGATGGCGTACTCGAGGATCATACATGCGTCTTCCTTGGACATCTCTCCGGTGGGGAAGAGCAGCTTTGCCAGGCCGGAGAAGGTCTTGCGCACACCGATCTCGTCGCGGCGGTTGTGCTCAGAGTTGAGACGGAAGTAGTCGTCGATATAGTGGGTGAAGTCCTTCTTGCGCATCTCCTTGCAGAACTCGGCGAGGCAGTCGGTGATGAGGCCGTAGCGCCCGGTGAGGAGCTCGGAGCGCATCTTAGGCACCTCCCAGCCGGGGAGATAGCAGTGGATGCGGTCGAAGAAGGCGGAGTCGTTGTTGAACTCGGGCGGGAACGGGTCGAACAGATGCGTTGTCTTGAGGACGTTGGACACCGAGTCGTTGATATTGCCCTCAAAGACCATGGAGGCCTCGGCGTTGTACGACTCGGTGCCGCGGCCGAACGAGCCGTTGGCCATGTAGCCCTTCATGATCTGCACGGCGTTCTCATCGCGGAAGCGCATGCCGGCCACCTCGTCGAACGCCACGGCGTCCCAGTGGCCCACGAGGCCCATGCGGTTGCCGCGGCCGGCATTGCTCGCAAAGAGCTTGGCCGTTGTGGTCTGGCCGCCAGAGAGCAGGTACGAGTAGGGGCTTACCTCGGTGTAGATGTGGCTTTTGCCCGTGCCGCGGGGGCCGAGCTCCACGAGGTTGTAGTTGCGCTCGATGAGCGGCACCATGCGCTCGAGAAAATGCATGCGCTCGCGCGGCGAGAGCTCATCGGACTCATAGCCGGCGGAGCGCAGCAGCAGGCACATCCACTCCTCGGTGGTAAAGGCGGCGCGGTGCGAGATGAGCTCGTCGAGGTCGAGGTTGGGCATCTGGATGGGGGTGAGGCTCACGATCTTGAAGGGAGAATCCTCTGGACCGCGCTTCTTCTTTGAGCTCGAACCCTTGCGCTTGGGCTTTGGATCGTCGTTGAAGATGTCGTCGAGCGGGTCGACGTCGTCTTCGGGCCTCAGATACTGGATGCGCATGATGCACCAGATACCGCCCATGAGGACCTTCGTGTACTTCTTGGCGTACTCGTCGGGCAGTACGAACTCGCCAATCTCGAGGTTAGTGAAGCGGCCGACGTAGAAGTCATCGTATTCGTTGAGACGCGCGCTCACCTTGTCGATGACGGTGTACTGGCCCCTCTCGCGAATACGGCTCTTGATCTTCTCGCTCTCCTCGGGGCGCACGTAGTTCTTGGCGAGGATGTCGCGGATCTTTGCCACGCCGGCCTCCACGGCAGCGGGGTCGTCGGTGGCGCAGTACATGCCAAGGAGGTACTCGAGTACGAAGGTGGGGATGCCAGCGCCGCGCTTCAAGAGGGCGGTGAGATCCTTGCGCACGATCTTTCCGGCAAACTCACGGACGACCTTCTCATCGAGGGCGTCCTTCTCATACGGCGGGATCTCGCTCGAGGGGGCGTTGGTCTCGGTCATGCGAATCACCATCCAAAGTCAACGGGCGCGGTAAAGGCCACGCAGATACAAAGGTCATGCAGAGAGATTACGTCGCCGCTGGTTGTCCGCTTGGCGAAGAGGTGGTAGGTCTGGCTCTCGCTTGTGGCAACTCCCGGCAGCAGCGAGAGGCGCAGCGGCAAGCGGCGGGCGTTTGCCTCGGGGTCGATGCGGTCGGCTACCACGCGTGCGCTGTCAGTTACGGGCACATGGGCGTCGTCGCCAACAAAGATCTCATATTCGCAGGGCAGCACCTTGCCGCCGACTGGTTCGTCTTGCAGTAGCTCAACGCTGAAAATGCTGTTGGAGACAACGTCGGGCACGCTTACCGTGGAAAGTCCCGCGAAGCTCGTCTCCACATAGCCCGCGGTTCCTGCGCGGCGGTTGGAGAAGCGCAGCACCGGCACGCACATCTCTTGGAGCGAGATGCCACCGTGTACAAAGTTCTCCCCGGCGCCGGCCATGCTGATGCGCACGCAGGAGCGCGGCATGAGCGCATGCAGGCGGGGACTGGCCGTGCCGTCTCCCGTTACCTTGGCGGGGGAGGAGCCTGTGGGCAGCGGCACGTCTACAAGCTCGGGCGCGCTCGCTCCCTCACGGGCGACGACGTAGCGCCTTGACTGCTTTACGAGCTGCGCGCCGGTCTCTGCAGCCTTGATGCGCTCAGCATCGTTGAGCGGCTCGTGCGTGTAGAGGAAGCCGTGGTCGGCGGTGAGCGTGATGCCGGCCGCGCCAAACTCGCGCACGATGAGCTTTACGAGGTCGCAGAGTTCGGCTATGGCTTCGTCGCAGGCGGCAAACGCCTTGTATTCGGTGTTGGCCTTGTCGCCGGTTGCGTCGATGGTGTTGTGGTAGACGTAGACGAGGCCTGCCTCGCCAACGAGCTCCTTGCGCTCGGTGCGGCTCATCTGCGTGAACTTGGCGTACTCGGTTGCAACGGCGCTGGGGCAATGCGTCTGCAGCTGGGCCTGACGAGCGGACGTGCTGGCAACTTCGTGGCCGTCTAGCAGCACCTTAAAGTCGCCGCCCACCTCTTGCATGGCCATGCTGCCATGCGGCAGGAGGGCCGCCATGCCGCACATGGTGATGGAGGGGAGCGCCGCCTGCATGGAACCAAGCTCGCAGGTGCCCTTGGTGACGGCCTCGAGCTCGTTGGAGAGCTGGGCGGCGACCTCATAGCGCATAGCGTCTGAGATGACCACCCAGGTGCGGCGGGACGATCCGAGCGCAGGCTCCACCTCGCTTGCGTAGAAGTCGACCTGTCGGGCGATGCCCTCCACGTAACCGCGACCCGCGAGCGAGGCCTCGCTCGCGGCTATCCAACGCTCGGAGAGCTCGTGGAGGAACCAGCCCTTGTAGAGCTTTTCCATGGCACCCGCGCAAGCGTAGAGGCTTTCGTCGAGGTCGTAGTCACCGCTTGCTGCCCCCTTGGCGCGGGCGATCTGGAATGCGCGGTAGTGGGTGTCCATCTGGTGGAGCTTGCCCTCGTAGGCGTCCCAGAGGCCGGTCGCTCCAAGGCCTGCGAGCTCGTCTTTGTAGACAAGGTAGAACTGCTGCATGCGCGCCGCGGCGCACGCGCCCTCGTAGTAGGGGAGCAGACGCTCGTACCAGGTCGTGGCTCTGCGCTGCCTGGCGAGTGCGAGGACCTCCTCGGCGCGCTTGGGGTCTTCGGAGACGGCGACGAACATGCGGCGCAGCAGCACCGCGTCGATATAGGGGAACACGTCGGCGC
Source organism: Anaerovoracaceae bacterium (assembly GCA_963641675.1). Taxonomy (GTDB): domain Bacteria; phylum Actinomycetota; class Coriobacteriia; order Coriobacteriales; family Atopobiaceae; genus Parolsenella. The sequence continues at coordinate 6,874 of CAVIES010000098.1, forward strand.
AGGCGAGCGCAGAGGTGTCCATGGCGTCAAAGACGGCCTCGAGGCCAAGGGCCTCCTCGGCAGAGGCACAGAGCTCCTCGAGCC
>CAVIES010000099.1:0-6871 GCA_963641675.1 Anaerovoracaceae bacterium
GCATGTCCTCGAGGTTCACGAGGTCGCAGTTGTGCATGTGCTGCGCGTAGTAGTCGGAGTCGTGGAAGTGGATGATGCCGTCCTTGTGGGCGGTCACCACGTCCTCGGGGAGCAGCATGCGCATGGAGAGGTCCTTGGAGACCTCGCCGGCCATGTAGTCGCGCTGGACGGAGTTGACGGTCGGGTTCTTGTTGGAGTTCTCCTGCTTGACCTCTTCGTTGTTGCACTCAATGAGCGAGAGGATCTTGTCGTCGGTGGTGTTGCTCTGGCGCTTCAGGCCCTGCACGTAGCGGTAGGTGATGTAGTTGCGCGCCACTGCGAAGGCGCCCGTGGCCATGATCTGGTCCTCGACCATGTCCTGGACCTCCTCCACCGTCACGGTGTGGCCGCAGTTGGAGGAGTCGCTCTCAACGGCCTCGCCGGCATCTACCACCTGCTGGTGGGTCAGGCGCTGCTCGACCGGAACCGTAATGTTGGCGCGCTCGATGGCAGAGACGATCTTCTGCACGTCGAAGGTGACTTCCGAACCATTGCGCTTCACGATCTTCATGGTGACTCCTCTAGCAGGTCGCGCATTACGCCCATGGGTGCCAGGACATCTTGGGCGGGGAATACAAAGGGGGCGCCGCGGTCAATCGCGGCAACTAGATACTAGGTCTTCCGCTTGCCAGAAATAGTCTTGACATTGCCGCAAAGGCACAACCTGCATGGTTTATGTCAAATTCGACGCACAAGATATTGTGTCTACCTGCCAACATCCATTTATGCTTCTTCTGCGAAGGGGAGATTCGACCAAAGGTTGAGGTTGTCGTACCATTGACTGGCAAAACAAGAGACCGCGCGGCCTGGCCGCGCCGCGAATTGGAGGCACCATGCCCAACGAGGGAAGCTACGAGGTCGCGCTCGAGCGCAGCAACAAGATCCGTGCCGACCTTTCCGTCCACCCCGAGAGCTACACCATGCTCACCGGCGACCGCCCGACGGGCCGCCTGCACCTCGGCCACTACTTCGGCACGCTCAAGAGCCGCGTGGAGCTCCAGAACATGGGCGTCCGCACCAACGTGCTCATTGCCGACTACCAGGTCATCACCGACCGCGACACCACCGACAACATCCAGGACAACGTCTACAACATGGTCATGGACTACCTCGCCTGCGGCATCGACCCCGAGAAGACCATGATCTACACCCACTCGGCGGTGCCGGCGGCCAACCAGCTGATGCTGCCCTTCCTCTCCCTCGTCTCCGAGGCGGAGCTCCAGCGCAACCCCACCGTCAAGGCCGAGATGGAGGCCTCCGGCCACGAGCTCACCGGGCTTCTGCTCACCTACCCGGTGCACCAGGCCTGCGACATCCTCTTCTGCAAGGGCAACGTCGTGCCCGTCGGCCGCGACCAGCTCCCCCACATCGAGCTCACGCGCACCATCGCGCGCAAGTTCAACAACCGCTACTGCTCTAAGGGCAAGCCCGTCTTCCCCGAGGTGGACGCCCTGCTCTCCGACACGCCGCTGCTCCCCGGCCTCGACGGCCGCAAGATGAGCAAGAGCTACGGCAACGGCATCTTCATCTCCATGACTGCCGAGGAGACGGCCAAACGCATCAAGAAGAGCACGACCGACTCCGAACGCGCCATCACCTTCGACCCCGAGAAGCGCCCCGGCGTCTCAGGGCTCCTCTCCACGGCCGCCATCTGCACCGGCCGCAGCGAGGTCGAGATCGCCGAGGAGATCGGCATGGGCGGCTCTGGCGCGCTCAAGTGCTACGTCACCGAGGCCGTGAACGGCTACTTCGAGCCTATCCGCGAACGCCGTCACCAGTATGAGAATGACCTCGACTACGTGAAGGAAGTACTGCACGAGGGCAACCGCAAGGCCAACGAGATCGCCAACCAGACGCTCGCCGAGGTCCAGGACGCCATGGGCATGAAGTACTAGGGCGCCAACGCACATAGCAAAGAAAAGGCCCCGGCCTGCGAACAAGCAGGTCGGGGCGTTATTTGTGCGCATTCGGCTACGCGGGCGTCTTAGCCCTCGAACTGCTCCGGGAAGAGCACCTTCTCGACGAGCTCGCAGGCGTCCGCTATACAGAGCGGGCAGGCGCGGAGCACGCCATGGTCGCAGCCGATGCCTTTGAGCTCGCGGCAGATGACCGAGCCGTTCTGGGCATTGAAGCGCTCGAGCAGCTCGCGGGAGAGCGCATAGCTCGACTTCTTTGAGGCCGGCGCCTCGAGGTTGCCGTCGCTCGTGACGAGGCCGGCGAGATAGACCGCACCGGATAGCGCGCCGCAGGTCCCCTGCATGCCACCCATGCCGAGGCCGAACGCCTCCATGGAGCGGAAGGCCTCCGCCTCAGAGACGCCAACGAGGTCGCAATAGGTGCAGGCGACGGCCTGCGCGCAATTGAAGCCGCGCTTGTGACGTGCGTCGGCCTCGGTGACCCTAGATTCCATATCGTCCTCCCCTAGCGGCGCCGTGTCCCCGCAGCACCGCTCGACGCGGCCTTCGCCTCGCAGCGGCGGCCTTTGGCTCTCGTTAAGTCGGCGCTACTCGGCGTCGCCCGGAAGCAGGCCCATGCCGAGCTTCTTGCCGCCAAGCACGTGCATGTGGAAGTGCATGACCGTCTGGCCCGCGTCGGCGCCTGCGTTGGTGATGACGCGGTAGCCCGTCTTGTCGATGCCCTCGCTCTTGGTGACCTCGTCGATGGCGTGTGCCATAGCGCCAAGGGTCTCGGCATCGACGTCGTCGCAGATGTTGACGTGGTGCTCCTTGGGAATCACGAGCACGTGCGTGGGAGCCTGCGGGTCGAGGTCACGGTAGGCCATGACGCGCTCGTCCTCAAAGACGACGGTGGAGGGAATCTCGTGGTTGGCAATCTTGCAGAAGATGCAGTCGCTCATGTGTACTCCTATTCTTCGCTGGCCGCGGTGGTGGTGTCCGGAGCGGAAACCTCGCTCGTGGTGTCAAGCAAGACCTGCACGCGCTGCTCTGCGTTGGCGAGGCGATCGCGCAGGCTCCGCAAGAGCTCGATGCCGCGCTGGTAGCGCTCAAGCGCCGCCTCGAGCTCGAGCTCGCCGCTCTCAAGAGAGCGTACCACCTGCTCGAGCTCTACGGAGGCCTCCTTGAAGGTGAGCTCCTCGATCTTCTTCTCTTCGGTCTCGAGCGCCATGGCGCCCTCCCATCATCCAAGCCGCGTATGCGGCATTTTACCTAGTCTAGCAGGCCTTAGTTTCTGTCACCTCGGCCGTGAACGAACCAGCTCCGAGCCTTACGCCCACGGTGTCGCCGGCCGAGAGCGCAGAGGCGTCGGTGACGACGTGGCCGGAAGCGTCCGTCGCAATCGCGTAGCCACGGCCGAGCACCTTCAGCGGGGAAAGCGCGTCAAGCGTCGCGGCGAGACTGCCCACCTTGGCCTCGTGGGCGTTCGTGAGTCTGGGCCCAACGGCGACAAGACGAGCAGCGGCTGCGTCAACGCCAGCCGAGGCGCGCTCGACCGTCCTTGGGAGCGCATCCATAAGACGCTGCTCAGCAAGATTGAGCGCGCCCTCTCGGTCGCTCACGATGCTCGAGAAATCGGTAAGGCAGCGCCTCGAGGCAAGCGCATCAAGCCTTACCCGCTCATGCTCGAGACGCGAGCCTACGGCAAGGGCAAGGCGCGAATCCACCTGAGAAAGCGAGCGCGAGCCCTCGGCAAGACCGGATGCCATCGCGCGCTCGAGGCGGTCCCTGCGGGAGTTGATCTGGGCAACGATTTCGTCCAAGGCAGGCGCCACGCTCTCTGCGGCAGCCGTGGGAGTGGACGTGCGGCGGTCGCTCACGTCATCGCAGATGGAGTTGTCGGGCTCATGGCCGATGCCAGTGATGACGGGCACGGGACATGCCCTCACGGCGCGCGCTAGGGCCTCGTCGTTGAAGGTCATGAGGTCCTCGAAGGAGCCGCCGCCACGTACGAGCAGTATTGCGTCCGGACGCGCCGCGGCAGCGACATCCAGCGCGCGCATGATGGTCGCAGGGGCGCCAGGGCCCTGCACTTGGCAGCCGACGCAGTCAATCTCAACAAGCGGGTTGCGGCGACGCAGTGTGCGCTTCACGTCGTCGATGACCGAACCGGAGAGGCTCGTGACCACGGCAACTCGCGTGCAAAAGCGAGGGATGGGACGCTTCACGGCCTGGTCCATGAGGCCCTCGGCCTCAAGCTTTGCGCGAAGCTCCGCCACCTGCTGGCGAAGCAGGCCCTCCCCCGAGACAGAGACCTTGCTCGCGACGAACGAGAGACGCCCGGAGCCTGCGTAGACGTCGAACTTGCCACGAAGCTCAAGCTGCATGCCATCGCGAAGCTGGATGCCGCTCGCGGCATACACGCCGCGCCAGACGATGACATCCATCGCGGCGGCCTCGTCCTTGACCTGGAAGTAGCAGTGGCCGGAGCGGGCGTTAGGGCCCCTAAAGCCCGTCACCTCGCCGGTGACGTTGAACGCCCCCATCTCGTTCACGCGGGTCTTTGCGGCACCGACGGCAGAGCTCACGGAGACGGGCTCCTTGGCGGCCTGCGCCAGGGCGGCCGACGCGAAGTCAACCGAGCCCCTTGTCTCAGACGCGTTCCACGCCATGGCTAACCCCATTCCCTCGAAGGCCGTTCAATGCCAAAAGTATGCACCCACTACCGGACATTAAGAGAGGTTGCCCTCAAGCCCACATTCGATGAGGTTAGAGGATCTCCACGCGTCCGTCCTTGACGGTAAGGCCGCAGCCGCCGTTGAGCAGGCGCTCGAGCTGGGCGCCGGCGAGCTGGTAGCGCCAGCCCTGGGCAAGGGCGGCCTTCTCGGACCCATTCACAAAGTCCAGCAGGTCGTCGCGCGTGGCGATGAGCTGGGTGGCGACGCCGCTCTTCTCGGAGACGATTCTGAGCATCGCATACATAAGGTCGAGCACGCTCTCCTGCTCCGGCGTGGGACGGCTGCGCTTGGGCAGCGACGGCATCTCGGCTGTCGGGCAGGCGGTGCCACGGTTCACGGCGAACACAAGCGCCTCGGCATCGCGGCGCGAGAGCTGCTCGGTGCCGCGAATCTTGAAGAGCCGGTCCACGTCCTTGGGGGCGCGCTTGCAAACCTCGAGCATGACCTCGTCGGAGAGCACCCACTTGCGCGGGATGTTGCGCTTGGCGGCCACGCGCTCGCGCCAGGCGCAGGCCTCACGGCCGACCGCAAGCTGCTTGCGTGTGAGCGATGTCGCGCGCTTAAGGTGCTTGTAGGCGTCCATCGGGTCGTGGCGGTAGTGGGACGGGTCGAGCAGGGCCTGCATCTCAGGCAGCACGATCTGGAGCCTGTCGGCCTTCGTGAGCTCCTCCACCATCTGCTCGTAGATGCCCGGGAGGTAGCGGACGTCATCCTCGGCGTAGGTGAGCTGCTCGGGGTCGAGAGGGCGGCGCGACCAGTCGGTGAGGCTCTCCGCCTTGGCAAGATGGACACCGGTATAGGCCTCCACGAGGGCGCCGTAGCCCATCTGCATCCTGTGGCCCAGGAAGGAGGCCGCAACCTGGGTGTCGAACATCGGGCTCGGAACGCAGCCCATGGCGCCGTCGATGACCTCGAGGTCCTGCGAGCAGGCATGAAGGATCTTCGTGATGGAGGGGTTCTTGAAGAGCTCGGCCAAGGGAGTGAGGTCGGAGATGGCGAGGGGGTCGACAGCGACGATGTCATCGGCCGAGGTGGCGAGCTGTATGAGGCAAAGCTTGGGACGGTAGGTGCGCTCACGGAGGAACTCGGTGTCTACGGCAAGTACCTTGGAGGATGCGGCGCGCTCACAGAAGCTCACGAGCTCGTCATACGTGGAGATGAACAATACGTGACCCCTCAGCCCCACGCGCCAAAGACGAGGCGCTAGGGGCGAAATCGGCTAACATGGCTTGTGCTGCCAAAAGGCCGCACAGACAGGAGGATACCATGCGCTGCCTCATCGTTCACAATTCGCGTTCCGGCTTTGGCTCCGACGCCGTCTTCGCATTCGAGCGCGAGCTACTTCGCACCGGCGACGAGTGCGTGCTGCGAATCCTTGCCGACGATGACGAGGGCGAGAAGGCCCTCGCAGACGCCGAGAGCTTTGACGTCGTCGTGGTCTCCGGCGGCGACGGCACCGTCTCAAACCTCCTCTTTGCCCTGAAGGACAGGGGCGTCCCGGTGTGCGTCTTCCCCTCCGGCACGGCAAACCTGCTCTTCGCCAACATCGGCAACTCCCCCGAGCCGGCGGCCCTCGCGCGCGCCTGCCGCTGGGGTGACGTGGCCGATTGCGACCTCGGCGAGGCGAGCTGGGTGTCCGAGGACGGCAATGCCCATACCCGCGGCTTCTCAATCATGGCTGGCTCCGGCTTTGACGCCGAGCTCATGGCGGCCGCCGCGCCCAACAAGAAGGCTATGGGCGAGCTCTCCTACTTCATGGCCGCGCTCTCAAACCCGATGCCGAAGGTCGTCCACTACACCGTGGAGGTCGACGGCACCACCTTCGAGCGCGACGGCATCGCCTGCCTCGTCGCCAACAACGCCATGATCCAGATGGACATGGAGGTCGTGCCCGGCTGCACGATGGACGATGGCCTTCTCGACGTCATCATCCTCGAGGTCACGGTTACCGCCCAGCTCCTGCGCACGGTGGTCTCCGGCCTCGTCGACCGCAAGGGCGAGCGCGGCAGCAGGCCGAGGCTCGAAACCTTCCGCGGCAAGCACGTGAAGATCACCACGTCCGAGCCCATCCCCATCGAGGTGGACGGCGACGTCATCGAGGGTGAGGTCACCAGCTGGGAGGCCGAGGCCCTGCCCGCCTGCACCAAGCTCGTCGTGGACTCCCTCTCCCGTTACCAGCCCACCGAACACCGAGAGAAG
>CAVIES010000100.1:0-6865 GCA_963641675.1 Anaerovoracaceae bacterium
GTCTTGCAGCCGGCCTTGGCAAGCTGGTCGTTAAGGCCCATGCGGTCGAAGCGATGCTGGAGATAGGCGACGGCGTCCTCGTTCTCCCAGTCGGTCTTGATGACCATGCGCTCAATCGTGGTGCCGGTGACGCGCCAGACGCCACCGCCAAGGTTGGCGACGTGGATGGCGTTGTCGCGACGCTGACGGCGGTTCTCCCAGATCTCGTCGCGAACCGGGCCTTCCTCCACCTCTCGCTCGGCGCGGAGCTTGGAGACAAGGTCGGCGCAGTGCGCCTCGAGGGCATCGATGCCCACGCCCGTCACGGCGGAGACGGCAAAGAACGCATGGCCGTCGGCAAGAGCGCGCTCGCGGAGCGCGGCCAGCGCCTCGCTAGTCTCGGGCATGTCACACTTGTTGGCGACGACCACCTGCGGGCGCTCGGAGAGCTCCGGCGCATAGGCCTCGAGCTCGTGATTGATGGTCTCGTAGTCCTCGACCGCATCACGGCCCTCAAAGCCGCCCGTAAGGTCGACGACGTGCATGATGAGCGCCGTGCGCTCGATGTGGCGCAGGAACTCGTGACCAAGGCCCTTGCCCTCGCTCGCACCCTCGATGAGGCCGGGGACGTCGGCGACGACGAAGGAGCCGGCCTCGCCCGCACGCACGACACCGAGGTTCGGCACGAGCGTGGTGAACGGGTAGTCGGCGATCTTGGGGCGGGCGGCGCTCATGCGGGCGATGAGCGAGGACTTGCCCACGCTCGGCATGCCCACGAGGGCGGCATCTGCCATGAGCTTCATCTCGAGCTGGATCCAGTGTTCGAAGGCAGGCTCGCCCTTCTCGGCGAACGCGGGCGCACGGCGCACGGAGGTGACGAAGTGAATGTTGCCCTTGCCGCCGGTACCGCCCGGTCCCACGATGGCACGCTCGCCCGGGCGCGTGAGGTCGGCGATCTCGTACATAGGCTCCATGGTCTCGGGGTCGAGCTCGGTCACGACGGTGCCACACGGCACGCGAAGGACGAGGTCCTCGCCATCGCGGCCATGCCTGCGCGCGCCTTGGCCATGCGTGCCACGGTCTGCGCGGAAGTGGTGCTTGAAGCGGTAGTCGATGAGCGAGGAGAGCTGCGGGTCACACTCAAGCACGACGTCGCCGCCGCGACCGCCGTCTCCGCCATCGGGGCCTCCCTTGGGGACGAAGGCCTCACGACGGAACGACATGCAGCCGGCGCCGCCGTCGCCACCCTTGACGTTGATGCGAGAAATGTCGGTGAACTGGGACACTGTCTTCTCCATGCTCCGATTCAAGCTTTACGAAAAAGGACCCCCGGCAAACTGGCCGAGGGTCCTGTCTTTACCCTAATGGGTTCGAGGAAGCCCTTAAGCCTCCTGCGCCGGACGCACGTGCACGTAGTGCTTGGCGCCCTTCACAAACTCGACGGTGCCGTCGACGAGAGCGAAGAGGGTGTCGTCCTTGCCGCGACCCACGTTCTCACCCGGGGTGATGTGCGTGCCACGCTGACGGACGATGATCTGACCGGTCTTGATGGACTGGCCGCCGAAAACCTTGGTGCCAAGGCGCTGAGCCGCGGAATCGCGACCGTTACGGGAGCTAGCCTGACCCTTCTTGTGTGCCATTGATGGTACCTGCCTATCTAGTAGAAACTAACCTACCGAGCTTACTCGGCGGCCTCGGTCGTAGCGGCCTTCTTGGCCGTGCTGGTCATGCGGGGCATGCTGGTGACCTCAATGCGGGTGAGGTTCTGGCGGTGACCCTTCTTGCGGGAGTAGCGCTTGCGCTTCTGGAACTTGAAGACGAGCTGCTTCTCACCCTTGTGCTGGTCGACGACCTTGCAGGTGACCTTCTTCTTGGCAAGCTTGTCAGCGTCGACAAGAACGCTCTTGCCGTCGTTGAGCATCAGAACGTCGAGCTTGACCTCGTCGCCAGGCTGCACGTCGAGCTTCTCGACGTCCAGGACGTCGCCCTTGGCAACCTTATACTGCTTGCCACCAGTCGTGATGATTGCGTACATGTTAGAACCCTTCATTGCTGTGGTAAGTGCAACAGTTGGAAATAATACGCTAGCCAAAATGACCCGTCAACGAAAAAATTGCGGTTAGTGACGGGTTTTCCACGCATTCTCCGCCTCGAATCGAACCGTTAAAGCGTAACCGAGCGCGCAGGTTGCGCCGAAGGCAACCGCCGGCTTCACGAGAAGCCCAAGACCGGGCAGGGCCGAAGAGGCCTTGCGGGCAATTGCGCGAGAGGCAAAAGCGCAGGCCACAACCGCAGAAACCTCTGCGACACGCTCTATGGTGGCCCCATTGCCATAGGCACCCGCAACATCTAGTGCCATGAGCGCCTGGTTGGCGGTCATGACCGGCATGTCGGCACCGCCGAGGGGAAGGATCGCCACCGCCGCATTTTGTGCGCTGCGCGTGGAGACGCACTTCTTGGCAACCGCACGGCGCACGAACGGGAAGTTCGTCGCAAGTGCGATGTCGGCCTTGCAGGTCGCGGCCATCCAGTCGGCCAACTTGTCAAGCAGGGCCTCGCTCGAGGCGGCGGCGATGAGGGCGGCACCCGTCACCTCGGCGGGGGCCGGAGCCTCGACGCTCGTCTCGACCACGATGGCGCAGGGAACCCCGGCGCCCGTGAAGGCGCGCGAGACGGCGCCAGCGCGACCGGAGGCGCCGGAGACGACAATGGCGAGGTCGCAGCTAGGGTTCACGCGAACCGGGACATCGCCTTCAAGGGTCTCCACGTGCACGAGGCCCGTTGCGGTCTTAGGCATGAGCGCCTCTTTGAGGGCGACGCAGATCTCAGAGGGGGCGTTCTTCTCCAGTACGACGGAGATGCGCACGCAGGTGCGCCTCGAGGCCTCGGCGGCCTTGGCGCCGTCCGCAACCTGCTTCACGGCGTCAAACGGAATGTCTTGGATGCGAGCCATGGACCCTCCCCTATGCGGCCTTGGTCTTGTGCAAGTAGACAGATTGTACGATGCCGACGGCCACCACCTGCACGACCATCGATGTTGCGCCATAACTCACGAACGGCAGCGGGATGCCCGTGATAGGCATGATGCCGATGCACATACCGACGTTCTGCAGCAGCTGGTAGGACCACATGGCAACGACGCCGGCTAGCACGAGCTTGCCAAAGAGCATCTCGGTCTTCATCGCAAGCCTAAGCGTGGAGAAGACGAGCCATGCGTAGAGGGCAAGAAGCAGCACCGCGCCAGCAAAGCCAAACTCCTCCGCCAAGCGGGCGAAGATGAAGTCGGTGTGGTTCTCGGGCAAAAAGCCTCCAGCCGACTGGGTGGCACCCTCGATACCCTTGCCGAAGAGCCCGCCGGAGCCCACGGCTATCTTTGCCTGCTGGAGGTTATAGCCTGCCGTCGTAGACTCAAGGCTCGAATCCACGAACACAAGCAGACGGTTGAGCTGGTAGGTCTTGAGCGGGAAGCCGAAGTTGAGCGAGCAGAAGACGATGGCCGCGCAACCCGCAACGAACAGGGCGAGCGTAACAAGCACCCATTCGCGCTTTGCCCCAGCGCAGATGATGATTGCGGCGCCCGTCACGATGATGATAAGGCCGGTACCGAGGTCGGGCTGGCACATGATTGCCGCGAAGGGCACGAGCAGCGTGGCGCAGAGCTTGACGTAGTCCTTAAGTTCCTTGATGCGACCGTTGTACTGGGCGCAGAGCGAGGCCATGAGGAAGATCGTGACGATCTTGCCGATCTCTGAGGGCTGGAAGCGCAAGAAGCCGATCTTCACCCAACCAGTCATGCCGTTCGCCGAGCTCGCAAGGCCCGGAATTCGCGGCGAGATCATGAGCGCTACGTCAAGCACCAAAAGCCACGTGGAGTAGCCCGCAAGCTGGCGATAGTCGTAGCGCCAGACGAACGCGGCCGCGGCAAGGCCGAGCACGGCGCCGACGGCCTGCCTGGAAAGCGAGGCGTTGGAGTTCGTGAGCGATGCGCTCCACACGACCACGAGCCCGTAGGCGATGAGCAGAATCGCGGGGATGAGATTTGCCCAGTAGAGCTGGCCAAGCGGCCCAGAGCTCTTGGGCATGCGTGCCTTGGCCGTGCCCGGCTGCTTGCCGGCGCTGCCGCCAAAGATAGACGAGACGACGTTGGTGAAGCCCGCGCCCGCGCCTGGAATGTCTGCCATGTCGCCTCCCCTACCTTGATCCGTCAGTGACTTCGACGGTGGAATCATCGGGCTCGTTAAAGAGGGCGCCAAGAATGTCTCGAGCGACGTACATGGCGCTCACCGAACCGTAGCCGCCATTGTCCACGACGGCGGAGACCGCATACTTGGGATTGTCAGCTGGGGCGTAGCAGCAGAACCAGCCAGTTGGCTCGGCGTCGCCGTGCTCGCCGGTACCCGTCTTGCCGGCGACCCTCTCGGTCATGTTGGTGAAGTGGGCGGTCATCGACTCGCTCTCCTCATAGATGACGCCCTCGAGCGCGTCCTGTACCAGGTCGAAGTTCTCGGAGCTCTCCTCGGCCTTCAGGGCCTCTTTGGGCGTGTAGTCCTTTGCTGTGGAGTTATCCCCACGTCCGAGTACGCTTTTGAGAATATGCGGTGTCCAAATCGTTCCTCTGTTGGAGAGGCCCATGTACACGCAGGCCATCTGAAGCGGGGTCACGAGGATGTCGCCCTGACCGATGGCAATGTTGGTGTTGTCGCCGCCGTTCCACTGGCGCTCAGAGTCCGACCAGCTCGAGAAGTAGTTGTACTTCCACTCAGCGTCGGGGACACGCCCCGTAGCCTCGCTCGGAAGGTCGATGCCCAAGGTCTGGCCCAAGCCCCACTTACGGAAGGTCTCCTGCATGGCCTCATTGTTATCGGAGTTGTAGAAGGCCTTTGCGATCTCGTAGAAGACAACGTCGCAGGAGAAGGTGATGCCGTTTCTGAGGTTAATGCCGCCGTGACCGGTGTGGTTCCAGCACCACTTGCCGTCAGCCTCGCCAAAGCCGGTCCACCAGCCCTCGCAGTCATAGGTCGAGTCTATGGTGGCAACGCCGTTGTCGAGCGCGGCAAACGTCGTCAGCGGCTTGATCGTCGAGGCCGCGACATACTGGCCGGCGACAGCCCTGTTCATGAGCGGGTACTCGGCGTCCTCGCTCGAGAGCTCGTCCCAATCGTCCTGCGAGATGCCGCCAACGAAGACGTTTGGCCTGAATGTGGGGTAGCTCGCCAGGGCGATAATCTCGCCATTAGTTACATCAATGGCAACCGCCGCGCCCGACTTACAGGTGGTGACGCCGCCGTCCTGACGCTTCTTGATGAAATCCCTCAGCGACTCCTCCGCGACCTTTTGCACGTTCGAGTCGATGGTGAGCATGATGTCAGAACCTTGCTCGGCGGGAACGTTGGTTGAGTAGTCGGTGACGTTGCCGTTTGAGTCGACATAGACGGTCTGCTCACCGCGTACGCCCTGGAGCACCTCCTCGTACTGGTACTCGATACCGGCCTGTCCGGCGACGTCACCGTTCTCGTAAGAAATGCCGGTGCTGGATTCCTCGGCAGCGCTGATCTGGTCCTCAGTGACGGTGCCGGTGTAGCCCAGCAGGTGGCAGGCGACCTCGCCCAGAGGGTAGGATCGCTGGGTTCGCTGCTCGACCGTAACCTGCGGGAACACGTCCGCGTGCTCCTGGATGAAGGCCACGGTGGAGCGCGGCACGTCGATGCAGACCGTTCGGGCGCTCTGGGCGCTCTGGGTTGAGTCGGTGGCGCGGCGCTTGGCGGCGACGACGGGGATGCCGAGGAGGTTCGAGAGCAGCGTGATCTCCACCGTATCGTCAGCGACGTCCGCATAGGCGCAGACGGTGAGGCTCGGACGGTTCGTCACGAGCTCGACGCCATTACGGTCGAGGATGCGCCCGCGCGAGGCAAACGAGGTTACGGTACGGGTCCTGTTGCTCTCCGCCTGCTGCGTGTAGCTGTCGGAGTTGACGACCTGCATCGACCACAGGCGCGCAAGAAGGGCGCCGATGATGGTGCCGGAGAAGGCGCCGAGGCCAAGGAAGCGTGCCTTGAACATCTTGTCGGGGCTCGGGTCGGCACCGCCGTCGGCGCGCGGGGCCTGGCCTCCGATGTCGAGCTTGAAGGCAGACGAGTCCTTACGCGTGAACAGCACGATGGCCACGGCCGCGGCCGCCACCAGCACAACCACAAGGATGAGGATGAGAACAGTCGAGCTCATCTGCTACAGGCCCTTGGTGGAGAAGCGCGAGCCGCCCTTGCCGCCCATGGAGGAGCCAGAGCCACGCGAAAGGACAAAGGAGACGATGGAAAAGGCGATGCAGTCGAGCACCGCACCCGGAAGCGCGCGGAAGAAGAGCGCGTCGACGATCGAGGAGGACTGGCCGCAAATGAGCAGCACGCAGGCATAAAGGATGCCCACCGCGAGCGAGAGCGGGATGAAGATCGCGATGGAGGCGCCAAAGTCGTCGGCGACGCGACTGCGCCCGGCGCTCGCAAGCGCAAAGCCGACGAGGGTGAGCAAGAGGGCCATAAGCCCGATGGGGCCGGAGCCGGCGAGGTCGTAGAAGAGCCCGCAGGCAAAGCCGATGGCGGGCGCTGAGGCCGTGGAGCCGCCGAGGCAGGCGACGGCGACAAGTACGAGCGAAAGATTGGCCCGGCCGTTCACGAGGGCAACGTTGGGGACGACGCCGAGCTGGAGGACGGCGAGGACGACGGCGAGCACGATGAGCGTGCTGCGGTTCTTGCTCGAATCGTTGACGATCATGGCTACCCCCTACTCCCCGCTCGCGTCTTCGGTCGAGGCCTCGGTGCCCTCGTCAGACTCTTCGGTCGTCGCCGACGTCGAGGTCGTGGCCTTGTCCTGGGCGTTCGCCTCGGCGATG
>CAVIES010000101.1:0-6846 GCA_963641675.1 Anaerovoracaceae bacterium
CTTTGTCGTGACGCCCGACGCTACATCCGCCTCTGCCGTCTACCTCTATGTCGCAAACGAGACCCAGGGCTCCTCGAGGCTCATGCAGCTCGCCAATGATGCCAAGCTCCAGGCGGGCGACGAGAACTACAGCGTTGCCGACTGGTATGCCAACCAGGGCGCGAAGGGCCTTGCGGGCGCCATCTCGAGCGCTGCGGCTGTGCCGGTGAGCCACATCGTCATCATGAGCGAGGACGGCTGGAACTCGCTCGTCTCCATCGTGAGCGAGGGAACCGCCAGCGTGAGTAGCAATAGCGCCGAGCTCATCGAGTCCATCGAGAGCACCGACATGGACGTGACCGACCTGGTGGACCTCGCCGAGAAGGCCATCAACTCCGCAGCTTCCGTCGAGGCCGTGGAGGGCGTGCCGACCTACGAGGCCTCCGATGAGGCCGGCAACGTCTGGCAGCAGATTGACTGCACGCAGCTTGCGGTCATGGTGGGCACGCTCGCCTAGGGAGCGATCATAGAATTTGCTGGCCGGGGCTTGGGCACGTTGCCTGGGCCCCGGCCGATTTGTGCGACTTTTTAGCAAATATATGCAGATTAGCTGGGCTGCACGAGGCCTCCATAGGTGGGAGGCGCCTCTGCGGTAGTCTCTCGATGGGCGAGATGCTCGCCCGTTTTCGCGCCGCATTTTGCCACGTCGTACAGAAGGAACAAGATGGCTCACATGGAGAAGAGGACCCCGAAGGTTTCGGTAATCATCCCGGCCTACAACGTGGACCGCTTCATCGGTCGCGCCATCGAGAGCCTCCAGAACCAGACGCTCCGCAACTTTGAGCTGCTGATCGTCGACGATGGCTCCAAGGACCGCACCGGCCAGGTGGCCGATCGCATGGCCGAGCGCGACATTCGCATCGAGGTCATCCACACCGAGAACCAGGGCGCCGCCGCCGCGCGCAACGTCGCGCTCGACCGTGCGACCGGTGAGTACGTGCACTTTGTTGATGGCGACGACTGGGTGGAACCCACGATGCTCGCCGATCTGGTGGAGATTGCCGACAAGGACGACCTCGACCTCGTGATCGCCGGCTTCTACATCGAGACCTACTACGGCAATGCCGACCAGCACACCACCGAGCTCAAGAGCCAGCCTTCCAAGGTCTATGCCTCTGCCGAGGAGTTCCGCGCCGGCGCCTGGAAGCTCTTTGACCAGAACCTGCTCTACACCCCGTGGAACAAGCTCTTCCGCCGCTCTTACCTCGAGAAGATCGGCGCTCGCTTCCGCCCGACCTTCTGGGACGACTTCCCCTTCGTGCTCGACGTCATTCGCGACATAGAGCGCGTGGCCGTGACCGAGCGCGCCTACTACCACTTCATTCGCCTCCGCGCGGAGAGCGAGACCGCCCGCTGGCGCTCCAACATGTACGAGAAGCGCGAGGAGGAGCACCAGTGGATGCTCGACCTCTACGAGCACTGGGGACTCTCCGGCGACCCGGCGAGCTCCGAGATGGTGCAGCGCCGCTACATCGAGCGCCTCGTGGGCTGCGTCGAGAACGTCTGCAACCCCAGCTGCACCCTCTCCAAGGCCGAGAAGCTCGAGCACGTGCAGCAGATCATCTCCACCGAGCGCGCCCAGCTGGCAGTCTCCGTGGCCCAGCCCCGCTCCAAGATGATGAAGGTCATGCTGGTGCCCATTCGTAAGCAGAACGCCAAGATGGCGATCGCCGAGGGCAACTTCATCAGCTTCGTGAAGCGCCACAACACGAAGCTATTCGCCACGCTCAAGGCCAACCGTTAATTTAAGCGGCCGGCTTTCCCTGGCGCCCCACCTAGGGGCTCCAGCCCTCGTCACGTATGTCGATACGCTTCCTCGGGACTGTCGCTCCCTATCTGGGGCACCAGGAAAACCCGCTTACGTTGTTGGTTCGTTGAATAGGGCATCTTAGCCGCTTCTTGCGATATTGATTTAACGCTACTGCAATTTGATATGCATGAAAATGTATTAACTGCAGTGGAATATGCAGAACTACGCAAATCCATGCGAACCGACAGTTTTCAGAGGTCTATAATGGCCTAGTTGCAAACACTGCGTTTGAGGGAGATTCGCATGGCGTACAAGGTTGGCGTTATTGGTGCCGCGGGCTTTGCCGGAGCCGAGCTCGTGAGGCTCGTGCTTGGCCACCCCGAGTTTGAGCTTTCCGTCATCACCTCCAACGCCGACGCGGGCACGCCCCTCGCTGAGGCCTACCCCGCCTTCGCCGGCGCCTCCGATATCTCGTTCACCACGCACGACGACCCCGCGGTGAAGGGCTGCGACTTGGTGTTCCTCGCCGTGCCGCACACCGCCGCTATGGCCCAGGTGCCCGCGCTGCTGGCCGCTGGCGTCGCCGTCGTCGACCTCTCTGCGGATTACCGCCTCTCCGACAAGGACGTCTACGAGCAGTGGTATGGCGCCGAGCACACCTCGCCCGAGTTGCTGGCGACCCGCGCCTTCGGCCTGCCCGAGCTCTTTGCGGCCGACCTCGCCGCCGCCCACGACCTATACGCCTCCGGCAAGCCCGCCCTTGTGGCCTGCGCCGGCTGCTATCCCACGGCGACCTCCATCGCCTCCGCGCCGGCCGTGCGCGCCGGCTGGACCGAGGGCATCGTGATCGTGGACGCCAAGAGCGGCGTCACCGGTGCCGGCAAGGGTTGCAACGCCAAGACCCACTTCTGCGGGGCCGACGAGGACGTGCAGGCCTATAACGTGGGCAAGCACCGCCACACGCCTGAGATTGAGCAGATCCTCGGCAAGCCCGGCCAGGTCGTCTTCACTCCGCACCTCGTGCCGCAGCGCCGCGGCATCCTCTCCACCGTGTACCTGCAGCTCACGCCCGAGGCCGCGGCCATGAGCGTGGAGGACATGTTGGCCCACTACAACAAGTTCTACGAGGGCCGTCCCTGCGTGCAGGTGCTGCCGGCCGGCAAGCTCCCGCACTCCTCGAGCGTTACGGGCACCAACCTCTGCCACGTGGGCCTCGCCAAGAACGAGCGCACCAACACGCTGGTTGCCATCGGCGCCATCGACAACCTCTGCAAGGGTGCCGCCGGCCAGGCCGTGCAGTGCGCCAACATCGTGCTCGGCCTGCCCGAGACCACGGGCCTTGCCACCGTCGGCATGCCCGTCTAACAGCCATTCCCTGGGCCATGCGCCCAGTGTCGTGAGGAGCTCTCATGGAAGAGAACACGCCTAAGCTCACCGTCGTCGCAGACGGCGGCGCCGCGAGCCCCAAGGGCATCCACGCCGGTGGCATCCACGCCGGCTTCCGCAAGAACCCCCAGCGCTTGGACATGGCGCTCGTGGAGGTCGACGAGCCGGTGAGCGCGGCCGGCGCCTTCACCACCAACAAGTTCTGCGCCGCGCCCGTCATCGTCTCCCGCGCCCACCTGGGTGAGGGCGGCTGTTCCAAGGTGCGTGCCATCTGCATCAACTCCGGCAACGCCAACGCCGCCACCGGCGACGAGGGCCTTGAGGTTGCCGAGGCCACCTGCAAGCTCGTGGCCGAGGCCGTAGGCTGCGAGCCCTCTGAGGTGCTCGTCGCCTCCACCGGCGTGATTGGCCAGCTGCTCGAGCTCGACCACTTCACCACCGGCGTGCCTGAGCTTCACGCCCAGATCTGCGCCGTCGCCTCCGAGGAGGCGCGCCTGGCCGGTGGCCACGACGCGGCCCACGCCATCATGACCACCGATACCCACCCCAAGGAGTACGCCGTCTCCTACGAGGCCGAGGGCGGCCAGACCGTCACCGTGGGCGGCATGTGCAAGGGCTCGGGCATGATCATGCCCAACATGGCTACGATGATCGCCGTCATCACCACCGACGCCCCGGTGGCGCCCGAGCTGCTCCACGAGGTGCTGCTCGGCGTGGTGAAGGCCACCTTCAACAAGGTCACGGTGGATTCCGACACCTCCACCAACGACACCTGCATCATGCTGGCCACGGGCGAGGCCGGCGGCTCCCAGATTGAGCCCGGCACGGCCGAGGCCGCTGCGTTCACGGCTGCCGTGAACGCCGTCTGCCAGCACCTCGCCCGCGAGATCGCAGCCGACGGCGAGGGTGCCTCCAAGCTCGTGACGGTGACCGTCGCCGGTGCCGCCACGGACGAGGACGCCGACACCGCCGCCCGCGCCATTGCCAACTCGCCGCTGGTAAAGACCGCCATCTTTGGCCACGACTGCAACTGGGGCCGCATCGCCATGGCTCTCGGCAAGTGCGGCGTGCCGTTCGACCAGCGCGACGTCGACATCGACATCATGGGCATGCCCGTCTGCCGCGACGGCCTCACCGTCGCCTTTGACGAGGACGAGGCTCTGCGACGATTTGAGGAGCCCGAGATCACCATCTGGGCAGACCTTGGCGCCGGCACGGCCGAGACCACGGTCTGGACCTGCGACCTCACCCACGACTACGTCACCATCAACGGCGACTACCGCACCTAATCGCGCCCGGCCACGCGCCGCACGCCCTGAACAACCCCGTAGCGAGGAACACGCATGAAGTACGCAACCGAAACCAACCAGCGCGCCCAGGACACCGACGAGCGCACCGGCCGAGTCCTCTTTGAGGCCCTGCCCTGGATCAAGAACATCACCGGCAAGACTGTTGTCATCAAGTACGGCGGCGCCGCCATGGTGGACGAGAAGCTGCGCGAGGACGTCATGAGCGACATCGTGCTGCTCAAGATCCTCGGCGTGAACGTCGTCATCGTGCACGGCGGCGGCAAGGCCATCAACAAGGCCTTCGACGCCCTCAACTTCCCCGTTGAGTTCAAGGACGGCCAGCGCGTGACCACGCCGGCCGCCATGGACGTCGTGCGCCAGGTGCTGGTGGGCGAGGTCAACGAGGACCTCGTCAGCGCCATCAACCGCCACGGCAACCTCGCCGTGGGCGTCTCTGGCGCCGACGCCGGCACCATCGTCTGCTCCACGCTTAACCCCGAGCTTGGCCGCGTGGGCAAGGTGGAGAGCGTTGACACCGCCTATCTCGAGATGCTGCTCAAGAGCCAGTACATCCCCGTTGTGGCCACGGTGGGCATCGGCGAGGACGGCGGCTACTACAACATCAACGCCGACGTCGCCGCCGGCTATGTCGCCGCCGCCATCGGTGCCCAGAAGATCGTCTACCTCACCGACGTCGACGGCGTCTACATGGACTTCTCCGACAAGAGCACGCTCATCTCCAACATGAGCCTGCGCGAGATGGAGGAGATGCTTGCCTCCGGCACCGTTGACAAGGGCATGATCCCCAAGCTTGAGAGCTGCTGCTACGCCCTGCGCCACGGCGTGTTCCGCAGCCACGTCATCAACGGCAAGACGCCGCACTCCCTGCTCATCGAGCTTCTCACCGACAAGGGCATCGGCACCACGATGCACGAGACCGAGGAGGCGCTCGAGTACGACTCGCACCCGCTCGGCGTGCTCGCGAGCAGGCTTGCCGTCAACAACTAGCACCTCGCGGGGCCGCCACGTGCGGCCCTTGCCAACGGCGGGCGTGCCCCGCTCAAGCGGCGGGCCCGAGCCCGCAGAAAGAAAGGACCCAGACATGAGCCTCGAAGACGCCAAGAAGCTCGACGACGCCTACGTGATGCACACCTTCGGCCGCTCGCCCGTGGAGTTCACGGGTGGCGAGGGCATGCGCCTTCAGGACGCCGAGGGCAACGAGTACCTCGACTTCCTCGCCGGCATCGCCGTGAACTGCCTCGGCTACAACCACCCCGCGCTCACCGACGCCGTGACCGAGCAGGCCGGCAAGCTCCTGCACGTCTCCAACTACTTCCACATCGAGCACAGGGGAGAGGTCGCTCGCCGCATCGCCCAGCTCGCCAATGCCGGCGAGGGCGCGCCCAAGGACGCCAGCCCGGACGCCCCGCAGCAGTGGCGCACCTTCTTTGGCAACTCCGGCGCCGAGGCCAACGAGTGCGCCATCAAGCTCGCGCGCCTCTGGGCCAAGCGCGGCGGCAACGGCGGCTACGACATCGTCTGCCTCAACAAGAGCTTCCACGGCCGCACCATGGAGACCATCGCCGCCACCATGCAGGGTTGGGCCCAGGATCCGTTCCAGCCCCTGCCCGGCGGCTTCATCGCCATCGACGCCAATGACGTCGAGGCCCTGCGCGACGTCTTCGCCCGCAGGGGCTCTGGTATCTGCGCCGTGCTTCTCGAGCCCACCCAGGGCGAGAGCGGCGTGCATCCCATGACGCAGGAGTTCATGGAGGAGGTCCGCAACCTCACCACCGAGTACGGCGCGCTCATGATGTGCGACGAGGTCCAGACCGGCCTCTTCCGCACCGGCTGGGCGCTGGCCTTCCAGGCCTACGGCATCGTGCCCGACGTCTTCACGCTGGCCAAGGCCATCGCCGGCGGCGTGCCCATGGGCGCCTGCGTGGCCAAGGCCGAGATCAGCGAGGCCTTCCACCCAGGCGATCACGGCTCCACCTTTGGCGGCGGCCCGCTCGCCTGCGCCGCGGCCGATGCGGTGCTCACCGAGCTCACCGAGGGTACCGCGCCTGAGGGCAAGCCCGGCGAGGGCTACCTCGAGCACGTGCGCGAGGTAGGTGGCTACCTTGCCGAGCAGCTGGCGCAGCTCCCGCACGTGGTGGAGGTGCGCGGCAGCGGCCTCATTCAGGGAGCCGAGCTGGAGGCCGGCCTTCCCGACGCGCACGAGCTCGTGGCCAAGGCACTCGAGGCAGGTGCCGTGATCAACGCCACCGGCCCCACGACGCTGCGCCTCCTCCCGCCGCTCGTCTGCACGCGTGCCGACGTCGACGAGCTCTGCGGCATCCTCTCCACCATCCTGGAGGAGGCCGGCGAGTAGGCGAGGCC
>CAVIES010000102.1:0-6801 GCA_963641675.1 Anaerovoracaceae bacterium
TCTCGCCCTTCTCGCCTTGCGGGCCTTGAGCGCCGGTGGCTCCGGTGTCTCCCTTGGGGCCTTGCGCGCCGTCGCTCACGCTCGCCGTGGTGGTCGTGCCGTCCGTGTTGCTGACGGTGATAGTGGCGGTCGTGCCGCTCTTGGTCACGGTGGCGGTGGGGGACTTGCCGTCGTTTCCGGTGATGACCACGGGGTCGGTGGTCTCGGACTTGCCGTCGCCGTGGGTGATGACGTTGCGCGACCAGACGAACTCGCCCTGCTTGTAGGTCGGGGCGGTTCCACTCCACCCAGAGGTAGGCGCGGTGGAGCTGTCGGTCGTGACGGCGTACTCGGTCGTGACTGCGGTGACGCAGCCGCCAGCGGCCTCCGTCGCCTTGGTGGCTGCGGCGTTGGCTGCGGTGGTCGCGGTCTCGGCATTGGACACGGCGGTCTTGCTCGCCGTCTCGCGGGCCGTCTCGGCGCTGACGCGGGACTTCTCGGCGGAGACCCTTGCGGACTCAGCCGTCACCCTAGCCTTCTCGGCGGAGACGCGGGCGTCCTCGTTGGCCTTGCGGGTGCTTTCGGCGCTGTCGCGGGAGATCTCGGCTGAGACGCGGGCGTCCTCCGCCGTGGCCCTCGCGTCCTCCGCCGTCGCGCGTGCGGTCTCCGCGCTGACGCGGGACTTCTCGGCGCTGGCGCGCGTGGTCTCGGCGCTGGCGCGCTTGGTCTCGGCGGACTTACGTGCCGTCTCGTTGGACTTGCGGGTGGTCTCCGCCGTGGCCCTCGCGGACTCTGCGGAGACTCGGGAGCCCTCTGCCGTGGCGCGCTTGGCCTCGGCGTCCTTCACCTCCGCCTCGGTGTCGGTCAGGCTCTTGACGATGTCGGCCTCGGACTCGGCGATGGCCGTCTTGCAGTTGTCCACCATGTCGTCGTAGGTCGCCATGCGCTTGACGACGTTGGCGGCGAAGGCCATGTAGACCGAGCGGCCGTCGGCGGACTTGTCGTCCTCGGACTGCACCACGGCCCACTCGCCCGGTTGGAGCTTGCTTGGGAGGAATGCCGAGTAGTTGCCTCGGCGCATCTGGATTGCCATGGGCTACTCCTAGCTAATCTTGTAGTCGGTAATGAGGCCGTCTCGCACGCTCAAAGTGAACGTCCGGTTAAAGTTGTTCCATACGAACGGGATGTTGATGGTGGCAGTCAGGAGCTTTCCGCCATTGACGTAGCGTCCGAAGTTCTGGTCGTTGATGTAGTGCTCTCCCGTTGTCTCGGACTGGATGCACGACGATAGCGTCACGTCCCACACCTGAAACTCCGCGTAATAGAGGAAGGCACTGGCGGAGGTTGGGTGCAGCGTTATCGTGAAGCCGCTGTCACAGCCCGCTCCAGCTTCGCCAAAGCTGACCGCGACACTGTAGTCCGTCTCGTCGGCGACCGTCCACTCCGCGACCGTCCTGTTACGCAGCTCTCTCTGGCTAATCTTGACGGTGCCATTCTTCAGGACTAGGTCGTAGTTGCCGTTGTGGTAAATGCTCGCCTTCACGAAGTAGAAGAAGGTGAGATACACGACGCCATCCTCTTCGGTACTTTCCGGGACTGTTTTGATGTGGGGGTTCTCGGGATAGATGCCGGACGTGTATTCGACAGTCTCGCCCTTGGCTGCCGATATGACGGCCTTCGTCTGGTCGTCCTCGTTTTGGACCGTGACGACTCGGTAGGCGTGGCCGGACGGCGTAATGGTCAGGGCGCCAGCCTTGCCGTCGAGAGCGAAGTCAATCGAGGTGCCGCTCAGGTTAATCTTGTTGGCCTCGTCACCGATTGTCATCAGATTCGTGATGTTCACGACGGAGGCGTCCAGACCAGTGACGGAGAGTCGCTCGAGAATTGCCGTGCCGTCAGCGGAGATTCCTGCGGAGTACGTCTTGCCGTAGTCATGGGAGACGGCGACGGCCTCGGCGGTCATCTTCCAGATGATGCCGGACAGGCCCATGCTCTTCTTGTTGTGGAGGTAGTAGATGACGCTGCCGTCCTCCTGCACGACCTCCGTCGTGTACAGGCCGGACGAGTTCTCGACGACCTGCTTCAGCTCCTCCACCACGGCCTCTCGGGCCGACTGCTCCCTCTTGAGGTCGCCTCTGGCGGCGATGAGTGCCTTGGTCGCGGCCGACGCCGAGCTCGCGGAGTTCCGTGACGCGCTTTCGGCAGAGCACTCGACGGAGGTGGAGCCGTTCGCCTTCATGGTCACCGAGTTCGCATAGCTCCTGTAGGCGTTGCCCTTGCGGTCCGTGATAACGACGAGGTCTCCCGGCTCGACAGTCGGGTCGCCGAGGGTGTCGCATGAGAACGGGCGGAAGGACATGCCAATGACGCTGTCGGAAATCATGGATGCCACGGCAGTCGCCTCACCGTAGATGATGAGGGGGTTAGAGGAGATGGACAGGACATAGCCCTCGGAGCCGAGGAACTGCGTCTCGCCGTCCGCGCCGTTTGACTCGGTGCCGCTGGAGGAGACGATGACCTGATTCGACGCCGTCACCTTGAGTCCGGTGACGACGACGTCGTCAGTGAAGACCGTCAGGCTCGTCGGTCTGGTAATTCGACAGACCGAGCGCAACGATTCGAAGTCGCCACCGTCACAGGAGGCTCCCGTGGTGTAGGTGAAGTCACCACCATCGGCAGAGTCTCCGGAGGAGTACGGGGACGACGCGTCGAACTCGCCGCCGTCGAGCCACGCCTCCTTGACGCTGTCCCAGCTCTCGTACCATCTGAACTCGAGGCCTCCGTTTTGGTTGGCGGCGGCGAACGAGCCGGTCATCTGGGCGACGTACCCAATCACGTCAAGGCATGACGCGCTGTTCGTCTGTGGCTTCTTGGGAATCTTGTAGTCGGGGCACTTGAGGCCGTCGTAGGAGATGATGCCACAGTGATGGCAGACGGCATCGACAAGGGCGTCGAGGGAGCATGGCCACGACACGAGGTCGGTGCTGAAGCTCTTTTCGAGCTTGCTCAGGTTGTCCAGTGCCGTCAGGGAGATCTGCCCGGCGTAGGAGTCCGGCTGGTCGATGGTGAAGACGCCGAGCTTGACCCACTCGGTGGTGCCGTCGGCCACGGTCTTGCCGACGTAGGGCACGAAGACCGCGTCGGTGAAGTCGCGCTCCGAGAAGCGGTCGTCGTAGTTGTTCAGCGTGATGGAGAGCTGGCCGATGATGGCCGCTCCGATGTCGAAGGAACCTGACGAGGATGACGCCGACTCCACGCTCATGGAGCAGACGTCGTCTCCCGTGAGGGCCTGCGTCGAGCCGTCGGCATAGGTGACGTCGGCCTTGACGAGCAGCGTTGTGTTGTCCTCCATCGCCTTAACGAAGGCCTGTGAGACCGCGCGCATGGGCTACCTCTCGATCAGGTCGAAGGAGACCTCGGAGTAGCGCGTGCCGCCGAGTATCTCGAACCATCGGAACGGGGCCGAGCGGTCTCCCACGTAGAACTCACGGGTCTCCCACCGGTTGTCCATGACGTCCCAGTACCTCACGTAGAAGTACTCGGGGTTCACGGCCTGGAGGATGGCCGACGCCTGGGCGTTGGTTATCTCGCGCCACGCGACGTTGAGCTTGCGTTTCTGGCAGATGCGCTCCTTGTACATGGTGGCGTTGGCATCCATGACGCGACCCGCGTCGTCGGACGAGACGTCCATCAGCCCCCACTCCAGCTTGTAGGGGTCGGGGCTGATGGCAGCGGTGCTGCCCGAGGTCTCTCCTATGTACAGGACCGCCATTGGTCTCCTTATCCGAGGCTGATGACGCCGCGTCGGGCGAGGGAGTCCTGGCCCTTGTACACGGCGCGGGCGAGGTCCTCGTTGCCGACGCGCAGGACGATGGTGGTGTCCTGCGAGCCCGTCTTCGAGGAGCTCGCGCCCATCTGGACGCTGACCATCCCCTGCGCCACGGCGGACGCGATGGTCTGCGCCACAGACGCATCATCGGTCTCCGCGGCAACCACTCCGTGCGACACCGGGCGGCGGCTGCTCGTCGCGGCCCACGTCGCGGCCTGCGAGTTGACAGCCTTGCTGAGCGACACCGCCGAGCCGAGCGACGAGGTGTCGAGGCTCATGGACAGCGCGTCGCTGAAGGACGAGCCGATGGACTCCCCCACCTTCGACGCCTCGGTGGCCACGTCGAGGCAGGCGACGGCCTCGTCGGCGAGGTCGGCCACGTTGGAGTAGGCCTTCTTCGCGTCGTCGGCGATGCCGTTGGCGAAACCCTGCGTGAAGAAGCCGCCCGTCTCGTGGGTCACCTTGGACGGGGACCCGACGCGGAGCGCGGAGTTGATGACCCTCACGCAGTTGTCCGCGATGGTGTTGGCGTTGCGGTACGCCACCCACGCGTTGTCGGCGATGCCGTTGGCGAAGCCGTAGGCGAGGTTGGAGCCAGCCGAGTAGGCCCCCCAGTAGTTGGAGCCGAGGCCGTTCTGGGTGTTGACGGCGGCGTCCCTGCCGACGTTGTAGACGCTGCTGGCTACCGAGCTCAGGCCGTTCTTGAACCCCCACATCTCGTTTGAGCCCGCGGAGTACGCCCCGTTGTAGTTGGAGCCGAGGCCGTTCTGGACCTGCTGCGCGGTGCTGCGGGCAAGCGAGGTCACGGAGCTCACGCCGGATTGCAAGCCGCTCCTGAAGCTGTTCATGGTCCCGGAGCCCTTGGAGTACGCGGAGCTGTTGCCGGAGCCGAGGGCGCTGTTGACGCTGCTCATGCAGCTCTTGGCCACGGAGACGGCGCTGTTCACGGCGGATTGCAGGCCGTCCTTGTACCCGCCCATCAGGTTCGCGCCCGCGCTCCTCGCCTGGTTGTAGCCGGAGCCGCCGTTGAGGGCGGGGATGACCTGCGACAGGGCGGAGGACGCCTGCGACACCGCTGCGGAGACCGCCGACGCGAGGCCATCCGCGTAGCCGCCCATCAGGTTGGCCCCCGCGCTTACGGCCTGGCTGTAGCCGTCGCCGCCGTTCAGGCCCGACACGACCTGCTGGCAGACCTGCTGGGCCTTGCTGACGGCGAGCGACACCATGTCGGAGCGGGCCACGCCGTCGCCGAAGCCGCCCGTCAGGTTCGCTCCGGCGTCGGACGCCTCGTTGTAGTGCGAGCCGAACTGCTGGACGGTCTGCTGGTCAACGGACTGCGCGGTGGACGACGCGTCGGCGGACGCGTTCTGCATGCCCTGGGAGGTGCTGTTGACCAGCGTCTCGCCGCCGCTCTCGGCGGTGGAGGCGCCGTTGCTGACGGTCGTCCCGTAGGTGTTCACCAGGGAGTTGCCGTAGTCCTCTGCGGCCTGCTTGAACTTCGCGGCGTTGTCCTCGGAGGAGACAATCTCGTCGAGGGCCTTGGAGTACTTCTCGGGGCCTCCGCTTATCATCTCCTGCACGAGGGCGTTGGACGAGTCGAGGCCCGTCATCGCCATCATCTTCTCGAGGTTCGCCGACCAGTTGGCGGTGGTGGTGATGTTGCTCTCGAGGTTGCTGACCATGTCGTCGAGCGAGGTCTGCGACTCGGTGTCTATCTTCTGGAAGCCGTTGATGACGCTGTCGGCGTAGTCCTCGATGCTCTGGACGTAGTCGTCGACCGTCTGGTCGGTGTCCGCGAGGTACTTGGCGAGGTCCTGCGTGGACATGCCCGTCTGCTCCATGGCCCTCTGGAGCGTGCCGTTGGCGTCGTCGTAGTTCTCGATGGACTCGATGTTGTCCTGGATCTTCTGGTCGTACTCGGAGGTGGAGTCGGACGCCTCGTCTGCGGCGTCGGCCACGTCCTCGGTGGAGTCCACGACGGCTGCTTCCGCAGTCTCCACGCCGAACAGGTTGCTGATGAAGCCGCTGATACCGTCCGCCACGGTGCCGATGATCCCGCCGATGCCGTCGAGCGCGGCGTTGATAGCCTGCAACGCGGTGGCCACCATGTCGAGCGCGATGCTGCCGAGGAGATTGACGATAGGCGCGAGGAACTCCGCCACCTTGGCGACGGCGGTGGCGACGCCCGTTATGAACCCGGCGATGCCGCTGATGGTGTTGCCGAGGATATTGAGCGCAAGCTTGCCGATGGCCGTAGCGACCTCAGCGAGCTTGCTGATGATGGGCTGCAGCGCCTCGACGACGCGGGAGAACGCGGCGCAGATGGTGCTCTTGGCGTTCTCGACGGTCTTTGACGTCCCCTCCGTGAACTCGCTCCACGCCTTCTGCCCGTCCTCGGTCTGAGTGACCCACCATGCCACTGCCGCGACGATGGCGGCGATGGCGGCGACTATCACGCCGCCAGGGATGCAGTCGGTGAGGGTCTCGAGTATGGTGGACGCGCCAGTGGTGAGCCCAGAGACGACCGACGAGAAGGCCCCCTTGATTCCAGAGAAGGCCGAGCTCGCAACAGACGAGATTGTCGGGAACTTGTCGGAGAACGCTTGGACGGCCATCTGTGCGCCAGCCGACATGTTCAGCTTGAACGTGCCGAGCCACGACGACACGGCCGACGTCACGGTCCCGAGCGATGAGGACACGGCGGACCCGGCGGCGGAGAAGCCCTCGGCTATCGAGGCCTTGACCGTGCCGAACGACGCGGCGACGGAGGACACGACGGAAGCGGCCTTCGGTGAGATGGACTCGAGCGACGTCATGACGCTCTGAGCCGCGCCCGAGAAACCGTCCTTAATCTGTGACCAGCCTGTCGCCAGGCCGCTGACCAGCGTCTCGCTCTTGGCAGGGGCCTCGGACAGCACCGAGAAGAAGTCGGTGAGCAGGGCCTTGTTGTCGGTGATGGCGCTGCCGAGATTCGGGTACGCGTCGGCCACGAT